>NZ_CP145606.1:315155-630310 GCF_028776105.2 Neisseria leonii | reverse complement strand
GAATGGCGGCGGGGCTGCTGCCGATGGCCTGTTTCTGGTCGGATTTGACGGCCTGTTTCAGTTCGGCATCATAGTGCCAAACCGTTTTGCCGTCGCCGATAATCAGCTGTCTGCCCGGGCGGGTATATTCCCATTTGAAGAGGCCGGGGCGTTGGATTTGAAACGTGCCGGACGAAGTCTGCGTGCGTTTTTTGTTTTGGACGGTTTGCGTGAAACTGCCACTCAGGCCGTCTGCATCGGCATTGAATGTTTTCAGTGCATCGACGGCACCGGCCTGCGCGGTACTGAAAGCGGCGGCCAGCGCGGCGGCGGTCAGCAGTTGGGTAAAAGCAGGGTGTCGCATCATGATTCCTTTCGTTTCTGACGATGGGCGGCAGTATAGGGATTTTGCCGTATACGGCAAGGGGCGGGGGCGGCAGCTAATTTGTGTAAACTGTATCAAGTCCGTGAAAACGTGGCGGCTTTTGCGTTTGGACCGCCGGAATATTGACATTTATTTAAACCGCAGGCCGTCTGAAAAGCGTGATTTTATCATTTTCTTGACAGAAAGTTTTACCGGCACCGCCTTTGACGGCAGTCAAGACGAGGACTTGGGCACAGACAGAGTCGGGTTCTTTGGGTTGTAACGGATAATAAATAAAGGAATTCGAACCGGGCTGAACCGGTCATCCTGACTGCGGTTCAAAAGCACTGTGAAGTTTTGTGAAGTTCCTTCGGACCTGTAATATATAAGGCTTTGTGCTATGCTTGGCGGCGAAAGGAAATCCCCATGAAGGCTGTTTATGCCGATATTCTGACTGCATTGCTCTGCCGCGATGCCGATGAAAAATGCCGTTTGGCCGGGCAGCTGCGGCCGTTGGCGGCGGAGATCCGCTCAGGCCGCGATGCCGAGACGGCGGCGGCCGATTTCCGCTATGCGGGGCTGCCCGACGGTTTGGTGCTGGTGCCGCCCTCGGCGGTTACCCCGCGCAAAATGAATACGCCCGAAGGCTATGCCGCCATGCTGCACGCCATCTGCCATATCGAATTTAACGCAGTCAATCTCGCGCTGGACGCGGCCTACCGTTTCCGCCGTCTGCCGGTTGCGTTTACCCGCGACTGGCTGACGGTGGCCGCCGAAGAAGCGCGGCATTTTTCAGCGATGCGCGACCGCCTGCGCGCACACGGCTTCGACTACGGCGATTTTGAGGCACACGGCCATTTGTGGGATATGGCCTACAAAACCGCTTACGACCCGCTGCTGCGTATGGCGTTGGTGCCGCGCGTACTGGAAGCGCGCGGGTTGGACGTTACCCCCGCCATCCGCGCCAAGGTGGCGCAAAAGGGCGACACGGCCACCTGCGGGGTGCTGGACATGATTTACCGCGACGAAGTCGGCCATGTCCAAACCGGCAATCATTGGTATCAATATCTGTGCCGCGAACGCGGGCTGGAACCGATGGCGCTGTTCCGCCGTCTGCTGTCGCGCTACGATCTGTTTATTTTCCGCGGCTATGTCAATCTGGACGCGCGCGAGCGGGCGGGTTTCAGCCGTTTTGAAATGGCGGTGTTGGAGAACTTTGAGCAGAGCCTGCAACACGGGAAAACGGCGCGGAGCGCTTTCTGATAAAATAGCCCGCCTGCCGTTGCGGGCTTACCGTGCTGCGGCAGAACGTTTATGGCCGCCAAAGGCCGTCTGAATCCCGCCGTTGCGCGTGTTTGGCCTTGGCGGGAAATGTGCCGAAGCGTTTCCCGACGGTCCGGCTTTCGGCAAAATCTGTCCAACGGCCAATATTCGGCGGCAACCGTTTGACGGCATCACGATTTCAGACGGCCGTTTAAAGGAAAACAATGGAAATACAGGCAGTTTTATTCGATTTGGACGGCACGCTGGCCGATACCGCGCCGGATTTGGGCGGCGCGCTCAACCGTCTGCTGGCCAAAAAAGGCCTGCCGCCGCAAAGCATGGCGGCCATACGGCCGGTGGCCAGCCACGGCGCGGCGGGGCTGATTATGCTGGGTGCAGGCATCGGCAAAGACCATGCCGATTATGCGGCATGGCGGGCGGAGTATCTGGCCGAATACGGACAATGCTTCGACCGCGATACGGTATTGTTCGAGGGCGTGGCAGAAGTATTGGCCGGGCTGGCGGCACGCGGTATCCGCTGGGGCATTATCACGAATAAGCCCGCGGCGTTTACCGACCGTCTGGTACCGCATCTGGCGTTTGAGCCGCCGCCAGAAGTGGTGGTCAGCGGTGATACCTGCGGCGAAGCCAAGCCTTCGGTCAAACCCATGCTGTATGCCTGCGCCCAACTGGGTATTGCGCCGCAGTACTGCCTGTATGTGGGTGATGCCGAGCGCGATATGCAGGCCGGACGCGCTGCCGGTATGCGGACGGTTCTGGCCGGCTGGGGCTATATCGCCGATAGCGACGATACGGACAGCTGGCCGGCTGACGATTACGCCGCCGTGCCTCTGGCACTGCTCGGTTTGGCAGACCGCATCAACGGCCGCTGAATATTCGGCCGTCGGTATTCGATGGGATTGAGGAAGGGAATGGAAGATGCAGCGTTTTAAAATTTGGGATTTGCCCACGCGCCTGTTTCACTGGCTGCTGGCGGCGGGATTTGCCTTTATGTGGTTCAGTGCCGAAACCGGCGGCAATTGGCTGGCTTGGCATATCCGCATCGGTTCTCTGCTGTTCGGGCTGCTGGTTTTCCGTATCTGCTGGGGTATTTGGGGCAGCGACACCGCCCGTTTCCGCCAATTTGTCCGTCCCGGCCGTATTGCGGCTTATCTGCGCGGCCAAGTCGGCGAAAGCGAACAGCCGGGACACAATCCGCTGGGGGCGATGATGGTGCTGGCTTTGCTGGCGGCTTTGGCTGTCCAGCTGGTCAGCGGGCTGTTTGCCGCCGATGAAAATACGTTTATCCACAACGGCTACCTCAACGGCTTGGTCAGCGAGACCGCCGGCAGTGCGATGCGTTCGCTGCATATGGCGTTTTTCAATGTTCTGCTGACACTGGTTGCCGTGCATATCGCTGCGGTGGCGGTGTACCGTTTGGTGAAAAAGCAGAATCTGGTAACGCCGATGATCAGCGGCTATAAATTCCTGCCCGCTGCGCCGAAACTGCGGTTTGCCGGTGCCGGTGCTTTTCTGGCCGCCGCCGCCGTTGCTGTGGCGGCGGTGTATGCGCTGTATCAGGTATAAGCGTTTGACGGCCTGCCTGTATGTCTGCTACCCGCTGTGGCGGTTCAGCCACTCCAAAGCCAGCGGCCAGAGTGCCACGCTGCTGCTGCGGCTGAAAAATTTCATGTGGCCGATGCTTTCCAGGCCGTAATCGGCCGGGTTCAGAAACACCAGATCCGGCGACAGGCGGGCAAATACCGCAGCCATATCGTATACATTGGCGGCCACGGCTATATCGTCGTCGGTGGCGGTCAGCCACAGGGCGGGAACGGCGAGCGTGTCATATTGATGCTGCCGGATACGGCTGCCGAAATCGGTTTGTGCATAACCGCGCCCGTTGCACCAATGCCGCCAGTCCGCCGCCACCTGTTTGGGCAGAGGGCCGCCCATGCCGAGTTTGTCGGTTTGCGCATAGCCCGACAGCACATTGGACAACGGGATAAAGACATTCATAAAAAAACGGGCTTTGAGGCCGTACCAGCCCTTCATATTGGCCAGACAGCCCGATGAGCAGCCGACAGCAAACAGGGAAGCGAGACGGTGGGCATTGTCCATCAGTCCGACAAGCTGCGCCCCTGCGCTGTGGCCGATCAGGTGGCAGGGCAGGGCGGGGTAACGCTTCATCAGCGTATCCAGTGCGGCAGCCATATCCAGCCGCCCCCAATCGACCAGTGATGCCGTATGGCCTTTCAGACGGCCGTGCAGCGATTCCCCGATGCCGCGGTTGTCGAACGTGAGTACGGCAAAACCGTTTTGCGCCAGATATTCGGCAAACGGACGGTAAAAGCGTTGGGTAATGCCTGTGGCGGGAGCGATCATCACAGTGGCGCGTGGCGGTTGTCCGGGTATATGCCAAGATGCGGCCAACGGATAACCGTCGGCACAGGAAAACGTGAAAGGTTCATACGGCATCGTTTGCTCCTCAATTTTCAAATGGGTTTTCAGACGGCATCCAGATATACGGATATCGGGCGTTCTGCCGGAATTTCACAGACGGCCTGTTCACGGCCTGATGTTTCCGGCTATCAGGCAGCTGCTGCAAACCTTGAACCGGTCAGGTTCAGATTTTTTTATCCACGCCTTTGAATTTGTTTACAAACGCGCTGATTTTTTCAAAAACAGACTGTTTGCGTTTGAGGTATTTCGGATTGAGCGGGCTTATTTTGGGCAGCATTTGGTGCAGGTCGGTTCCGTTTTCCGAGACAAAACCGCGTTTGAGCGAAGTTTCTATATAGCGTTTGGCCGTCCGGCCGTCGAGCTGCTCTGTTTCGATTAATTCGGCTGCTTCGCGCTTCATTTCGTTTTGAGCAAAACGGTAAAAGTGGTCGAGAATATCGGGTTTGTCGGTGATTGCATCCAGATCGGTTGTTTCGATAAATGCCACCACCAGACTTTCTTTGGCGCGGTTGCCGATGCTGGCGCGAATGGTACGTCGGATTTCTTCCACCAATACGTCTTTATCCTTGATTTTCCGGTTGTGTTCGAAAATCAATTCCAAAATGTAATCCAGATTGATTTCCTGCGATTTGAGCAGATCCACTTCAAATACCACATCGCCCCAATCAATCTTGGATTGCGTCTGCTGTTCTGCGGAATGGGCTTGACGCAGCCAGTCGCGGATGTCGTTGTAGGCCGAGCGGTAATCCTGCACGGTGCGTTCAGACGGCATCGGAACCGTCTGCATAGCGGCAAAATCTTGGTCTTGGAGATTGAATTTTTCTTTAAATTCCTCGACTGCTGTTTCATTGGTGTGGTTCAAATCGCGGAAGGCTTGCAGCGCGGTAAATTCATCGTAATTTTGCAGCGCATTTTCCACGCGCAGGTATTCGCCGAAGAGTTTGGCAAAGTCTTTTTTATCCTGTTCGGTTGCGATCTGATCGGGATTGGGAAAACGGTCCTGCAATTCTTTGACCACTGCCAAATAGCCGCGCCGCACGTCGCCGGTCTGCTGGTCGGTGTAACCATCCATATATTCCCGATAACTTTTTTCCAGTACCACATTTTTGGTATTTTTATTGCCGAAAAGGGTAACCGCATCTATCGTCGCCTGTTCCAAATCGCGGAACGTTACGATATTGCCGAAAGGTTTGGTGGCATCATAAATGCGGTTGGTGCGGGAAAACGCCTGCATCAGGCCGTGATAGCGCAGGTTTTTATCGACAAACAAGGTGTTCAGCGTGGGCGCATCAAAACCGGTTAAAAACATGCCGACTACAATCAGCAAATCCACTTCCCGGTTTCTCACTCTTTGTGCCAAATCGCGGTAATAGTTTTGAAACTCGCGGCTGTCAGTGCTGTAATTGGTGCGGAAGTGTGCGTTGTAGTCGGCAATAGCGGCATTTAAAAACGCTTTCGCGCTGTTGTCCATGGCATCCGTCCCAAAACCTTCGTCGGCAATATCGCCGATCGCATCTTGTGCTTCGTTGGCTGCAAAAGAAAAAATGGTTGCCACTTTCAGCGGATTTTCCGCTTCCTGCTGCAACTGTCGGAACGCTTCGTAATAGGCTTTGGCCGCGTCTACACTGCTGACGGCAAACATGGCGTTGAATCCCTTGCCGCCCGCGTTCATACGGTGGGTTTTGTGTTTGAAGCTGTTCAGGATATATTGCGTAATTTCGCGGATACGCTCGGGATGCAAAAGTGCTTGGCGGTTCTCATACGCGGATAATTTTTCCAAATCCTGCTCGCTTTCCAAAGACTGGAAACGCGGCCGCACATTGTTATAGTCTACTTTGAATTTCAATACTTTTTCATCGCGGATGGCATCGGTAATCACATAAGTATGCAGCTGGCGGCCGAACACGTTTTGCGTATTGTCCGCGCCCAAGGCGTTTTCGGGAAAAATCGGTGTACCTGTAAAACCGAACTGGCAGAATTTTTTGAATTTTTTCTTTAAGTTTTTCTGTGCTTCGCCAAACTGGCTGCGGTGGCACTCATCGAAAATAAATACTACCTGCTGTTGATACACCGGCAGATTATCTTCCGACTTCATCAGATTATTCAGTTTCTGAATGGTGGTAACAATGATTTTATTATCGTTTTTGTTCAGATTGCGTTTCAATCCTGCCGTGCTTTCCGAACCGTTCACACTGTCGGGCGAAAAACGCTGGTATTCCTTAATCGTCTGATAATCCAAGTCTTTTCTGTCCACCACAAAAAACACTTTGTCGATAAAGTCCAATTCGGTGGCCAAGCGCGCGGCCTTGAAGCTGGTAAGCGTTTTACCGCTGCCTGTGGTGTGCCAGATATAGCCGCCGCTTTCGGGTTTGTTCCAGTTTTTGGTCTGAGCCGAACTTGTGATTTTCCACAGAATCCGTTCCGCTGCCGCAATTTGATAAGGGCGCATCAGCAGCAGTGTGTCGTTGGTATCGAATACCGAATAATGCAGCAGTACGGACAGCAGCGTATTTTTCTGGAAAAAAGTGGCGGTAAAGTCTTTCAAATCTTTAATCGGCCCGTTATCGGCTCGCGCCCAGTTCATCGTAAAATCGAAGCTGTTTTTATCGCGGCGGGTAGTATTGGCAAAATAGCGCGTGTCCGTGCCGTTGGAAATCACGAAGATTTGCAGGTATTTGAATAGTGAATGCTCTGTATTGAAACTTTCTTTGGTATAGCGGTGCACTTGGTTAAACGCTTCACGGATCGCCACGCCGCGTTTTTTCAATTCAATCTGCACCAGCGGCAGGCCGTTGATTAACACCGTAACATCATAACGGTTGGCATGACTGCCTGTCTGTTCGAACTGATTGATCACCTGTACATGGTTGCGGGTAATATTTTTCTTATCCAGCAGGTAAATGTTTTGGATATGCCCGTCGTCAAACACAAAATCGTAAATGTAGTCGTCATGGATTTTGCGGGTTTTCTCAATCAGATTTTCAGACGGCCTGTCGAGATATTCCGCCGTAAAACGCGCCCACTCGCTGTCTGAAAACACCGTGCCGTTCAACTTCTGCAACTGCTCGCGCACATTGGCCAGCAGCTTGTCATGCGTATTCAAATCGCGTCGGTATTCATAACCCTGCGCCTGCAAATCGGTAATTAATTCTTTCTCCAAATCGTATTCGGTCTGATATACCGCGCCGGACTGATCGATTTTTTCGTATGTGTCAAGAACGATGAAATGGTTGGTTTCGGCGATGGGGAGGGTGGCTTCAGTCATGTTTTTCTACCTTGTCAGACGCTGGGGTAATCGGATAAAACCTGTAATCATTGTCTAATATCTTTAAAATATGATTCAGAATCTGTTTTTCTTCGGGCTTGATTAATGCGGCATCTTCATTGGAGTGAGAAGAATGGCTGTAGAAATTAATCATTCTGGCCAGCCTGTTTTCCGTAGCATTGGATCCGTCGGGGTCTTTCGGCAGCAACTCCCCCCAACGTTCGTAACCGAGAAAAGTTGCAGTTTTTTCCAACAGATTTCTCAGCAGGTTGAAGTGGTATTTCTGTACCTGATTTTCCATAAGAGCCCGATGGATTTCTTTTTTCAGATAGAGATGATAGGAAAACGGTGAACCGGTATTCTGGGGATTCAGCAGAAAGCTGCCGTCATTCAGCTTTTCCATCACATATTTCTTTCCGAGTTTCTTTTCATATTTGAATTCATTATGCAGCACATTATAAAAAAGCGGGTTATGCGTTGTAACGATAAATTTCAATTCCGATTGGCTTGATTTTATTAATTGGGCAACATCAATAGCCAGTTCAATAAGGTGATTTTCATCTAAAGAGCTCACAGGATCATCAATGAAAATATATTCCAAATTGTCAAATTTATCCGTCGAACGCTCTTCCTTTTCAGCAATGTTCAACTCGGAAATCACTTGCTGCAGCAGCGAATAAAACACGCTCCAAATAAAATTGCTTTCTTCTCCTTTGGAAATTTTGATGTTTTCAAGCACCGCATCATCGCCGCTGGCATAAGAGAACCTGACTTCCGAAAAATCCTCGTTGAAAACAGGGGTAAGTTTTTCATCCGTATAGCTCTGGAATGTTTTGGTTACCCTCTCTTCCAAACCCTGTTCGACAAACACCCAATGCGTGAATGAATTGTCTTGAATTTTCAATTTGACTTCGGAATCATGTGCCAAATCATTATCCCAATAAAACACATCTTCCGTAAAAGACGAGTAATAAAGAATTTTCTTCCGGGTCAAAGTGCTTGCATCTTCCCCATCCTTATTTTCTGTGTTGTCGTCCGTTTTAGGGGAAATCAGCCGTTTGAACTCACGCGACAGACGTGTTTTGCCCGTGCCGTTGAACGCATAAATCAAATGGACTTTTTTGTTTGCATCCTTAAGTTGTTCTGCAATTTCGGTCAGCGTGCTGCCCATATTTATTCCTCATTCGCTATTCCCATATTTACGCAAAAGTCAGCAGCCGCTCGCGGTAGTATTCATACTGCTTTTGCCGCAATTCGATTTCGCGTGGCAGGCCGTCTGAAATGGAATGGGTAAGCGCGTCGAATTTATCCAGTATGGCGACGATGCGGGTTTGGGTTTCGAGCGGGGGGATGGGGATTTTGATTTTCGCCATATCGGTTGCAGAAACATCAATCACCTTTGTCCCTTTGGCATATTTACGTTTTCCTGCTGCGAAAAAAGCACTTTGTGTACAGTAAACAAAATATTTGCCCAAAATCATTTCAGGATTGGGTTTGAAAATAGTGGCATGACCGCCTGTTACGGCTTGTTTTTCTCCCAAATAGAGTACCGCTTTTCCCACATCTTCAAGATTTTCGCTGGTGTTGGTAATCACAACATCGCCGTGATTGACCTTTTTCAAGGTCTTTGCCAATTCAGACGAAACAAAAGAAAGGGTTTTATGGGTTTCAAATCCGTAATAGGTGTAAATTTGTCCGTAATGAATGGCGGGAACACCTGTTTCGGTAAAGTCTTTTTTCTGCATACCGTTTCCGCGAATAAGTTTACCCACTTCCCCCAACGTCTTCCAAACCACTTCGATGCCGTCTGAAAACGGGTTGCGGGTAGGGCGGGCATGCTTGCCCTCCATGGCAATATCTTCTGCTGCTTGATGGTGGGGAGGGATGCCCACCCTACCTGTTGTCAGGCTGCCTGAAAGAAAAAGGCTATTGCCCCCCCCCCATGCCATTGCCAAAATCTAACAAAAGGTTGCGGTAATATTCGTATTGTTTTTTACGCGCTGTAAGCTCCGCTGTAAGCTCCGCTGTAAGCTCCGTGAAATTGTCCAGTACTTGGACAATTTCACGTTGCGCTTCCAGTGGGGGAATGGGGATTAATTTTTTGGCATAATTGCTAATCCATTGCCGTTTGTGATCATTATCTGTCTGCTCGTTAGGTAGTGTATTGAGCCAGTAATAAATATATTTCAATAAAGCGACATTTTCATCTTTTGCTGTGATCATCTTCATTGCTGACGATTTGGCTTTAAAGTCAAAATCCACCCATTTATTCGCGGTTGTGAAATCATCAAAAATAATCACGGGACTGTGTGAAGCGGGATAAACGCCGTAGGTTTCGTCGGTATAACCCAAAATAAAGGTTTTGCCTGCGGTTAAAACTGGGATTGGATATTTATCATCATAATGGTTTGAGCTGACCAGATATTTTGTTGGCTGTTCATAATCCGCCACTTCCCCCAAAGTCTTCCATTTCACCGTTTCGGCATGACGGGCAAGTACGCCTGTATTGATGAGTTTTTCCATAATCGGATTGGGTTTCATTGTCTGTTTCCTGTCGGTTTTGTGTTCAGGCCGTCTGAACCGTTTTCAGACGGCCTGAACGCTATTTTTTCTGTGCTTTACTGTGTTTGACTGCTGTTTTTTCTAATGCCTTGATGCTGTCCAAATAGCTGTGCTCTATTGGCGACAAGGTGCGCGCTTCATAGGCACGGTATTCGCGTTCGGCTTTTTGATCTGCCTGTTCACGTCTGATGCTGCCTGCGCCCTGTAATACGCCTTTGCCGTAGATGCCTGCAAATTTGTCCAATTCTGCCAGCCAGTCGCGCATATACATGGGGGTTTTCTCTTGTGCCTTGATTTCGGCAAGATCGAAGAAGGCGGATACCAGCCGGTTCAGGCGGAAGAGTTCGTCTTCGGTCAGATAGTTTTTGGCAATTTTGGCTTCGTCCAGCGTGGGCAGCGAGCCTTTAAAAGTGGTTAAACCCATAAAGTCTTTGCTGCTGTCGGCGCGGCGGTAGATCAGTTCGGGAGCAGTTTGTTCGCTGACGGCGTAATGCAGTTTGTTTTGCACGGCGGCAAAAAATTGCCGGCTTTCTGTGCTGTTTGGATTGTAATCGCGGCTGGTTGCGTATAAATCCAACACTTGGCGGTACAGGGCTTTTTCTGATGAGCGGATGTCGCGGATGCGGTCAAGCAGCTCTTTCCAATAATCGCCGCCACCCGTTCCTTTCAGGCGTTCGTCATCCAGCGTAAAGCCTTTGCGCAAGTATTCGCTCAGGCGTTCTGTGGCCCATTGACGGAATTGCGTTCCGCGTGCGGAACGGACACGGTAGCCCACGGCAATAATCAGGGGAAGCGAATAGTAGGCGATTTTGCGGTTAATCTTGCGCCCCCCTTCGTTTTGAACTGTCAACTGATGGTTGACAGTTGCCGCTTCCGATAACTCTTGCTCGGTAAATATGGCTTTGATGTGCTTACTGATATTTTGTTTGCTGGTTTGATAAAGTTCGGCCATATCTGCCTGCGTCAGCCATACTTGCTCGTCAAACTGCTGCAAAGCAACTTGGGCGATACCGTCTGAGGTGGTGTATAAAATCAGGCTCACGCTTCAATCTCCGCGATGATTTTATCGATGCTTTGGCGCAGGGTGTCGATTTTGGCGACGGTGTGGCGGATTTCTGCGTTGAGTTCGTCAATATTGATGATTTCGCGGGTGTCTTCGGGGGTTACATAACTGGAAACGGCAAGATTATAGCCGTTTTCGGCAATTTCATGATTGTCCACATTGCGGCTGAAATGGGCGGTTTCGCTTTTGTCGGCGAAGGTTTGCACAATTTTATCGATATGTTCGTCGGTTAAGATATTATTGTTGGTTTCTTTTTTGAACAGCTTGCCTGCATCGATAAACTGGATGCTGTGGTTGTTGGGTTTGTTTTTTGCCAGCACCAAAATATTGACGGCAATCGATGTACCGAAAAACAGATTGGGTGCAAGGGCGATCACAGTTTCGATATAGTTGTTGTCTACCAGATATTTGCGGATTTTCTGCTCGGCACCGCTGCGGTAGAAAATACCGGGAAAGGTAACGATGGCGGCGCGGCCGCGGGCGGAGAGATAGTTTAATGCGTGCAGGATAAAGGCGAAATCGGCTTTGGATTTCGGAGCCAATACTCCGGCAGGGGCAAAACGCTCATCATTGATTAGTGTCGGGTCGTCCGAGCCGACCCAGTTAATGGAATAGGGTGGATTGGAGACGATGGCATCAAAGGGTTTGCCATCGCCGAATTGCGGACTGGTCAGGGTATCGCCGAGCGCGATGTCGAATTTGTCGTAGTTGATGTTGTGCAGGAACATATTCATGCGGGCAAGGTTATAGGTGGTATGGTTGATTTCCTGCCCGAAGAAGCCGTCTTGGATAATATGGCTGTCAAACTGTTTTTTTGCCTGCAGCAGCAGGCTGCCCGAGCCGCAGGCGGGATCGTAGATTTTGTTGATTTCGCTCTGTCCGTGGGTGGCGAGTTTGGCGATGAGTTTGGAAACGTTTTGCGGTGTGAAGAATTCGCCACCCGATTTGCCTGCATTGGCCGCATAGTTGGAAATCAAAAATTCGTAGGCGTCGCCGAACAGATCAATCTGATTGTCTTCAAAACGGCCGAAATCCAATTCCGCCACGCCTTTCAATACGGCTGCCAGGCGGCGGCTTTTTTCGGCAACCGTATTGCCCAGGCGGTTGGATGTGGTGTCGAAATCGGCAAACAGGCCTTTGATGTCGCGCTCGGATTCGTAGCCTTGGGCGGAGGATTCGATAGCGTCGAAAACGGCTTTTAAATCGGTGTTCAGGTTGTCGTTCTGGTGCGAGGTTTTGACGATGTTTTCAAATAATTGGCTCGGATAGATGAAATAGCCCTTGGTTTTGACGGCATCTTCTTTGATGCCGTCTGTAATGACGCTGTCGGGCAGGGAGGCATAATCGGTTTCTTCATCGTTGAAATAGGCGGCGAAGTTTTCGCTGATAGAACGGTAGAATAATGCACCCAAAACGTATTGTTTAAAGTCCCAGCCGTCCACAGATCCTCGGACTTCGTTGGCAATCTGCCAGATACGGCGGTGCAGTTCGGCGCGTTGTTGTGTGGCGGTCATTTCGGGAAGCTCCTGTTTCGGGTTGAGGTAAGGATATGTAAACAGCGGGGATTATACCTGTGCGGCGGAAAACGCGCCTGCCGCTTTTTCAGACGGCCGGGCTGTGCCGTCTGCATTGAGTCGGCAGGTGTTTTTTTGTACAATTCCCAAGTTTTAGCATTTTGTTTGTGCGGGCCGTCTGAACATGGTGCGGCCTGAATTTTTTGCCAAGAAAGCCTTATGTCGAATATTCCCGATCAGGTGCGCCGCCGCCGCACGTTTGCCATTATTTCCCACCCCGATGCGGGTAAAACCACGCTTACCGAAAAGCTGCTGCTGTTTTCGGGTGCGATTCAGAGCGCGGGCACGGTAAAGGGCAAGAAAAGCGGCAAATTCGCCACTTCCGACTGGATGGAAATCGAGAAACAGCGCGGGATTTCGGTGGCCTCGTCGGTGATGCAGTTCGACTATAAAGGCCACACCGTCAACCTGCTCGACACCCCCGGCCACCAAGACTTTTCGGAAGACACCTACCGCGTACTCACCGCTGTGGACAGCGCGCTGATGGTGATTGACGCGGCCAAAGGCGTGGAAGCGCAGACAATCAAATTGTTGAACGTTTGCCGTCTGCGCAATACGCCCATTGTTACGTTTATGAACAAATACGACCGCGAGGTACGCGATTCGCTGGAATTGCTCGACGAAGTGGAGAATATTTTAAAAATCCGCTGCGCGCCGGTTACCTGGCCGATAGGCATGGGCAAAAATTTCAAAGGCGTTTATCACATTCTCAATGACGAAGTGTACCTCTTCGAAGCCGGCGGAGAGCGTTTGCCGCATGAATTCGACGTGATTAAAGGCATTGACAATCCGGAATTGGAAAAACGTTTTCCTTTGGAAATCCAACAACTGCGCGACGAAATCGAGCTGGTGCAGGCCGCTTCCAACGAATTTGATTTGGAAGAATTTTTGGCAGGCGAACTCACGCCTGTGTTCTTCGGCTCGGCGATTAACAACTTCGGTATTCAGGAAATCTTGAATTCCCTAATCGACTGGGCGCCTGCACCGCAAGGCCGCGATGCCACCGTGCGCGAGGTGATGCCGTCTGAAGAGAAGTTTTCGGGATTTGTGTTTAAAATACAAGCGAATATGGATCCAAAACACCGCGACCGCATCGCCTTTCTGCGTGTGTGTTCCGGCAAATTCGAACGCGGCATGAAGATGAAGCATCTGCGCATCAACCGCGAAATCGCCGCTTCCAGCGTGGTAACGTTTATGTCGCACGACCGCGAATTGGTGGAAGAAGCCTACGCTGGCGACATCATCGGCATTCCCAACCACGGCAATATCCAAATCGGCGACAGTTTTTCCGAAGGCGAACCGCTGGCGTTTACCGGTATCCCGTTTTTCGCGCCCGAGCTGTTCCGCAGCGTGCGCATTAAAAACCCGCTGAAAATCAAGCAGCTGCAAAAAGGTTTGCAGCAGCTTGGCGAAGAAGGCGCGGTGCAGGTGTTCAAACCGCATTCGGGCGGCGATTTGATTTTGGGCGCGGTGGGCGTGTTGCAGTTTGAAGTGGTAACGTCGCGGCTGGCGGCGGAATACGGCGTGGAAGCGGTGTTCGACAACGCTTCGATTTGGTCGGCGCGCTGGGTGTCGTGCGACGACAAGAAAAAGCTGGCCGAATTTGAAAAAGCCAATGCAGTGAATCTGTCGGTGGATGCGGGCGGCAATCTGGCCTATCTCGCGCCCAACCGCGTGAATTTGAGTTTGACGCAGGAACGCTGGCCGGACATCGTATTCCACGAAACGCGCGAGCATTCGGCCAGTCTGAACGGTTGATTGCGATGAATGCCGCCAAACGTTATGAAATGTTCCGCCGTTTTCAGACGGCCAATCCGCACCCGCAAACCGAACTGAACTATGCTTCGCCGTTTGAATTGCTGATTGCGGTGCTGCTCTCGGCGCAGGCCACCGATGTGGGTGTGAACAAGGCCACTGCCAAGCTGTTTCCGGTGGCGGATACGCCGCAGGCCATGCTGGATTTGGGCTTGGACGGCGTGAAGGCATACACCAAAACCATCGGCCTGTACCAAACCAAATCCAAACACATTATCGAAACCTGCCGCATTTTGATTGAGCAGCACGGCGGCGAAGTGCCGCAAATGCGCGAAGCCCTCGAAGCCCTGCCCGGTGTGGGACGCAAAACCGCCAATGTGGTGCTCAATACAGCTTTCGGCCAGCCTGTGATGGCGGTGGACACCCATATTTTCCGTGTGTCCAACCGTACGGGGCTGGCGCCGGGCAAAACGGTACGCGCAGTAGAAGACAAACTGATGAAAGTGATTCCCAAAGAATTCCTGCTCGATGCCCACCACTGGCTGATTCTGCACGGGCGTTATGTGTGTAAAGCGCAAAAACCGCAATGTGCCGCCTGTCCGGTAAACGATTTGTGCGGCTTCAAGGGTAAAACCGTGCAAATGGCTTAAACCGCCCGCCGCCGCATCTGTTCAGGTGCGGCGGATTTTGTTTACAATAGCGGGTGTTTTGTCTTTCCCGACAACTGTTTTCAAAAAAGGAAAAAACGTGAATTTCCCTTCCAAATCTCTGGCTCTGGCTGTCGCAGCCGTGTTGGCCGTTTCTGCCTGCGGTAAAAAAGATCAAGAAGCGGGTGCATTGGTCAAGCAGATTGAAGCGACGACTGGCAACGGCAGCACGGTTACGATGCTGCTGCCCGACTTTACCAAGCTGGTGGCGCAGGAAGGGGCGAGTGTGGTCAATATTCAGGCTGCCAAACTGCCTTCTGCCGACAGCCGCAGCGAACGTGATACCGGGCCGTTTGCAGACAATGATCCGTTTTACGACTTTTTCAGACGGCTGGTGCCCAATGCACCGCAGTTGCAGGAGCCGGAAGAGGAAAACGAGCAGAATTTCGGCTCCGGTTTCATTATCAGTGCCGACGGTTATATTCTGACCAATACCCATGTTTTGAGCGGCATGAACAATATCAAGGTTACGCTTAACGACAAACGCGAATATACCGCGCGCCTGATCGGATCAGACCGCCAGTCGGACGTGGCTTTGCTGAAAATCGATGCCGAAGGACTGCCTGCGGTGAAAATCGGCGATGCCAAAGCCCTGAAGCCGGGCGAATGGGTAGCCGCCATCGGTGCGCCGTTCGGTTTCAACAACAGCATAACCGCAGGTATTGTATCGGCCAAAGGCCGCAGCCTGCCGAACGAAAATTACACGCCGTTTATCCAAACCGATGTCGCTATCAATCCCGGCAATTCGGGCGGCCCGCTGTTTAATCTGAACGGGGAAGTGGTGGGCATCAACTCGCAGATTTACAGCCGCAGCGGCGGCTTTATGGGCATTTCGTTTGCCATTCCGATTGATGTGGCGATGAATGTGGCCGACCAGCTGAAAACCAGCGGCAAAGTACAGCGCGGCCAATTGGGCGTGATTATTCAGGAAGTATCTTATGATCTGGCCAAATCGTTCCAACTCGACAAACCGGCGGGTGCGCTGATTGCACGGGTAATGCCCGGCAGCCCGGCCGAGCGTGCCGGTTTGCAGGTGGGCGATATTGTGCGCAGTGTGAACGGCGAGGAAGTCCGCGCATCCAGCGATTTGCCGGTGATGGTCGGTGCGATTGCGCCGGGCAAAGAAATTATGCTGGGCATTTGGCGGCAGGGGCAGGAAATCGAGCAGCGTCTCACGCTGGGCAATGCCGACGACAATAACCGCATGAGCAGCAGCGGCAGCCGCCCGGACGACGGTGCGGACAGCACGGGTTCCGCGTTCCGGATTGATGATGTGGGCTTGGAACTGATCGGCCAGACGGTCGGCGGCGAACGCCGTCTGATGGTGGTTCGTGTCGAAGGCGCGGCGGTACAGGCCGGATTGCGGCGCGGCGATTATATCTTGTCGGTCGGCCAGGAACGTGTCAGCGACGAAGCTACATTCCGCAATGCGCTGCAATCGGCCGGTGCCAGCGTACCGCTGCTGGTGGAGCGCGGCGGCAATACGGTCTTCTTGGCGCTGAGCCGCCCCTGAGTTATGCCGTTTTCAGACGGCCTGCTGCGGTATAGGCCGTCTGAAAAGCATTTTGTTCCGATTCCGCCGTTGTATAACGGCTTTTTGTTTACCCGAACGAATGGAGTGTTGCCATGAATGCTGTACCGCGTATCGAACGCGGCCCGATTATGGCCGATGTGGCCGCGCTGGCATTAAGTGCGGAAGAAAAACAGCGTCTGTCGGATCCGGCCGTCGGCGGCGTGATTCTGTTCCGACGCAATTTTCACAGCCGTGAGCAGTTGAGCACGCTGGTGGCCGAAATCAAACAGCTGCGTCAGCCGCCGCTGCTGGTGGCCGTCGATCACGAGGGAGGGCGCGTCCAACGTTTTATCGAAGGGTTTACCCGTCTGCCCGCCATGCGCACTTTGGGCGAAATGTGGGCGCGCGAAGGCAGCGAAGCGGCCAAACAGCAGGCCGAAGCGGTGGGCTGGGTGTTGGCGGTGGAATTGGCCGCCTGCGACGTGGATTTGTCGTTTACACCGGTTTTGGATCTGGATTGGGGACAATGCGCCGTCATCGGCAACCGCAGTTTCCATGCCGATGAGGCCGTGGTAACAGAATTGGCACTGGCTTTGCAGAAAGGCTTGGCGCGCGGCGGTATGAAAGCCTGCGGCAAGCATTTTCCGGGACACGGTTTTGTCGAGGGAGACAGCCATTTGACCCTGCCGGTGGATCCCCGTCCCTTGGCGGAATTGGAAGCGCACGACCTGCGGCCGTTTGCCGCTTTGTCGGCTGCGGGCATGGCTGCCGTGATGCCCGCGCATGTGGTTTATCCGGCGGTGGACGACCAACCGGCCGGTTTTTCGCCGGTATGGTTGAAAGAGGTTTTACGTGGCCGCATCGGTTTTGACGGCGTGATTTTTTCCGACGATTTAACCATGGAAGGAGCAGTCGGTGCGGGCAGTATTGCCGAGCGGGCGCATTCGGCGTTGGCGGCAGGCTGCGATATTGTGCTGGTCTGCAACCGTCCCGACTTGGTCGATGAGCTGCGCGCCGGTTTTTCCGCGCCTGACAATCCCGCATTGGCCGCCCGCTGGCAGGCGATGGCCGGTACGCTGACGGCCGAAGCCGCGAAAACCGTTATGCAGAGCAGTGATTTTCAGACGGCCGTTGCGGTATGCCGCCGTCTCGCTTCACCGCAGGATACGGCAGGCGGCGTCAAAGTGGGCGAAGCCTTTTAAAATCGGTTACAATGCGCGCTTAAATTTTATTTTCTTTTTGAAACAGATTCCCTATGTTTGCATCCGTAGAAAAATACAGCGGCCCGGCGAAAGTTCTGTTGGGGCTGATTGCTTTAACTTTTGTCGGCTTCGGTGTCAGCACCGTGGCCGCGCCCGGTTCCGATTATGTGGTTAAAGTGGGCGACAGCAAAATCAGCCAGCAAGATGTACAGCAGGCCTTGCGCAATGCCCAGTCGGGCGGGCAGGCGGCCGATTTGACCGAAGACAGCGTATTCCAAGGCCTGGTTCAGCGCGCGTATCTGATTGAAGGGGCAAAAGATTTGGGCATCACTGTTTCTTTGGATCAGATTAAGCAGACCATTGTCGATGAGCCGTTTTTTCATGATGAGCAGGGGCGTTTCAGTCAGGAGAAGCTCAATCAGTATCTGGCTTCGGCCGGTTTGAGCGAAGACCAGCTGGTAGAAGACATCCGCCGCCAGTTTATGCTCCAAAATCTGACCAATCTGATGCAGGCGGGCAATCTGGTCAGCGATGCACAGGCCAAGCAGCTGGTGAATCTGATGCAGGCCGAACGCACCGTCCGTTCCGCCAGCTTTGATCCCCGCGCCTACCTTGCCGCCGTTAAAACTGATGATGCCGCACTGAAAGCGTATTACGAGGCCGAAAAAGCCAATTATACCCTGCCTCAGGCCGTGAAATTCGAATACGTTTCTCTGTCATTGGCCGATTTGGCGGCCAAACAGCAGGTCAGTGAGGAAGAAGCAAAAAAAGCATTTGAGGCGCAAAACAGCAGCGGGGCAGGTAAAAAACAGGTGGCGCATATTATGCTGAACCTGCCTGCCGATGCCGCAGAAGCGGCCAAAGTGCGTGCCGAAGCCGAACAGCTGCTGGAACAGCTTAAAGCACAGCCTGCCCGCTTTGCCGAGCTGGCACGCACAAAATCACAAGACGAAGGTTCGGCGGCAACCGGCGGCAGTCTGGGGGCGGTGGGTAAAGACAGTCCGTTGCCGGAAGATTTTAAAAATGCTGTTTTGAAGCTGAACAGCGGCGACATTGCCTTGGTGCCGAGCAGCGGTGCACTGCACATTGTCAAAATCGAGGGGGCTGCTGCTGCGGATTTTGCGCAGGAGCGGGCAGGTCTGATTGAGCAGCTGAAACGGCAGAAAGCACAGCAGCAGTTTGCCCAAGCACGCGAAAAACTGGCCGAAGAAGCGTTCAACGGCAACGACAATTTGGCGGTAGTAGCACAGAAAATGGGATTGAAACTGGAAAAAAACGATGTATGGCTCAGCCGCAGTGAAGCCTTGAAGCTGGGTATGCCCGAAGCACTGGCCGCTGCGCTTTTCAGTGAGGAATCACTGAAAAACAGGCGCAATTCCGAGCCGGTCAATATCGGCAATGATACGGTTCAGGTGGTGCGCGTCAGTGATGTGCGTCAGGAAAAGCAAGTACCGTATGAAGAAGTCAAGGAAGACGTACGGGCGGCTTATGTGATGGCGCAAGCACAAAAAAACGCACAGGAAAAAGCCGAACAGGCTTTGCTGGATTTGAAGGGCGGTGAGGCGGTGAAGCTGCCGTGGTCGCCCGTGGAAAAATTGTCGGCCGATAAAGCCCGCGAAGTTTTGCCGCCGCAGGCGTTTAACGAATTAATCAAAGCGCGTCCGAAAGACGGAAAGCCCGCGTATGTGCTGTTGTCGGATCTGCCTGTACCGGTGCTGGTGGAAGTGCAGGCGGTCACGCTGCCCGGCAATACCCAAGCCGGGCTGCCCGATGCCAAAATGCTGCTGCAACAGCGTGAAAGCGACAGCGTATTCAATCGGGTGTCGGCGTATTGGCAGGCCAAAATCAAAAAAGAGCAGGGCGCGCAAAAGCTCGGTTCGTAACTTTTGCGTAATCGGATTCTTGAATCCGACACGGCATAAACGAAGAAAGGTCGGATACTCTGTATCCGACCTTTCTCTTTTCAGACGGCCTTTCTGTTTTCCGGCCGTGTAACGCCATTAATCAAACTTCAACCGGCTGCCGTCGGCACGGATCCGTATCGTACTTTCGGGCGCATAACGGCCTTCCAGCAAGGCTTTGGCCAGTGGATTTTCGATTTCCGCCTGAATGGCACGTTTGAGCGGGCGTGCGCCGTACACAGGGTCGAAACCGGCTTGGGCAATCACGTCGAGCGCGGCCTCTTCTACGTCCAGATACAGGCTCATTGCCGCAAGGCGGCGGGTCAGGCCGGACAGCTGGATTTTGGCAATATTACGGATCGCGGCCTGATCCAAGCCGTGGAATACCACCACTTCATCAATGCGGTTAATCATTTCGGGACGGAAATGTTCTTTCACATCTTCCATCACCACTTCTTTCACCGCATCATAATCGGCCGTGCCCATTTGCTGGATATGGCGGCTGCCGATATTGGAAGTCATCACAATCACGGTATTTTTGAAGTCCACCGTGCGGCCTTGTCCGTCGGTCAGACGGCCGTCGTCCAACACCTGCAACAGGATATTGAACACGTCGGGGTGAGCTTTTTCCACTTCGTCGAGCAGAATCACGCTGTAAGGTTTGCGGCGCACCTGCTCCGTGAGATAGCCGCCTTCTTCATAGCCGACATAGCCCGGCGGCGCACCGATTAAGCGTGCGACGGCGTGTTTTTCCATATATTCCGACATATCGATGCGGATTAAATGGTCTTCGCTGTCAAACAGAAACGACGCCAGTGCCTTGCACAATTCGGTTTTACCCACCCCCGTGGGGCCTAAAAACAGAAAGCTGCCGTAGGGTTTGTTCGGGTCGGCCAAACCGCTGCGGCTGCGGCGGATGGCATCGGATACGGCGCGCACGGCTTGGTCTTGGCCGACCACGCGGTGATGCAGTACTTCTTCCATTTTCAACAGTTTGTCGCGTTCGCCTTCCATCATTTTGGCCACCGGAATCCCGGTCATACGCGATACGATTTCGGCCACTTCGTCGGCGCCGACTTTCGTGCGGAACAGCTTGTTGCTCTGTTTTTGGCCGTCTGAATGGCTTTCCACCGCCTGCAATTGTTGGGTCAGCTTGGGCAGCTCGCCGTATTCCAACTCGGAGGCGCGGCCGAAATCGCCCTGACGTTTGGCCTGCTCGATTTTTACTTTAATTTCGTCAATCTGCTTTTTAATATCGGCCGTACCTGCGCTGGCGGCTTTTTCCGCTTTCCAGATTTCGTCCAAATCGGCGTATTCTTTGGACAATTCCGCGATTTCGCCGTCAATCAGTTCCAAACGCTTTTTACTCGCCTCGTCGCTTTCCTTTTCAACGTGCATTTTTTCCATTTTCAATTGGATAATGCGGCGGTCGAGTTTGTCCATCTGTTCGGGTTTGGAATCCAGCTCCATTTTGATGCGGCTGGCGGCTTCGTCAATCAAATCAATCGCTTTGTCGGGCAGGAAACGGTCGGTGATGTAGCGGTTGGACAGTTCCGCCGCCGCGACAATCGCGGGGTCGGTAATGTCGATGCCGTGGTGGATTTCATACCGCTCCTGCAAACCGCGCAGAATGGCTACCGTGTCTTCCACGCTCGGTTCGCCCACCAGCACTTTCTGGAAACGCCGTTCCAATGCGGCATCTTTTTCGATGTATTGGCGGTATTCGTCCAAGGTGGTGGCACCGATGCAGTGCAGCTCGCCGCGCGCCAGGGCAGGTTTGAGCATATTGCCCGCGTCCATTGCGCCGTCGCTTTTGCCCGCGCCCACCAAAGTGTGGATTTCATCGATGAAAATCAGCGTATTGCCGTCGTCTTTCGCCAAGTCGTTTAAGACGGCCTTCAAGCGTTCTTCAAATTCGCCTCGGTATTTCGCACCGGCAATCAGCGCGGCCAAATCCAGCACCAGCAGACGCTTGTTGCGCAGGCTTTCCGGCACTTCGCCGTCCACGATGCGTTGTGCCAAGCCTTCGACAATCGCGGTTTTGCCCACGCCCGGTTCGCCGATTAAGACCGGATTGTTTTTGGTACGCCGCTGCAATACCTGAACGGCGCGGCGGATTTCGTCATCGCGGCCGATAACGGGGTCGAGCTTGCCTTCGCGGGCGCGTTGGGTTAAATCGAGCGTGTATTTTTTCAGGGCTTCGCGTTGCTCTTCTGCATTGGGGTTGTCCACAGTCCGGCCTCCTCTGACCGCATCGATGGCGGCGTTGATATTGGATTCGGTGGCACCGGCGGCTTTCAGAATTTTGCCGACAGTATCGTTTTGCTGAACCAGTGCCAGTAAAAACAGTTCGGCAGCGATATAGGTATCGCCGCGTTTTGCGGCGGCTTTGTCCGTCAGATTCAGCACCGCCTGCAATTCGCGCCCGGGCAGGATTTCGCCGCCTTGTCCGGCAATTTTGGGCAGACTGTCCAAGGTCTGCTGCAACTGCTGCTTCACTTGCGCCACATGGACACCGGCATGGGCGAGCAGGGCGGCGGTGCTGTTGTCATGGTCGTCCAGCAGGGCTTTTAAAACGTGTGCGGCTTCCAGATAGGCATGGTCTGCGGCCAGAGCCAAGCTTTGGCCGTCTGCCAGAGCCTGTTGGAATTTTGCCGTTAATTTGTCGAATCTCATAAATAAGCTCCTTTTGGGAAAGTTGTCCTGCGACGCTATATAAGGCTTCTGTGGATAACTTCAATGGTTAAGACAGGTTAAGTTGTGGATAACTTCACTTTCAGCGGCAGGGCTTCACGGGTATAATGGCGGCTGCATATGACAGGCCGTCTGAATTTGCGGGTTTCCGTTTTTCAGACGGCCTATCTTGACAGGATACGCAAGCATGAAACCGTCTGTTTTGGATAAACTGCAACAATTGAGCGAACGGTTGGAAGAGGTAACCCATTTATTGGGTACGCCGGAGGCCACCGCCGATATGGACCATTTCCGCAAATTGACCCGCGAACACGCGGAAATCACGCCGGTGGTCGAAACTTATCTGAACTACCGTCGTGCGCAAAGCGATATGGCCGAAGCCGAAGCGATGCTGGGCGACCCGGAAATGAGGCTTTTTGCGGAAGAAGAAATTCAGACGGCCAAAGCGCAAATCGAAACTTTGGAAAGTGAGCTGCAAAAACTGCTGCTGCCCAAAGATGCCGACGACGACAAGAATATTTTTGTCGAAATCCGCGCTGGCACGGGCGGCGACGAAGCGGCACTGTTTGCCGGAGATCTGCTGCGTATGTACAGCCGTTATGCCGAACGCAGCGGCTGGCAGGTGGAAATCGTTTCGGCCAATGAAAGCGATTTGGGTGGTTATAAAGAGGTGATTGCGCGCATTATCGGCTTGGGTGCGTACAGCCGTCTGAAATTCGAGTCAGGCGGGCACCGCGTGCAGCGGGTTCCCGCCACGGAAAGCCAGGGGCGTATCCACACCTCGGCCTGTACGGTGGCCGTGATGCCCGAAGCGGACGAATTGGAGGAAATCCAAATCAATCCTGCCGATTTACGCATCGACACGTTCCGCGCCTCGGGTGCAGGCGGCCAGCACATCAACAAAACCGATTCGGCCGTCCGCATCACCCATCTGCCCAGCGGCGTGGTGGTCGAATGTCAGGACGGCCGCAGCCAGCATGCCAACAAGGCACAGGCGATGAAAGTGCTGGCCGCGCGTTTGAACGATGCACAGAAACGTGAAGTGCAGGCCAAAGAAGCGGCGGAACGCAAATCCTTAATCGGCAGCGGTGACCGCAGCGAACGCGTGCGCACGTACAACTATCCGCAAGGCCGCGTTACCGACCACCGCATCAATTTAACCCTGCACAAACTGGATTTTGTGATGGACGGCGATATGGCGGAAATTACCGACGCGCTGACGGCCGAACATCAGGCGCAGCTGCTGGCCGAAATGGGGGAATAAGCGATGAGCGAAACGCCGAACTACATCACGCCGCAAGGCTGGCAGCGTTTGAAAGACGAGCTGTATCATTTGGTGCATAAAGAGCGGCCGGAGATTGTGCAGGTGGTCAATTGGGCGGCGGGCAACGGCGACCGCAGCGAAAACGGCGATTATCTGTACGGCAAACGGAGAATGCGCGAAATCGACCGCCGCATCCGCTTTCTCACCAAACGTTTGGAAGCCGCACAGGTGGTCGATCCCGAAACCCGCGAAGCGAGCGAGCGCGTGTATTTCGGTGCCACCGTCGATATTCTGCGCGGCGATGGCAGCGAACAGACCGTGCGCATTGTCGGCATCGACGAAATCGATACCGCGCAAAATAAAATTTCGTGGATTTCGCCATTGGCACGCTGCCTGATTAAAGCGGCGGAGGGCGACGAAGTGGTGCTCAACGGGCCGGAGGGCAGGGAAGTGATTGAGGTTCTGGCCGTGCGTTACGAACGCATCGACTGAGGGCGACTTGGCAGTCGAGGCCGTCTGAAAACGGAAAACCGGATTTCAGACGGCCTCGGCCTATTTTGACCATTTTTGATTATCTACTCTCTGACATATACGGTTTCCACATCGTAATCGTCTTCGTTCCAATCGTCATCGTCTTCATTTTCAAATTTCGCCCGCCATTCGTCTTCATGGTTGAGCGGCGAATCCATGCCGCTTTCCAAACGCAAAACCGACAGCAGATGATAAATATCTTCCGGCAGCGGGGCTTCAAAACTGACCGTCCCGCCCGTTTTCGGGTGGACAAAGCTCAGACGGTAGGCATGGAGTGCCTGCCTGCCCAGCTGCTTGACAACGGTTTTCACCGTTTCCGAACAGGCGTGGCGCGGATTGCCGTAAACCGGATCGCCGGCCAGGGAGTGATTGGCTTCGCGCATATGCACGCGTATCTGGTGGGTGCGGCCGGTTTCCAATGTGCATTCTATATAGCTGTGCGCCTGATAGCGTTCCAAAACCTTGACGTGGGTAACCGCCTCTTTGCCGCCGAATTTGACAACGGCCATTTTCAGGCGGTTGTGCGGGTCGCGGCCGATCGGACTGTCGATTTTGCCGTCAAACGGCACAATGCCGATAGCCACCGCACGGTAAATCCGCTTCACCGTACGCGCTTGAAGCTGCTGTACCAAATGATTTTGTGCCGGCAGTGTTTTGGCGACCACCATCAAACCGCTGGTATCCTTGTCCAGACGGTGCACAATCCCCGCACGCGGAATCTGTGCCAGAGCAGGGCAGTGCGCCAACAGGCCGTTGAGCAGCGTTCCTGTCCAATTGCCCGCGGCAGGGTGTACCACCAACCCGGCCGGTTTATTGACCACCAAAACCGCATCGTCTTCATAAACGATAGCCAAATCCATCTCTTCGGGCGTAAAAGCCAATGCTTCATCGCTTAAACGTACCGTTACCGCCAGTTTTTCGCCGCCGATTAATTTATCTTTGGGCTTGGCGGCTTGACCGTCCATCTGAACCGCGCCGTCTTTAATCCAGTCGCTCAAGCGGCTGCGCGAATAATCCGGCAGCAGCTTGGCCAATGCCGCATCCAACCGCCAACCCGCCAAATCCACCGGAACGGTTAAATTTATGCAACTTTCTGCATCGGGGGCTGACGAAAATTCGAAATCATCGTTATAATCAGCCAAATTTTCAAAGGAAGTGTTCTGCATGAAAAAAATTCTTTTAGTTGCCGCATTAAGCGTGATTTTGGGCGGTTGCGCCAATACCGGTACAGCCGATAAAGATGCGCAGATTACCCAAGACTGGCCTGTGGAACGCCTGTACGCCGAAGCGCAAGACGAGCTGAACAGTAACAATTATACGCGAGCCATCAAGTTATATGAACTGCTGGAATCGCGCTTCCCGCAAGGCCGCTTTGCCCAGCAGGCCCAGCTGGATACCGCTTATGCGTATTATAAAGATGAAGAACAAGCCAAAGCCTTGGCCGCCATCGAACGTTTCCAGCGTCTGCACCCGCAACACCCGAGCATGGATTATGCTTTGTATCTCAAAGGCTTGGTATTGTTCAATGAGGATCAGTCTTTCTTAAACCGTCTGGCCTCTCAGGACTGGTCCGACCGCGACCCGCAGGCCAACCGCGATGCCTACCGTGCGTTTGCCGAGCTGATCCAGCGTTATCCCGACAGCAGATACGTTCCCGATGCCACCGAACGCATGGGCAAACTGGTCGATGCCCTGGCCGGTAACGAAATCTCGATTGCCCGCTATTATGCCCGTCGCGGAGCCTATCTGGCAGCAGCCAAACGCGCTCAAAACATCCTGCAGAACTTCCGCAATACCCGTTTTGTCGAAGAGTCGCTGGCAATTATGGTGTTTTCGTATCAAAAAATGGGACGTACCCAATTGGCTGACGACACCCGCCGTATTCTGGCGAAAAACTTCCCGCAAAGCCCGTTCTTGGAAAAAGAATGGTCGTCGGAAATCATTCCGTGGTGGCGTTACTGGAAATAAACATGCCGCACTAGGAACACCGAGGCCGTCTGAAATTCCCCATTCAGACGGCTTTTATGCATGTTCCCAATCTTGATGCCGCACTTGAATTTCCAAGAGCAAGGGATTGTGGCCGGGACTTTATCAAGGATCTGTATTTTGATGCGCTGGCCAAGACGGTGGGTAATTAAGGTGCAAATTCAAGTTCGTATAATGTATATTATGTAAAATTTTATGCTAGACTTACATCCGCCTGACGGACGTAATACCTAGGCGGCAAAACCACTCTGCAAACCGCCGCCAACACTGCCGATATTTTTGCACTTATCAATAATTCTGTGTTGGTTTCAGCGTTTGAGTTTTAGATGATATTTAATTTCGGCCAAGGTCGCTTTCAAATTGTAATCCAAGATTTCCTGAACCAATGACGGGGTTTCTTCGCTCAGATTTTTTTGTAATTGATAAGTCAGAGTGGCGGCCTGTTTTTGGATAGCAGTGCGCACCATACCGTTTACTGCATCGGTCAAGTGCGGCAGCAGGCGTTGGGTCAGCCGCTGCATCAATTCCTGTTCCGACAGGCAGAATACGGGTTGATTTTGTGCTACGGCTTTCGGATCCAGTACATTGACGCTGACCGGCAGTGCTTCCCATTGCGGTTCGTCAGTAGCAACGGTCTCTTCTGTTTTCGGTAGATTTTCTTCCGGCGGTGTGTGCCGCTTGGGATTGATCCAAACTGTTTGCGTGTTCAGCACGGCCTGCGGCGGTACTTCGCCTTGAATAGCATTTTGTGCAGCCAGCCAATCTTCCTGTAATAACACAGCAGCATCGTGTTCACTACTTTCCGGATCTGGGATCTTGCTGTTGTGCTGTTGCTGCCACTGCTGTAAATATTCCTGCAAGACACGGCGGTGATCGGCGTTTTGGCTGTGGGCAGTATGGTTGCGGATAGAAACAGCAGGTTCTGCTTGCGGCCGACGGGTGCGGTTGGCGCGTAATTGTTGCAGGGATGTTTCCCAATCGCTGCTTTCATCGGCCGGCCGGTTTGTGGTTTTGTCGGGGTGGATCATGGCTGTGTTCTTTCTTTTTTCAATGTATTAGACATATAATAACTGTTTATTTTAACAGAAATTCAGGGAAAGATTGATGCACAATATTGATGAACGTTTGGAATATTTGGAAGAAGCCAATGATGTACTGCGTATGCAGAACCGTGTCTTGGCGACAGCGTTGAAAGGCATGATACGCGGCCTGCCCGCGGATACGGCTGCCGATGTGGTCGAGGCGGTGCAATTGGCGTTTGAAGATGAGCTGGCACGTCTGAGCTATGAAGAGCATCCGCAAACAGACTTGTTCCACGATGTTACCTATGCTTTTTTTCGCGAGCAATCGTAAGATTTTCCGAGTTTACTGAAAAACGTGTTAAACTTCACGACTGATTCTTTCTGATTGTAAGGAACACTGAACATGAATATGAAAAAATGGTTGGCGGGTGCCTTGGCCTGTTCTGTACTGTTTATGGCCGGCTGCGGCGGTCAATCGGCTTCGCAGCAGGCTTCTGCACCTGCTGCGGCAGAAGGTAAAGTTTACCGGGTGGCGATGAATGCGGAATTTGCCCCTTTTGAATCCATGGACGCTAACAATAATATCGAAGGTTTCGATGTGGATTTGGTGAATGCCATGGCTAAGGCAGGCAATTTCCAAGTCGAATTCAAACATCAGCCGTGGGACAGCCTGTTTGCTGCTTTGGGTAACGGTGATGTGGATATTCTGGCCTCTGCCGTAACGATTACCGACGAGCGTAAGCAGTCTATGGATTTCTCTACCCCCTACTTTGAAATTACCCAAGTGATTTTGGTACCGCAAGGTAAAAATATTCAATCGGTTGAAGATTTGAAACAGGCCAACCGAGTCGGTGTCGTTACCGGCCAAACCGGTGATTTTGCCGCTGGCAAGATTTTGGGGAACGACAGCAGTAAAATCGCCCGCTTCGAGAGCCTGCCCTTGGTGATCAAAGAGTTGGAAAACGGCGGCTTGGATGCGGTCATCAGCGACAGCGCAGTGATTGCAAACTATGTCAAAAACAATGAAAACAAAGGTTTCAGCATGATTACCGTACCGGATTTCGAGGTGGAAAACTACGGTTTTGCGGTGCGCAAAGGCGATACGGCGACTTTGGAAATGCTGAACAATGCCTTGAAAGCAGTACGTGAATCAGGCGAATATGATGCGGTTGCCGCGAAATACTTTGCCAAATAAACCGGCTGCCTATAGAAACCAACCCGATTCGGGTTGGTTTTTTTATTTTAAATCTTGATATTCAGACGGCCAAAAAGCCGATGGATACAGGCATATCTGCTGAAACTTGACAGGAATCCTGCACAATTTCAAACGGCTGCCCTCCCCTCCAGGTTTTCACGCCGGGAGGGTTAGACCAGTATCGGGAAACCATATCGGCACATAAAGGCCGTCTGAATTTCAAAAAGATGGAAAGCCCCTGCCCGGTTCAATACGTTTCCACTCCGGCCGGTTTTGCTGTATTGATGATGCCTGATGCCCTTTTCTAGCCGCCGAACCATACTCAAATCAGAAATTGAGCGGATCAGGCAGGTCTCTGAAATGGAAATACGTTGATGAGAAAAGAAAACCGGCCGTAACGGCCGGTTTGTATCGGGTTGGTGCTGATTGCTCAGTCGGCAAACGGATGCTGCACCAAAATGGTTTCATCGCGTTCCGGGCCGGTTGAGATAATGGCAATCGGTGCGCCGCAGACTTCTTCAATACGTTTGAGATAGTTTTTCGCATTTTGCGGCAATTGTCCGTAAGTTTTGATGCCGAACGTAGATTCTTTCCAACCCGGCATGGTTTCGTAAACGGGAACGCATTTTGCAACCGCATCGGCACCGAACGGCAGAATATCGACTTGCTTGCCGTCAAATTCATAACCTGTACAGATTTTGATTTCTTCGATACCGTCCATGACATCGAGTTTGGTAATGCACATGCCGCTGATGCCGTTTACCTGAATCGAACGCTTCAAGGCGGCGGCATCAAACCAGCCGCAGCGGCGCGCACGGCCGGTTACCGAGCCGAACTCATTGCCGCGCTCAGCCAAACCCGCGCCGATTTCGTCAAACAGTTCGGTCGGGAAAGGACCGGAACCGACACGGGTGGTATAAGCCTTAACAATGCCCAAAACATAATGGAGCATATGCGGCGGCACACCCGCGCCCGGCGCGGCAGCACCGGCCGAACAGTTGGAAGACGTTACATAGGGGTAAGTGCCGTAGTCGATATCGAGCAGCGTTCCCTGCGCACCTTCAAACAGCAGGCGTTCGCCCTTTTGCCCTTTTTCGTACAATGTGCGCGAAACATCATGAATCATCGGCAAAATGCGGTCTTTAAAGCCGTTGATTGTTTCCATGATGTCTTCGTAACGGATCGGCTCGGCACCGTGCAGATGTTCGAGCTGGACATTGTAAAGCGCGACATTGGTTTTGATTTTCTCGGCGATTTTCTCGGTATCGAACAAATCGACCGCGCGAATGGCGCGACGGGCCACTTTGTCTTCATAAGCGGGGCCGATACCGCGGCCGGTGGTGCCGATTTTTTTGTCGCCTTTGCTCGCTTCGCGCGCTTTATCCAATGCAATGTGGTACGGCAGAATCAGCGGACAGGTCGGCGCGATTTTCAGACGGCCTTCGACATTTTTCACGCCGGCGGCATTTAATTCGTCAATCTCGGCCAACAAAGCTTCGGGCGAAACCACCACGCCCGAGCCGATAAAACAGTCGAGATTTTCATGCAGGATACCGCTGGGAATCAGGCGCAGAATAGTTTTCTTGCCGCCGACAACCAAGGTATGTCCCGCGTTGTGGCCGCCTTGGAAACGTACCACGCCGCTGCACTCTTCCGCCAGCCAATCGACGATTTTACCTTTGCCCTCATCGCCCCACTGCGAGCCGATGACCACTACGTTTTTAGCCATGTGTATTTACCTAATGCTGATGTTGAAAAGGTTCGGCATTCCGGGAGGCCGTCTGAAATACCGCCGGTTTGCCGGAGAAATTATTCGCAGACCAACCACTGTCCGTCTTGCTCGATCAGCCGCCGGCTGCTGTTTTGCGTCTGATTGCACGGCAAACCGTAGTCGATAACGACGGTTTCCCCCTGGGCACGCAGCCGTTCGATTTCTGCGGCTGCCCGCCGGACATCGCGCTGTGCCACAGCAATGGCCTGCCCGCGTTCGGCTTTGGGCAGCTTGCCCAGAAATTTGCGCAAATCGAAGCTGAATCCGGTGGCGGGGCGTGCTGTGCCGAAGTATTTGCCCAAGCCGTCGTAACGGCCGCCGCGCGCCAGCGCGTCATGTGCATGACTGCCGTAAGCGGCGTACAGCAGGCCGGTATGGTAGCTGTCGGCGCGCAACTCGGACAAGTCGATGTGTACCGGCTGTTGCGGGAAGGCAGTGCAGACGGCCTCCAAAGCGTCCAGTGCATGGGCGACGGCAGGCAGATCGGGCAGCTGCGTCCGCGCCCGGGACAATATTTCGCGCCCGCCGTACAGTTTGGGCAGTAATGCAAATGCTTTCTGCCATACACTGCCTACCGGCCACTGTGCCGTAAGTGCGGCAACGGCTTCGGTGTCCTTATCCTGCATAAGCGGTAAAAGTGCGGCGGACTGTTCCGAATCCAAACCGGCGGCGGCGGCCAGCGCACGGAAGATGCCCAAATGCCCCAAAGATAACAGCAAATCGTCCGGGCTGCCGATTTTCAGGCTGTCCAGCATCAGGCCGATTAATTCGATGTCGGCCGCAATGCCTTCATAGCCGTACAGTTCTGCCCCCACCTGCAACGGCTCGCGCGTATTCAAAAAACCTTCCGGCCGCGCGTGCAGCACGGAACCGGCATAACACAAACGGTTGATGCCACGGTTGGCCGACAGCAGATGGGCATCGATACGCGCCACCTGCGGCGTTATATCGGCACGGATACCGAGCTGGCGGCCGCTGATTTGATCGACAATCCGAATGGTTTTGAGCGACAGACCCGCATCAATATGGGTCAGCAGCGATGCGCTGTACTCCATCAGCGGCGGATGTACGAGTTCGAAGCCGTGCGAGCGGAAAAGTGCCAGCAACTGCTCTTTCGCGCTTTCCAAATGGCGTGCGCTGTTGGGCAGGATGTCGGCGATGTATTCTGGGAGCTGCCAAGACTGCATGGGCGGATTTGGCGAATGTATCAAGGCAGTCAGGCTGCGCTTAAACATTCTGTTGAGTTTTTAAAGCCAGACTTTAACATAAAATCACGTTAAAGGTAACATAGAAACTGCGTTCAGCCATGAGATTTCAATCGATGGTTGAAATCGTGAAAAAAGGCCGTCTGAAAACCGTTAGGAACGGTGTTTTCAGACGGCCTGATGAATGGCGGGAGCCGCTTAGCCGTGCAGCGCGCGCTTATCGGCAGCCAGCGCGGCTTCGTGTACCACTTCGGCCAGAGTCGGATGGGCATGGATAATGCGGGCGATGTCTTCGCTGCTGGCAGAAAATTCCAAGCTCATCACGCCTTCGGAAATCAGTTCGCTGACGACGGGACCGATCATGTGCACGCCTAAGATACGGTCGGTTTTGGCATCGGCCAGAACTTTAACCGTGCCTTTGGCTTTGCCCAAAGCCAGCGCGCGGCCGTTGGCACCGAAACCCGATGTGCCTTTTTTGTACTCGACACCTTCGGCTTTCAACTGTTCTTCGGTTTTGCCCACCCATGCGATTTCGGGGTCGGTATAAATCACAAACGGCACATTGTTGAAGTCGATATGCGGCTTCTGACCGGCAATGCGTTCGGCTACGGCCACGCCCTCATCGCTCGCTTTGTGCGCCAGCATCGGGCCGCGTACCACGTCGCCGACTGCCCACACATTGGGCAGGTTGGTTTTGCAGTCGCCGTCTACTTTGATAAAGCCGCGTTCGTCTTTTTCCAGGCCTACTGCTTCGGCATTCAGGCCTTGAGTGTTCGGAATACGGCCGATGGCGACAATCAGTTTGTCGAATACTTCGGTTTTGGCTTCGCCTGTGGCTGTTTCAAAAGCCACGCTCACGCCGTTGCCTTCATTTTTGATGTCGCCGATTTTCACGCCCAGCTCAATAGCCAGCCCCTGCTCTTTTGTGAAATATTTCAAGGCCTCTTTGGCGATCTGCTGGTCGGCCGCAGCCAAAAATGCCGGAGCGGCTTCCAGAATGGTAACGTCCGAACCGACGCGCTTCCATACCGAACCCATTTCCAAACCGATAACGCCCGCGCCGATGATGCCGAGTTTTTTCGGTACGGCAGTCAGATTCAGCGCACCTTCGTTATCCAGAACATTTTGATTGTCGATGGCAATCTGCGGCAGAGGACGCGGTACGGAGCCGGTGGCCACAATCACGTGCTTGGCTTCCACCACGTTTTTTTGGCCTTGGTTGTCGATTTCGATTTGATAGAAATCGCCGTTTTTACCGGCAAACGAACCTCTGCCGTGCAGGCTTTCCACTTTGTTTTTCTTGAACAGAAAGCCGATACCGCCGGTGAGTTTGGTAACGATTTCGTCTTTGCGCACAATCATTTTGGCCGCGTCGAACGACAACCCGCCCAAGTTGATGCCGTGTTCGGCAAAATCATGCTGTGCGGCATGGAAGTGTTCGCTTGATTGCAGCAAGGCTTTGGACGGGATACAGCCGACATTCAGGCAGGTACCGCCGAGTGCGGGCGCATCGCCCGCTTTATTGACACCTGCATCGATACAGGCGGTTTTGAAACCCAGTTGTGCGGCACGAATGGCGGCAACATAGCCGCCGGGGCCGGCACCGATGACAACAACATCAAATTGAGACATAGTTTTTCCTTAAAACGATGAAATCCCAAGCCTGAGCACGCAGGAAAGCGAGACAGGCCGTCTGAAAAGGGTGCGCCTATTTTACGGCTTCGGCCGATTGGGCAGGAACGGTAAAGACCTTGTCCAAATCGTCCGTATAGAGCGACAACAGGCGTGTGGCAATCTGCATCCGCATGAGGATTTTGGTATATTCGTATGGGTGGCTGGCCTCACTGATCGGTTCGCCGTTTTCGTCCCATACCCGGGCTTCGCCACCGTTTTTCTGCTCTAAGGCCAAACGGCCGTTATCGTGGTAAAAACGGGTATGCTGTCCGCTGCCTTTCAAGTCGCTGATTTCCAACTCTTTGCCGCCTTCTGTGTTGTACAGCAGCACATAACCGTTCCTGCGGCCTGCGGTATGCAGATAAAGCCGCTTTTTGCGGTAATAGTTGCTGCTGATTTCTTCGCCCTGTTTGAAGCGTGCATGACGGACCAAAGTGCCGTCCGGCAGATAGAAATTGACCGAACCTTCGGCACGGGTATCGACAAAATTATCAGCCGATTCTCCTTCGGCCAAGATAAAAGGCGAAGTTTGAGCCTGACCCGATGCGTAAAAATCCTGTACCGCCAGGCGGCCGGTAATGGTTCTGCCTTTTACCAAACGGTAAAAGCCGTCTGAAACCGGACGGTCGCTGCGGCGGCTGGCGGCATCGTAATCATAACGCTGCGTTTTCGTACGGGCGATTGGAGCGGAAGCAGCCTGTACGGCAGCTTCATAGCTGACCGGCTGCTGCGGTGCGGCGCAGCCGGATAACGCCAGCAAAACAGCCGCTGCCGTCCATAATTTTTTCATCTGCCCTCCTGAGGCGGCTTGCCAGATAAAGGCCGGACGGTGTTTGAGTTACACCGTCCGCAGGGTTTTACAGATCCAGCAGCAAACGGGCCGGATCTTCCAGCAGGTCTTTGATGGTAACCAGTGTCAATACGGCTTCGCGGCCGTCGATGATGCGGTGGTCGTATGACAGAGCCAGATACATCATCGGACGGACAACCACTTGGCCGTTTTCGACTACGGCGCGCTCTTTGGTGGCGTGCATACCCAGAATGGCCGATTGCGGCGGGTTGATGATGGGCGTGGACATCATGGAGCCGAATGTACCGCCGTTGGTAATGGAGAATGTGCCGCCGGTGAGATCGTCCAAGGAGATTTTACCGTCTTTGGCTTTGACAGCGTAATCCACGATGGCTTTTTCAATGTCGGCAATACTCATTTGATCGGCATCGCGCAGAATCGGTACGACCAGGCCGCGCGGGCTGCCGATGGCGATACCGATGTCGAAATAGCCGTGGTAAACGATGTCTTTTCCGTCTACGGACGCATTGACAACCGGGAATTTTTTCAATGCAGCTACGGCGGCTTTGACGAAGAAGGACATAAAGCCCAATTTGACGCCATGCTCTTTTTCGAATTTTTCTTTGTATTTGTTGCGCAGATCCATCACCGGCTTCATATTGACTTCATTGAATGTGGTGAGAATGGCGTTTTCCTGCTGGGAAGCCAGCAGGCGCTCGGCAACACGGGCACGCAGGCGGCTCATCGGTACGCGTTCTTCGGGGCGTGCACCTTGCGCAACTGCCGCAGCCGGTGCGGCGGCTTTGGGGGCAGCTTGTGCGTTGGCAACGTCTTCTTTCAGCACACGGCCGTCGCGGCCGGAACCCTGAACGCTGTTGATGTCCACGCCTTTTTCGGCGGCCAGTTTGGCAGCCGCAGGCATGGCGACACCGGCTTGGCTGTTGTTGCCGGCGGGTTTGTTTTCTTCCTGCTGCGGCGCGGCAGAGGCCGTTTTTTCTTCTGAGGTACCGGCTGAGGCGGCCGCTTCGGTATCGATTTTGGCAATCACTTGCTGCGACTCAACCGTTTCACCGTTCTGTACAATAATTTCGACCAAAACACCGGCTTGCGGGGCGGGTACTTCCAATACTACTTTGTCGGTTTCGATATCGACCAATACTTCGTCGCGGGCAACGGCTTCGCCGGTTTTTTTATGCCATTCGACCAGCGTGCCTTCGGTAACGCTTTCTGCGAATACGGGAACATTTACTTCAATAATCATCTTGCAGTCTCCAAGTGGGAAAGTGTCAGGCCGTCTGAAAAAGCGTGTTCGGCCTTAGTGTTTTCAGACGGCATATCTCAGTTGTTTCAATTTAAATCCAAAGCATCGTCAATCAGCTGTTTCAGTTGGGCAACATGTTTGCTCAGGTAGCCCACTGCCGGTGATGCGCTGGCCGGCCGGCCGGCGTACCGTACTTTCTGCCCGTTTTTCGCCAGACGTTCCAAGCGGTGACGGGTTTGATACCATGCTCCCTGGTTTTTCGGTTCTTCCTGTACCCACATGATTTCTGCGGCATTCGGAAACTCGGCCAAGGCGGCTTCGGCTTCGGTGTAGGGGAACGGGTAGAGTTGTTCCACGCGGACGATGGCGATGTCCGAGGTCAAACCGCGCTCTTCGCAGGCTTTGGCCAGATCGTAATACACTTGGCCTGCACACATAATGACACGTTTTACGCTGCCTTTATCGTCGCGCGCCAATTGGTCGCCGATGACCGGACGGAAAGTCTGGCCTTCCAGGAAATTGGCCAGCGGACTCATGGAGTCTTTGAAGCGCAGCAGGCGTTTGCTCATGAAAACAACCAGCGGTTTGCGGTAGGAGCGTAAGGCCTGACGGCGCAGGATATGGAACATTTGCGAGGCTTCAGACGGCATGACAATCTGCATATTGTGTTCGGCACACAGTTGCAGCCAACGCTCCAAGCGGGCGGAAGAGTGTTCCGGCCCCTGACCGTCGTAACCGTGCGGCAGAATGGTGGTCAGGCCGCACAGGCGTCCCCATTTGGTCTCGCCCGATGAGAGGAACTGGTCAATCGCTACTTGCGCACCGTTGGCAAAGTCGCCGAACTGGGCTTCCCAGATGGTCAGCTTGTCGGGTGCCGAGCAGGCAAAGCCGTATTCGTAAGCCATAACGGCTTCTTCATTCAGAATCGAATCGATGACGACAAACGGGGCCTGGCCTTCGCTGATGTGCTCCAGCGGAATATAGGCGCCGTCGTCCCATTTTTCGCGTTTTTGGTCGTGCAAAACGGCGTGGCGGTGGGAGAATGTGCCGCGTCCGGAATCTTCGCCGGAAATGCGTACACCGACTCCGTTGCTGACCAGGCTCGCATAAGCCAGCGTCTCGGCCATACCCCAGTCCATATCTTGTTCGCCTGCCGCCATGGCTTTGCGGCCTTCCAAAACACGCTTGGCAGTATTGTGCAGGGCGAAACCTTCCGGTACGGCGGTAAATTTATCGGCCAAGCGCGCAATATCCTGCGCGGGCAGGCCGCTTTCCACTTTTTCGCGCCAGTCTTGGCCTTGGTACAGGCTCCAATTGATGCGGTGCTTGCTTTCGTAATCGGTCAGGCGGGTTTGCTCGACATGCTCGCCCTTATCCAGTGCCGCACGGTAGTCGGCAATGAATTTTTCGGCTTCTTCTGCGCTGATTACGCCTTCTTTTGCCAGTTTTTCGGCGTAGATGGCGCGTGCCCCCGGGTGCTTGGCAACGGCTTTGTACATCATCGGTTGGGTCAGCGTGGGATCGTCGCCCTCGTTATGGCCGAGTTTGCGGTAGCAGACGACATCAATCACGACATCTTTTTTAAATTCTTTGCGGTAAGCCAGTGCGGCATCGACAGCAAAACATACCGCTTCGGGATCGTCGCCGTTGATGTGGAATACCGGCGCATCAACCATTTTGGCAATGTCTGTGCTGTGTTGGGTGGAACGCATATCGCGCACGTCGGAGGTAGTAAAACCGATTTGGTTGTTGATGACGATGTGGATGGTGCCGCCCACGCCGTAACCGCGGGTTTGCGACATATTGAAGACGGCCTGATTGACACCCAAGCCGATTAATGCCGAGTCGCCGTGAATCAGTACCGGCAGTACTTCGTTGGTGGCGTTGGCTCCCCGGCGGCGCTGCTTGGCACGGGTGGAACCTTCGACCACGGCATTGACGATTTCCAGATGCGAGGGGTTGAATGCCAGCGTAACGTGCATCGGGCCGTTGGGTGTGGCAATGTCGGAGGAGAAGCCGTTGTGGTATTTGACATCGCCGCTGGGCAGGGTAATTTCGGCCTTGCCTTCAAATTCGGCAAACAGATCGCGCGGCAGTTTGCCCAGCGTATTGACCAGCACATTCAGACGGCCTCGGTGCGCCATGCCGATAATGACTTCTTCCACGCCGTCTTTGCCGGCATTTTGAATCAGATGGTTCAGGCCGACAATTGCGCTTTCGCCGCCTTCCACACCGAAGCGTTTCTGGCCGACGTATTTTGTATGCAGATAGCGTTCCAGTGTTTCGGTGGCCGTCATCTGTTTGAGGATATAGCGTTTCTGATCGGCGCTGTAAGACGGAGTGGACAGGGATTTTTCAAAATAATCGCGGATCCAGCGGCGTTCGGCACGGTCGGGAATATACATATATTCGACACCGATATGGCCGCAGTAAGTCTGTTTCAGACGGCCTACAATGTCGGCCAGCGTCAGTTTTTCGCTGCTGCCGAAGTCGCCCTCGCCCACATTGAATTTTACCGCCATATCGGCATCGGACAGGCCGTGATGGCGGGGATCCAGGCCTTCGATGTGGACGGGCGGTTTGCGTTTGAGCGGGTCGAGATCGGCGGCGGTCGAACCTTGGATGCGGTAGGCGGAAATCAGGCGCAGGACGGCCACTTGTTTTTTGAGCAGGTTTTCATCTACCGCACCGGCCGGTGCAGGACGGGATTTGGCCAGATTGGCAAACGATTCCTGAATCGGCCGGTGTGCGACATCGCGCGGGGCGGCACCGGGCTGGGCGGCCAAGTCGGTAAAATATGCACGCCAGTAATCGTCTACCGAATAGGGATCGTTGAGAAACTCCTCATAAAGCTCCTCGATATAGGGAGCGTTGGAGCCAAACAGATAAGAAAAGCTTTGTTGTTCGTCCATCATGGCACGGCCTCGGTTGATGTTGGGTGGATTGCTCGCTACGGTTTGCGCTGCGTTTTCAGCTTTTCCCGGAAAGCGGTTTGTGGATTTACTCTATTCTACCTGCTCTTTTGCAGCCTGACTACTGATGCCTACACCCGGTTTGGGGAAGGTGTGCAGAATGGCCGTCCGAATGCGGTTGAGGCCGTCTGAAAACAAGGTGACGCGGTTTTCAGACGGCCTGACAGCCGAGGCACAGGGCTGCGGTTATTTTTTCTTGGCGTATTTCAGTGAGTCGATGGCTACGGCCAGCACGATGATGCTGCCCTTGATGATGTATTGCCAGTAAGGGTTGACGCCGATATAGCTCAGGCCGTAGTTAATCAGGGTGAAAATAATCACGCCGATGACCACGCCGATAACGGTACCCACGCCGCCGCTGAACGACACGCCGCCGATGACGCAGGCCGCAATGGCGTCCAACTCGTACATAAAGCCCAAGTTGTTGGTGGCCGAACCGATGCGCCCTGCTTCGAGAAAGCCGCCGAAAGCATAGAAAATACCCGACAAAGTATAAATACCCAACAGGTTGAGCGTAACGTTCACACCCGATACTTTGGCCGCTTCGGGGTTGCCGCCGATGGCAAACAGGTTTTTGCCGAAACGGGTTTTATTCCAAATTACCCAGACCAGTGCCACGGCGATGGCGGCATAAATGGTAATGTAGGACAGACGGAAGCCGCCGAGATCGATAAAGCCTTGGGTGAATGCCGAATAGCCGGCATCGAAGCCCGCAATCGGTGCGGAACCGACCGAGTCGTAATACAGCGAATTGACACCGTAAATGACCAGCATGGTACCCAGTGTGGCGATAAACGGCGTAACGTTCAGTACGGTAACAATCACGCCGTTAATCAGTCCCAAAACGGCGCCGATGGCACACACGAGCAGAATCACAAACGGAATCGGCACGACATCCAGCGCGGGAAAGACTTTATTTACATTGCCCATCGATTGCAGCAGGGTGGCGGAGATGACCGCCGCCAAGCCGACCTGACGGCCGACCGATAAATCGGTGCCTTGTGTCACAATCAGGCCGGCCACGCCGAGCGCGATGATGATGCGTACGGAAGACTGAGTCAGGATATTACTGAAATTGGTCAGGCTCAAAAAGCTGGTATCGCGCGAAATAATGACTATCAGCAACAGCAGCAGCACAAAATACAGTGCATAGTCTTTCATGAAATTCAGCGTTTTTTGGGAAGAGGCAGAACGCATATTTTGTCCTTCGTTTATAAATATTTTGCAGACAGTTGCAGGATTTCTTCCTGACTGGTCTGCGCGGTTTCAACGATACCGGCCACTTTGCCGGCACTCATTACCAGAATGCGGTCGGTAACGCCCAGCAGCTCGGGCATTTCCGACGAGATCATGATGACGGCTTTGTCGCGGTTGGCCAAATCGGCAATCAGTTGGTAAATCTCAAATTTGGCACCCACATCGATGCCGCGCGTCGGTTCGTCCAGCATGAGGATTTCCGGGCCGGTCAGAAGCCAGCGGCCGAGAATCACTTTTTGCTGGTTGCCGCCGGAAAGTGTACCGATGCGGGTTTTCTGGCCGGGCGTTTTCACGCGCATGGAGTCGATGACCCACTGCGTATCTTCGCGCATACTTTTGGTATTGAGCCAGCCTGCGGTTTCGTACTGGCGCATATTGGAAATCAGCGAGTTGAAACTGATGTCCAGACCGCCGAAAATCCCCGTGCTGCGCCGCTCTTCCGTCACCAGTGCAAAGCCGTTTTTAATGGCCTCTACCGGTGTTTTGTTTTGAACGGCTTTGCCGTGGACGAGAATTTCGCCGCCGCTGCGTTCGCGGATGCCGAACAGGGTTTCCACGATGTCGGTGCGCTTGGCACCGACTAAACCGCCGATACCCAAGACTTCGCCCTTGCGCAGCTCGAAGCCGACATCCTGAATGGAGGGTTGGTTCTTGGCCGTCAGGTGGCGGACCTGCAACACCACTTCTCCCGGCTTATTGTTCTTTTCGGGGAAACGCTGTGTCAGGCTGCGGCCGACCATTTTTGCCACCAGTTCGTCCATATTGGTGTCTTTGGCGGCCACCGTGTCAATCCATTTTCCGTCGCGCAAAATGGTAATTTCATCACAAATTTTGAAAATTTCTTCCATTTTGTGCGAAATATAGATGATGCCGCAGCCGCGCGCTTTCAGCTTGGCAATGATATTGAACAGATGATTGACTTCTTTTTCCGATAAAGACGAAGTCGGCTCGTCCATAATCACGATTTTGGCATCGTATGAAAATGCTTTCGCGATTTCGATCATCTGCATTTCCGATACCGTCAGCTTGGCGACTTTTTCTTTAGGGTCGATGTCGATGCCCAATTCGTCGAAAATGGCTTTGGTGTCGCTGTACATTTTCTTTTGATCGACAAACAGGCCTTTGGTCGGATAGCGGCCCAGCCACAGATTGTCCATCACGGTGCGCTGTTTCACCAGATTGAGTTCCTGATGAACCATGGAAATCCCGTTTTCCAATGCTTCTTTGGCATTGCTGAAATTGACTTCCTTGCCCAGAAAGGTAATGCTGCCCGAATCTTTGGCATAAATGCCGAACAGACATTTGAGCAGAGTAGATTTGCCCGCGCCGTTTTCCCCCATCAGTGCATGGACGGAATGTGCTTTTACCTGCAGATTGACACCGTCCAAGGCTTTCACGCCGGGAAAGGCTTTGTGGACATCGGTCATAGTCAGCAGAATGTTGCCGTCGGTTGAAGACCCAGCTGTCATCACTCGTTTCCTTGAATGTTACCGCCCGCCGCAAGGCCGTCTGAAAACAGGTTGCCGGAGCATGGTGCCGCGGACGGCCGTTGGCGGGCGGATATTTCATATAGCGAAAACCGACCGGCCGCAAACCGGCCAATCGGTTTCCAAAATCGGCATGGATTATTTCAGGAATTGATCCAGATTGCCTTTTTCCACGCCCACATACGGAATGCGTATATTGTTGCCGTCCAGCGTGATGGCGGTGTTGGCTTTCGGGTCTTTGCCGTTGGCCAAGTCCACTGCCAGTGCATAAACCGCTTTGGCCTGTCCCTCACCGTCGTTCAGCACGGTGCCTTTGAGCGTATCGGCTTTAATCATTTGCAGCGCTTCGGGCAAAGCGTCCACACCGAAAGTCGGCAGTACCGCACCCTGCGCTTTCATGGCCTCAACCGCACCCATCGCCATCGCATCGTTATTGGTAATCACCACTTCGATTTGTTTGCCGGTCGGGCCGGACAGCCATGCCTGCATCACGTCTTTGGCTTTGGCTGCGTCCCACATGCCGGTATCCAGTTGCAGCTGCTTGGTCTGCACACCGTCGGCATTCAGTTTTTCAATCACGTATTTGGTACGCGCTTCGGCATCGGCATGGCCGGGTTCGCCTTTGAGCAAAACAAAATCCAGTACGCCGTCTTTATTCAAATCCCATTCCGGATTTTCTTTCCACATTTTGGCAATCAGCTCGCCCTGAATTTCGCCGGACTGCTTGGGATCCGCACCGACATAGTAGGCTTTGTCGTAAGAAGCCAGCGCGGCTTCGCCGGGGTCTTTATTGAAGAACACCACCGGAATACCTGCGGCTTTGGCTTTGTCGATGACCGTACCGGCCGCAGCGGGATCCACCAGATTGATGGCCAGTGCTTTCACACCCTTGGCAATCAGTACGTCAACTTGGTCGTTTTGCGTCGATTGGTTGTTTTGCGAATCGTTCAGCAACAATTGCGCGTCGTTTTTCGCTGCCGATTCCGCTTCCAGTGCTTTGCGCATCAACGACATAAAGTTGTCGTCGTATTTATAAATGGTTACACCGACGGCCGGCACACCTTCCGCAGCCGGAGCCGCAGCTTTGTCCGAACCGCCGCAGGCCGACAGACCCAATGCAGCCGCCAATGCGGCAGCTGTCAGCGTTTTCTTGAACTTCATATTCATCTCCTGAGTTTTATTTTGGGTTTCATTCCACCTGAATAATCAGGCGCACAACGGAAAAACGGCAATCCGTTTCCTGCCGTACAGCCTTGAAAACAGCGCGCAGTTTGAATCAAAATAAAACTTTTGTAAATTACCCGACACACAATTGACGGTAAATTTATTCAATTTGCCTGCTGCTTGACCTATAATGCGGCAAAAGGCCGTCTGAAACGGCCGTTTTTCCCGAAAACCCTCCATGCAGCACAAGAACGGCTGCCCGATTCTGCCATGTTCCACCCCGCCGACCACCCCCACCGCCGTTACAATCCCCTTGCCGACCAATGGGTTTTGGTTTCGCCGCACCGTGCCAAACGCCCTTGGCAGGGGCAGCAGGAAACAGCCGATACCGCACAGCCGCCCGCCTACGATCCCGCCTGCTATCTTTGTCCCGGCAATACACGGATCAACGGCGAATCCAATCCGGCCTATACCGGCCCGTATGTGTTTACCAACGACTTTTCCGCCCTGTTGCCCGATACGCCGCCGCATCGGGAAAACGCCCACGAGCTGTTTCAAAGCCAAAGCGTGCGCGGCATCAGCCGCGTCATCTGCTTTTCGCCCGACCACAGCAAAACCCTGCCCGAACTGGCGGCAGAACAGATTGAAGCCCTGATTGAACTGTGGCAGGCGCAATGCCGCGAATTGGGCGCGCAATATCCGTGGGTGCAGATTTTCGAGAACAAAGGCGCGGCCATGGGCTGCTCCAATCCGCACCCGCACGGCCAAATCTGGGCGGGCGACTTTCTGCCCGATTTGCCCGCCAAAGCCCATCAGAGCCAACAGGCCTATTTCCAACGCCACGGCCGCGCCCTGCTCGCCGATTATGCTGCCGAAGAAGCCGCACGGCGCGAACGGGTGGTGGTCGAAACCGACGATTGGATCGCCGTCGTACCGTATTGGGCCGCATGGCCGTTTGAAACCCTGCTGCTGCCCAAAATCCCCTTACAGCGCATCACCGATTTAAACGGCACGCAACGCCGCGATCTGGCCGCCGCGCTCAAAAAACTGACCGCCCGCTACGACAATCTTTTTCAGACGGCCTTCCCCTACTCGATGGGCTTTCACGGCGCACCGTTTGACGGCCGGAACCACCCCGAATGGCAGCTGCACGCCCATTTCTACCCGCCCCTGCTGCGCTCGGCCACCGTACGCAAATTTATGGTCGGCTACGAAATGCTGGCCGAAGCCCAGCGCGACTTAACTCCCGAGCAGGCCGCCGGACGCCTCGCCGCCCTGCCCGACACCCACTACCGCGAGGCCGTCTGAATTCCTGCCGCCGGTGCCGTACTTAATATTCCCGGCCATATAAACGGCCATCAGCAGAAAAACCATACCGACCCCGAAGTGAAACTGCCGGTTATATTGCCGGAAAATGCGGCTGATTTTATTCATACAGAAACAGTAAATCAGATGTACCGCCAAAGTACAAAACAGCAGAATAAACAGCAGTACGGCCATTTGCGGCGGCACTGCCTGTGTATGGTCGATGAATAAGGGAAAAAACGAGGTAAAAAAGAGCAGGGTTTTCGATCCGGCAAACGTTACCGTCATACCGTGGCGGAAATTGCGCCAAGCTCCCCTGTCCTGCACGGCAGATTCGACATACGCCGCCCGCCGTGCGGCCAGAAGGCTCATCACCCCCAACCAGGCAATATAGGCCGCGCCGAAATACTGCAATGCAGCAAACCATTGCGGCGAGGCAAGCAGCGCGGCGGTAACGCCGGACAAAGCCAATAACGCCATGGCAAGCATACCTGCCTGCACACCGAAAATCACCGGCAGGGTTTTGCGCCAACCGGCGGTAGCCGCATAAACCACTACGCTCATTGTGCCCGGTCCCGGCGTGGCGGCGGCGATGATACAGGTCAGGACATAGGTGAATAAGGTTTGCTGAGACATTTTATTCTCCTGCCCGACTCAGCATTAAGGTCATTTCCCAGTTTAAACATATCTGATTATTCAATTGGTAAATGCCCAAATAATCCTTAGCGGCATCTACAATACCTGATTCGGAAACACGATGATTGATACCTAATAGTAAACTGAGAAAGTGGCTTAATTCTTGTTCATGATTAAATTTCCATCTCAACATTTTCCGGCTATTCGGTAAAATAATGTAAGCCTGTGCTTTTACGATGTCAACCTCTATAACCAACACTTTTCTTATTGACAGAACCATCCGGCCTGACACAAAAGAGAATTGAATATGACGATAAAAACCGATTTATCCGCCCGATTTGAAACGCTGTTTGCGAATAAACCCGAAATTGCCGTGCGCGCACCCGGCAGGGTCAATTTAATCGGCGAGCATACCGATTACAACGACGGCTTTGTGCTGCCCTGCGCGATTGATTTTTCCGCCCATATCGTTGCGGCTCCGAACCGTTTGGGTAAAGTGCGCGTGTTTGCTGCCGATTACGGTGAGCAGGACGAATTTGATTTGGACGCGCCAATCGGCAAAAGCAGCAAACAGTGGGCGAACTATATCCGCGGCGTGGTGTGGGCGATGGCAGAACACGGCTACATATTGCCGCACGGGCTGGATATGGCCGTCGGCGGCAATGTGCCGCAAGGCGCGGGATTGAGTTCGTCGGCGGCTTTGGAAGTGGCCGTTGCCCGAACCCTGCAAGCTCTGTCCGGCTGGAAATTGAGTGAAACCGATTTGGCGAAAATCGCCCAATATGCGGAAAACCGTTTTGTCGGCTGCCAATGCGGCATCATGGACCAGCTGGTCAGCGCGCGCGGACAGGCAGGCCATGCCGTCTTAATCGACTGCCGCACGCTGGAATGCGAAGCGGTTCCGATGCCGGACGGTTTGACGGTGATGATTATCCACTCGCACGTCAAGCGCGGTCTGGTGGACAGCGAATACAACACCCGCCGCCGCCAATGCGAAGAAGCGGCCGCCCATTTCGGCGTGCCTGCTTTACGAGATTTGGATTTGGCGGCCTTTGAAGCGGGCAAAGCGGGATTGGATCCTACTGTCGCGCGCCGCGCACGCTATATTATTGAAGAAAATACGCGCACGCTGGCCGCTGCCGCTGCCCTGCGCCGCAACGACACTGCCGCATTGAGCCGCCTGATGGCCGAGAGTCATGCCGGTATGCGTGATGAATTTGACATTACCCACCCCGCAGTAGATACGCTGGTCGAGCTGGTCAATGACATTGTCGGGACACGCGGCGGCGTGCGTATGACGGGCGGCGGCTTCGGCGGCTGTGTGGTGGCATTGGTGCCGCATGATATGGTGGAAGCCGTCCGCAGCCATCTGGCCGCGCATTATCAGGCTGAGACGGGTTTGAAAGAAGAAATCTTCGTCTGCCGTGCGCAGGACGGTGTCAGCATCCACCATCTGTAAAACAGAATATCAAGGCCGTCTGAAAAGCCTGAACACGGTTTTTCAGACGGCCTTTTTCGGTTATTATCGTTTTACGGCAAGGGCTTATCCGTAAAAACCGTGCGGTAGGCTGCATATTGACCCAATACCGCCAGTACGGAATACAGCCAAATCAGCAATACCATCAGAAAAAGGGCAACCATCGCCATGGAGTCCACGCTCATCAATATCCCCAACGGCACGATGCACAGCAGCAATAAACCGACCAATACGGCCAAATAGCTGAAAAAAGCGGGAATATTCTGCAAACAGGCCCGCAGGCTCAACTTCATGGCAGACCATGCCTTCATATCGTTCAAAGTAATCAGCGCGGGGGCAAACCACACCATCATGGTGGCGGGAATGCCGAAAAACACCACCAGCAGAATCAGCAGATACAGACGGCTGTCGGTCTGTTTGGAAACCGCTGTCGGATCTTCCAGCGTCCGCCCCAAATCGGCAATACTGCTTTCCGAACCGCCCGTCAGCGCAAACACGGCCGCCATGACCAGCATCAGCAGGATAAAAACGCCCATATACAGCAGCGTACAGCGCAACAGCGCGGCAAATTTATACTTAAATCCGGCAAACAGATAACCGAATTCCAACTGGTCGCCTTCGCTTAACGCATCGGCCGACATCATCAGCCCGCCCGCAAACAGCAGCGAAGTGAAATTCGCCACCACACCCAATACCGGCACCATAGACAGCACCGTCGTGATCAGCAGCATCACCGCAAACATCGCCAGCCACATCAGCGGGCGGCGTTTAAACAGACGGAACGACTGGCCGAACCAAGCCGCCCCTTCGCCCATCGTTGCCTTGCGCGGCTGCGGCAGCAATTTGGGTGCATTGCCCTGTGGCGGCAAGAAAGTAAAATCCTTCATAACGTCCCTTTCGTTTTATCAACCCTGCGATTATACCCCCTGCCCGATGCGCGGCAAAACAGCCTCTTGAATTTTCCGCCACCACCCTTATATCACGCAGCACGCCCGCCCGCGCAGGCCGATTTTTTATCCACCGATTTTTTACCCACCAAGGAAAACCGATGATTAAACTGCACACCAGCAAAGGCGTGATCACACTGGAACTGGATCACGAAAAAGCCCCGCAAACCGCCGCCAACTTCGAGCAATACGTCAAAGACGGCTTTTACGACGGCGTGATTTTCCACCGAGTGATTAAAAACTTTATGATTCAGGGCGGCGGCATGACCCCCGACATGAACGAAAAAACCACCCGCGATCCGATTCAGAACGAAGCGCAAAACGGCCTGAAAAACGACAAATACACCATCGCCATGGCACGCACCATGGCACCGCATTCCGCTTCGGCACAATTTTTCATCAACACCAAAGACAACGATTTCCTCAACCATACCTCGCCCAGTATGCACGGCTGGGGCTATGCCGTTTTCGGCAAAGTAACCGACGGTTTTGATGTCGTCGATGCCATCGAGCAGGTTCAAACCGGCCGCCGCGGTATGCACGACGATGTACCGGTTGAAGCTGTCATCATCGAAAAAGCCGAGTTGGTATAACAGTAGGCCGGATACCGGTATCCGATCTACTGCCAATATATCGTATTATCCATTTATGTCGGATTTGAGAATCCGGCTATCTGTGCTATCACAAGGCCGTCTGAAATCCTGTTTTCAGACGGCCTCCTTTTCCATTAGCCCATTACAGACTTAACCGTAGGCCGGATACTTGTATCCGACTTTATCTCATTGATTACCCATGTCGGATTCAAGAATCCGACCTACTCCGGTTGTTGCGCTGTAACGCTATATGCCGCTCTGTCAAATGCAAAAAACCCAAGCAGAAATGCTTGGGTTTCATATCTGGCTCCCCGACCTGGGCTCGAACCAGGGACCTGCGGATTAACAGTCCGTCGCTCTACCGACTGAGCTATCGGGGAAAGAAGCGTGCATTATAGCGGATCTCGGCGGGTGGTCAAGGCATGATGCGGAAATTCTTTTCCGGAAGGTTCAATTTGATGAATTATATCGGAATTTATTTTGTCATTTTTGCCCGATAACGGGGCATCAGGCTGCGGTCTGCCGGATTCCGGCAAAATCCATCCAAATACGGCGGTATGGCCTGCACACTGTTTGCAGCGGTATAACGGTGCATAAAATAGTCTGCCAAAATTTCCGCCTGCTGCTCCATATTCAACTGAGACAGACAGTCAATCTGTTCCAACGGCGGGCAACGGTAGGCACGGCCTCGGAAGTAGCCGCCCCGGCAGGCCAACAATAAGCCGCCGAGAAACGTATGGAAGCCGTTCTGCCACTGCCAGACGTGTACCAGCTCGTGTACCAGCCATTTCAGGGCGTGCGGTTCTTGTGTGAAATCATCGCGGAAAGCGCGGCGGGGAAAATAAATATGTCCGTTGGGCGAAACGGCAGTGCGGTGCCACGGCCAAAACGGCAGGCCGCAGTAAATCCAGACGGCATCCGTATCCAGACTGCCGCCGAACAGTAAGGCGGCTGCGGATTTTTCGCCTGCTGTCAAACGGCGGCGCATCAGCTGCTCCGCTGCCGCCAGCGGCGGATACTGTTGATGCGCCACAGCAGGCGTACGGCCATATAGCCCGAAGCGGCCAGTACCGTACCCAAAAGCGGTACACCGGCCAAAAGCGGTTTCCCCTTCTCGCCCAGCCACACGGCCGCTTCATGCCAAAACAGGCCGGAATCGGTATCGGGCAGCTGCCAGGCGGTATCGGCCGGTATGCCGAGCACGGCACAGCCCAGACGGTAGGCCAGATAATAAAGCGGCATATAGGTCAGGGGGTTGGTGTAAAGTGTGGTGAAAACGGCCACGGGCAGGTTGGTACGCAGCAGATACGCCGCCAGCAGCGCACTGAGCATTTGCGACGGCCCCGGCATCAGGCCGCAAAACAGGCCGATTGCCGCCGAAAGTGCTACACTGCGGCGGTTTACCGCCCAAAAATGCGGTTTGTCGAATGCCGGTGCCAAAGGTTTGAGCCAACGCGACGCAAAAATCTGCCTGCGGTCGGGCAGTTTGCTGTACAGCCAGTCTTTTTTCATCTTTTCCCGTTACCCGTATGCTGTGCTGTCAAGGCCGTCTGAAAAAGCGGGTTGACTGTTTTTTCTGCCGGAAGCCGGCAAACGAAAACGGTATGCCCGCAGGCATACCGCAGCTGTCCGCATCTTGCCGGTCAGGCAATCGATGCTTCGACAAAAGCCACCAGCTGGCTTTTGGCAAGCGCGCCGACTTTGGTGGCCGTGCTTTCGCCGTTTTTAAACACCATCAGGGTCGGAATGCCGCGCACGCCGAAGCGGGCAGGTGTCTGTTCATTTTCGTCGATATTGATTTTGACGACTTTCAGACGGCCGGCAAAATCGGCGGCCACTTCGTCCAAAACCGGGGCAATCATTTTGCAGGGGCCGCACCACGGTGCCCAGAAATCCAGCAATACCGGCACATCGGCCTGCAAAACGTCCTGCTCGAAGCTCGCATCGGTGGCGTGTACAATCAATTCGCTGCTCATCATCGTTTCCTTTATGTGTGGTTTCAGACGGCCGGCCGGCCGCCTGCGCTCTGTCGGGCAGGATAGGGGCGGACGGGAAAAATTTCAAGGGGCATCGTGCGACAATAGCTTTTTCGTATAGGCGTGATTGGGGGCGGCAAAAACCGTTCCGCAATCGCCCTCTTCCACCACACGCCCGTTATGCAGCACCATCACGCGGTGTGCCAGTGCGCGGATGACGGCCAAATCGTGGCTGATCAGAATATAGGCGGTACCTTCGGTCTGCTGCAAACCGGCCAGCAGCGTCAGAATCTGATGCTGCCGCTGCACGTCCAGCGCGCTGGTCGGCTCATCCAGCACCAGCACATCGGGGCGCACAATCAATGCGCGCGCAATGGCCAGACGCTGCCGCTGGCCGCCGGAAAACTGGTGCGGATAACGTGCCAGTATATCGTCGGGCAGGCCGACTTTTTGCAGTATCTGCCGCACCCGTATTTCCACCTCTTTCCGGAGCAGGCCGGGTTCATATACCGTCAGGCCTTCGGCCACAATCTGCAACACCGTCATGCGCGGGTTAAATGCGCCGAACGGGTCTTGAAACACCATCTGAATCCGCCGCCGCACGCTGCCGTCCCAGTCCCGTCCGCGGATTTTCAGACGGCCTTGTGCATGCATCAGCCGCAGCAGGGCTTTGGCCAGCGTGGTTTTGCCGCTGCCGCTGCCGCCGATGATGCCCAAAGTCTGCCCTGCCGCCAGCCCGAACGACAGCGGATGCAGCAGCGTTTTTTGCCGTCGGGCAAACCAGCCCTGCTTTTCACTGACGGCCACGCTCAGGTTTTCCGCGGCCAAAACAGGCGGATCTGCGGTTTCGGGTACTGCCTGTGCCAGCCGCTGCGGCACGGTATCGATGAGCAGGCGCGTATAAGCATGTCGGGGGCGGCTGAAAACGTCCTGCATCCGTCCCTGTTCGACAATGCACCCCTGCCGCATGACCGCCACGTCGTCGGCAAAGCGGCGCACCAGATTCAAATCGTGCGTGATGTACAGCAGTGCCATCTGCCGTTCGGCCTGCAAGCGTTCCAACAAATCGAGTATCTGTATCCGAACCGAAGCGTCCAATGCGGTAGTCGGCTCGTCGGCAATCAACAGCTGCGGTTCGGCCGCCACCGCCATGGCAATCATTGCCCGCTGCCGCTCGCCGCCGGAAAGTTGGAAAGGATAGGCGTGTGCTTTCTGTCCGGCATCGTGCAGGCCGGTTTTGTCCAACCATGCCACCGCCGTATGCCAAGCCTGCTTTTTGTCCAATCCCAAATGCAGCGTCAGCACTTCGGCAATCTGCTGCCCTACCCGCATAACGGGATTGAGTGCGCTCATCGGTTCCTGAAACACCATGCCGATGCGCCGTCCGCGCAGGCTTTGCAGTGCGCGCGGACCGAGTGCCAATATATCCGTACCGTCAAACCGCAGGGTGCCGTTGAGCGAAACGGCCGGATTGAGCCGCATGATGCTTTGCGCCAATACGGTTTTGCCGCTGCCGCTTTCGCCCACCAATGCCATTTTCCGCCCGGCCGGCAAGCTCAGGCTGATGTCGTGCAGCACCGGTTTGCCGTCAAACGCCGCATTCAGATTTTCTATTGTCAGAATCGCCATCAAAATCCCTTTTCAGACGGCCTAAGTGCGCGCGCGGACATCAAACGCCTGCCTGGCTCCCTCGCCGACCAGCACCAGCAGCAGCAACATCAGCGTCAGCGTGCCGAACGCCGACAGGCCGATCCACCAGGCATCGAGGTTGTCTTTGCCCTGCGCCAGCAGTTCGCCCAAACTGGCCTGCGCCGCCGGTACGCCCAAACCCAGAAAATCCAGACTGGTCAGAGCCAGTACCGCGCCGGAAATGCGGAACGGCAGAAAGGCAAACACCGGCGTGAGACTGTTGGGCAGAATGTGCCGCCAAATAATCTGCCGGTCAGAAACGCCCATGCTGCGGGCGGCCAGCACATAATCGGCCTGTCGGTTTTTCAGGAATTCGGCACGCACATAATCCGACAGTCCCATCCAGCCGAACAGCGACAGAATCACCAGCAAAACCGTCAGGCCGGGACTGAAAAACGACGACAGGATAATCAGCAGATACAGTTCGGGCAGGCCGCTCCAAATTTCGAGAAAACGCTGCATCAGCAAATCGACCCTGCCGCCGAAATAGCCCTGTACCGCACCGGCGGCCAAACCGATGGCGGTAGTAACGGCCGTGAGCACCAAGGCAAACAGCAGAGAATCGCGGAAACCGTAAACCAGCCGTGCCAGCACATCGCGGCCGCGGTCGTCGGTGCCGAGCAGATGGGCGGCCGAAGGCGGCGCGGGGTCGGGGCGGGTATCGAAATCGTTGAGCGTGGCGGCAGAGTAAGGATTGGGGGCAAACAGTGCACGGTTGCCGTTTTGTGTGATGTTCCGACGGATTAAGGGGTCGAGGTAATCGGCAGGCGTATCGAAACTGCCGCCGAAGTCGCGGTCGTAATAAGTGGCAAACAGCGGAAAATAATGGCGGCCTTCATACTGTATCCACAAGGGTTTGTCGTTGCTCCACAACGGTGCGGCCAAGGCCAGAACAAACAGCAGCAGCAAGAGGCGCAGGGCGGCAAAGCCGCGCCGGTGCCGTTTGAATGCCTGCCAGTGTGAAGAAGAGATGCCCATCGCAGTTTCTGCCGCAGTCCGAAATACCGCATCATAGCAGAAAGCCGTGCCGGCGGCAGATTCAGGCCGTCTGAAAATATCTGTTGCGTATTTCCGTACCATTTGGCAGCCATATACAGAAAATGCAGAAAGGCCGTCTGAAAACGGCTTTCCGCGTTTTCAGACGGCCTGATGCAGCGAATCGGGCCGGACTCAGGCCAAGCCTTTTTTCTCCAGATAGCTTTCGTAGTCGCCCAGATAGTGTTCGTAGCCGCCTTTGCCGTCCAACTCAATAATCTGGGTGGCCAGCGAAGAGACAAACTGGCGGTCGTGCGACACAAAAATCAGCGTGCCTTTGTATTTTTCCAAGGCCATATTCAGCGATTCGATGCTTTCCATGTCCATATGGTTGGTCGGCTCGTCCATAATCAGCACGTTCGGTTTGAGCAGCAGCAGTTTGCCGTAGAGCATACGGCCTTTTTCGCCGCCCGACAGGACTTTGACTTTTTTTACCACATCGTTGCTGCCGAACAGCAGTCGGCCGAGTGTGCCGCGAATGGCCTGTTCGTCGTCGCCTTCCTGCCCCCATTGGCGCATCCATTCGGCCAAGTCCATATCGACATCGAAATCGTTTTCATGGTCTTGCGGATAATAGCCGACGGTGGCTTTTTCTGCCCATTTGATGCTGCCCGCATCGGGCGCGAGGCCGTCTGAATATTGCGCATCGAACGCACCGGCCAAAAGTTTGAGCAGGGTGGATTTGCCCGCGCCGTTGGGGCCGATAACCGCCAGCCGCTGCCCCGCTTCCAAGATGCAGGACAGGTTTTCAAACAGGGGTTTGTCGAAAGATTTGGCCAGATTGTCCACTTCCACCGCCTGACGGTGCAGCTTGGCTTTTTCGTCGGTTTCAAAACGGATATAGGGGTTCTGGCGGGTGGACGGTTTGACTTCCACCATTTCGGCTTTGATTTTATCGGCCTGTTTCAGACGGCTGGTGGCCTGGCGGGCTTTGGATTTGTTGGCCGAGAAACGTGCGACAAACTCTTGCAGTTCTTGCAGTTTTTCTTTGGCTTTGGCGTTGTCCTTCATCGCCCGTTCGCGCGATTGGGCGGAAGCCAGCATGTAGTCGTCGTAGTTGCCGGGGTAGATGGTGATGGTGTTGTAGTCCAAATCGGCCATATGGGTGCACACTTCGTTCAAAAAGTGGCGGTCGTGGCTGATGATAATCATGGTCGAGTCGTATTCGTTCAACACGCCTTCCAGCCAGCGGATGGTATTGATATCGAGGTTGTTGGTCGGCTCGTCCAAAAGCAGCACGTCGGGTTTGGAAAACAGTGCCTGTGCCAGCAGCACGCGCAGTTTGAAACCGGGAGCGACCTCGCTCATTGTCGCATTGTGCAAACCCTCTTCGATGCCCACGCCGCTTAATAATTCGGCCGCGCGCGCTTCGGCGGTGTAGCCGTCGTATTCGGCAAACTTGGCTTCCAAATCGGCCGCGCGCATGTAATCGTCTTCGGTGGCATCGGGGTTGGCATAAATCGCGTCGCGCTCGGTCATCGCCGCCCACATTTCGCTGTGGCCCATCAGAACCACGTCCAGCACGCGCATATCTTCGTAGGCAAACTGGTCCTGGCGCAGTTTGCCCAGCCGCACGCCGTGTTCGATGGCCACCTCGCCCGAAGTCTGCTCCAAATCGCCGCCCAGAATTTTCATAAAGGTGGACTTGCCCGATCCGTTGGCACCGATCAGGCCGTAGCGGTTGCCTTCGCCGAACTTGACGGACACATTTTCAAACAGCGGCTTGGCGCCGAACTGCATGGTGATGCCGTTGGTGGAAATCATCTGTCTAACCTTTCCGTTCCAAGAATCAAAATCGGCGGATTGTAGCATTAAATCCGTACCTTTTACAGGAAAAGGCCGTCTGTATTCACTGCGGCGGCACGCCAATAAAGATACAGTCCGATGCTGCCTGCCGTATGCAGCAGCACGCAGCACCAAAACAAACGGACAAACGGCTGTTTGGCCGTTTTATGGCACCACTGCCGCCGTGCGATCCAAGCACCCGGCCAGCCGCCGAGCAGCGCGGCCAGCAGCAGCCGTTTTTCGGCAACGCGCCGCTTGCCCAGCCGTGCCGCCCGCTTGTCCCAAGCATAAAGCAGGTAGCACCAAAGCGATAAGGCGGCCAGACACGCCGCCCACCACGGTACCGGATATGCCCAAACGCCCGGCCACACGGCTGCTGCCGCCAGCGGCATACGCAGACTGCCGCCGTTACGGAACGCCCGTGCCGTCTTCCTGATGCGTACCGCTTTCATCATTGTCCCGCCCGTTAAAATAATCGGCCGCACCGCCGTCGAAAAAGCCCTGCAAAATCGCCTGTGCGGCCACCCGGTCGAGTACCGCCTTGCGTTTGCGTCCGAATACGCCCGCCTCGGCCAACAGGCTTTCGGCATAAACCGACGACAAACGTTCGTCCACCCAGTACACCGGCAGGCCGAACCGCCCGTACAGGCGGCGTCCGAATTTTTGTGCCAGACGGGTCATCTCGTGCGGCGTACCGTCGGCATGTACCGGCAGCCCGACGGCCAGATAAACCGGCTGCCATTCGCGGATTAACTGTTCCAGTGCCGCAAATTTCGCCTCATTGCTGCGGCCGGTAACCGTGGCAATCGGATGCGCCGTACCGACCTGCACATCGCCCTGCGCCACGCCGATTCGTACTTCGCCGAAGTCGAAAGCCAAACCGCAGCCCTGCGGTGCGGGATAATGCTCAGGCATGGCCTGCCCTTTTCATCAGAAAAGCCGCATTGACCCCCAATTTGTCCAATGCCGCCTGATAACGCGCTCCGTAGGGCAGTTCAAACAGAATTTCCCGGTCGGCCGCTACCGTCAGCCAGGCATTGTCTGCCAGCTCGCGTTCCAGCTGCCCCGCCTGCCATGCGGCATAGCCGATGCTCACCAATGCCTGCCGCACCGCACCCGTTTCCGTAAACTGCTCGATAATATCGCGCGAGCTGGTCAGTGCCACTTCATCACTGACCAGCAGGCTGCTCTGCCAGTTGCCCGGCGGCGAATGCAGCACAAAACCGCGATCGATCTGCACCGGTCCGCCCATCATCACCGACTGCCCGGCAAAGCGTTCCGGCGTAGCCGATGCGGCTGCTTCAAACACCAGTTCCATCATTACCGGCGACGGTTTATTGACTACCACCCCCATCGCCCCGTCTCCGTCATGGCGGCACATATACACCACGCTGCCGCCGAAAAACGGGTCTTCCACCTGCGGCATCGCAATCAGAAAATGGTCGCTCAAATTCATCTGTATCCCCATTCGCATTCAGGCGGCCTATATAACGCCCCGTGCGGCAAAAAACAAGAGGCCGTCTGAACCGCACCGGGCAGGACAGTTATCCCTGCCGCCCAAATCCGTTATAATCGCGCCATTGTTTTTTCTCCGATCCGCCATGCTGCTCCGCACCCTCACTTTTACCGTCCTGTCCGCCGTTTTTGCCGCCCCCGCATCGGCCAATCCCGATGCCGCCCCTGCCGAACAGTTACAGGATGTCCGTGCGGCCATCAGCGCCGCCGATGCCGACCTGCGGCAGAAACAGGCCGCCAGACAGCAGGCCGAGCAGACGCTGAACCGTTCCCGTGCCGCTTTGGACAAAGCCCGCCGCGAGCTGGATACCGTTACCCGCCGCCAGCGCGATGCGTGGCAGAAACTGCAAACCCTGCAAAACGAACTGGAAAGCCTGAAAACCGAAGCGGCCGCCGCCAAAGCCCAAGTTGCCCGCCTGCTGGGCAGCCAGTACAAAAACCGCCAGCCCCATGCCGTTGTCCTGTTTCTGAAAAACGCCGAGTCCGGCCAAAAAACACGCTATCTGGAATACGCCCGCCGCATCAGTCAGGCCAACAGCCGCATGATTGCCGATCTGGCCGGTCAGCAAAAAAAACTGGAAGAGCGCGAAGCGGCCATCGATGCCGAACTGGCACGCCTCAACCGCCTGAAAACACAAAAACAGAATGCCTTGGGCCGCCTGAGCCGCAACAGCAGCGAGGCGCAGGCCGAAAGCCGCAAATTGACGGCACAAATCGACAGTCAGGCCAAACGTATTACCGCCCTGCGCGCCGACGAAGCACGCCTGAACCGCGTATTGGCCGACATTGCGCGCCGCCATGCGCAACAGCGCCGCCAAGAAGCACAGGCACGCGCCAAAGCGGCACAAGAACGGCTGGCGGCGGAAAAAGCCCGCCAGGCCCGGAACCGCACCCGACCCGCCCCCGCCAAGTCCGAACCGAAAACCAAACAGACCGCCGCTGCACCGAAAACAACCCCGGCCGTACCGAAATCCACACTGACCGCAGAAGACAGAGCCTTACAGGCTCCGTATGAAAACAGCAGCGGTTTTGCCCGCCTGCAAGGCCGTCTGAACCGCCCGTCCGGCGGCAGCATGACCGGCCGCTTCGGCAGCCCGCGTCCCGGCGGCGGCAGTTGGCGCGGCCTGTTTTTCAGTACCGGCACTGCCGCCGTGCGCAGCGTAGCCGCCGGTACCGTGGCCTACACCGGCAGCCTGGGCGGATACGGCAATACGGTCATCGTCGATCACGGCGGCGGCTATACCAGCGTCTATGCAGGCTTGTCTGCCATTTCCGTCGGCAGCGGCAGCAGCGTATCGGCCGGCAGCAGTTTGGGCAGCAGCGGCAGCCTGCCCGATGCGGGCAGCGGTCTGTACTTTGCCATCAGTTATAAAGGTACGCCGATTAACCCCGCCTCCTGGCTGCGCTGAATGCGGCTTAGCGTGATTTAACGCCCCGCCTATTGCCTGACAGATTCAAATCCAATAAAGTTTTACCGTTTGCCCCATTCAATTCAAAAGAACAGAAAGCAGTTGTATGGCCAACACTCTGAAAAAAATCGCCCTCTATACCGCAGGCGCACTCAGCGGCATAGCACTGAGTTTCAGCCTCCAAAGTTACGCCGCCGACAAAACAGACAGCCGGGCCCTGCCGGTACAGTCGATACGCACCATGGCCGAAGTGTACAGCCAGATCAAAGCCAATTATTACGAAAACAAAAAAGACGAAGACCTGCTGGAAAACGCCATGAAAGGCATGGTTTCCGGTCTGGATCCGCATTCGGAATACATGAACAAGAAAGACTATGCCGACCTGCGCGAATCCACCAAAGGCGAATTCGGCGGCTTGGGTATGGAAGTCGGTGCGGAAGACGGCTTTATCAAAGTTGTCGCGCCGATTGAGGACACCCCCGCCGAGCGTGCCGGCATCAAAAGCGGCGACTACATCACCCAAATCAACGGCGTTTCCACACGCGGCATCACCGTCAGCGAAGCGGTGAAAAAAATGCGCGGCGAGCCGGGAACGCAAATTTCGCTGACCATCACGCGCAAAGACAGCCCCAAACCGATCAGCGTCAAACTTACCCGCGCCATCATCAAAGTCAACAGCGTACGCCAGCATCTATTGGAACCGGGCTACGGCTATGTGCGCATCACCCAATTCCAAGAACGTACCATCGGCGCGCTGAACGAAGCAGTACAGCAGTTGAGAAAAGAAAACGGCGGCGCGCTGAAAGGCTTGGTACTTGACCTGCGCGACGACCCCGGCGGCCTGCTCAACGGCGCGGTGGGCGTATCGGCAGCCTTCCTGCCCGAAGGCGTGAAAGTTGTCAGCACCAAAGGCCGCGACGGCCGCGACGGCATGAGCCTGTCCGCCCTGCCCGACGACTATATGTTCGGCCCCGGTACCGACCCGCTGTACAAACTGCCGCCCGAAATCAAAAACATACCGCTCACCGTCCTGATCAATTCCGGCTCGGCATCCGCTTCTGAAATTGTCGCCGGTGCGCTGCAAGACCACAAACGCGCCGTGATTGTCGGTTCGCAGAGTTTCGGCAAAGGCTCAGTGCAGACCGTCCTGCCGCTCTCCAACGGCAGCGCGGTCAAACTGACCACCGCACTCTACTACACTCCGAACGACCGTTCGATTCAGGCACAGGGCATCGTGCCGGACGTGGAAGTCAAAGACAAAAAACGCCTGTTTGAAAGCCGCGAAGCCGACTTGGCCGGGCACATCGGCAACCCCTCAGGCGGCAGAGAAGTTACCGGCCGCATCATCGACGATGAGGACGAAGCCGATCAAAAAGATCAGGACGGCGTATCCAAAGATGCAGCGGACGGAAAAGAGGAGAAAGAAGACATCGCCGCCCGCCGCATTCCCAACCCGGCCAAAGATGCGCAACTCAAAGCCGCATTGGATTTAATCAAAGAACCCGCGCAGTGGCAGCAGTCGCTCGGCCTGGCTGCCAAAAAACCGGCACCGAAAAAAGAGAAAGAAAAAGACAAAGAAGCGGAAACCGGCCAATAAGGCCGCCTGAAAACCGGCACCGCCGGCAGACCGAAAAAACGGCCTGCCGGCGGTATTTCCGTCCGATACGGCCGGTCATTCCATATAGAAAATGGCGCTTTTTATCGGCCTGATAAAACCGCGCGGTTTTTAATACCTTTTCGGACAACCTTTCCGTAGGTCGGATTCTCGAATCCGACACCCATTCCGCCAAATCATCAACATCAACTGCAAAATCCATCATACCCTTGCCCGATTCAAGAAATGTCGGATTCAAGAATCCGACCTACTTGATCAAGCAGATTTCTACGGGAAACCTCCCCATGTCGGCAAACAGGTTTCCTTCAACAAACAGGCCGTCTGAAAAGCGGTTCAGACGGCCTGATTAAGTTATGGAAGCAACAATTCCGTAGGTCGGATTCTCGAATCCGACACTCATGAATCCGCCGCACATTCCGCCAAACCATCAACTGCAAAATCCATCATACTCCTGCCGGATTTCATGAAATGTCGGATTCAAGAGTCCGACCTACGGAATGGCTGCGTACCATCCATATCCATGCCATAAAACGGCCGTCTGAAAAAAGGGCTGCCGGTCTGCCGAAAGCAGAAGCAACCCTTTTTCAGACGGCCTAAGCCGTTAACACCGGCCTGAAACAGGCGGATTAAAACTCATAATTCACGCCGAAGTTATAAGCCGTACCGCCGCTGTTGGCGGCAACGCCCAGCTTCGCCGCGAACTGTTCGCTGAAACGGTAGCCCGCACCGACGGCCACGGCAGATTCCGATTTATAACCGCCCACGGCAGCCGAAATATTGACTTTGCCGACTTTGTAAGGCTGGAACAGTCCGGCCAACGCTGCCTGGGTAGCCAAACCGCGCCGGGTGTCTTTTTCCAGCTTGCCGACACGGTTGGACAAAGCATCTACCTGCGCCTTATCCGCTTTGCCTGCCAAGGCGGTTTCCACCGTATCGACACGTTTTGTCAGACCCGATACATCTTGGACACTGGCTTTTAAAGCAAACAGATTATCCGCTTCGGTTTTATTATAGACCTCGGCTTTGGTGTAAACGTCGGCAGCGTTGGCTTTACCTGCCAATTCCTGCTTCACGGTTTCAACGGCGGCCTTCTCGGCAAATTTGCCGTCTGCTTCGGTTTTATTGTAAACCTCGGCTTTGGCATAAACATCGGCCGCATTGGCTTTGCCTGCCAGCTCCTGTTTCACGGTTTCAACGGCAGCCTTCTCGGCAAATTTGCCGTCCGCTTCGGTTTTATTGTAGACCTCGGCTTTGGCATAAACGTCGGCAACGTTGGCTTTACCTGCCAATTCCTGCTTCACGGTTTCAACGGCAGCTTTATTGGTTTCGACACCTACTGTGTTTTCCAGAACCGCCGGTGTTAGAAGATCGATATTGGCCTTATTGGTTTCAATGGCTGCGGCATTGCGTTCGATATTCCCTTCATTTTCTAAAATCTGTTCGGAATTGGCTGCAACGTCCGCAAGGATTTCGTCAGATTTCTGGTTCTGCGCAGTTAAAATCTGCTCGGTTACACCCAGAATTTGCGTAATGGTACCGATGTCTCTTTCATTCTTTTCAACCGCCGATTTATCGGCTTTATTGAGTTTCAGCTCTTCGATACCCTCCTTATTGGCGGTAACTTTTTGATGCTGCAAGGTTAAAATCTGCTCATTAACAGTCAGAATATCAGTAATGGTATCAATATCCTTACGGTTGCCGGCAACAGCCGCTTTCTCGGCAAACTTGCCGTCTGCCTCTGCTTTGGTGTAAACATCAGCCGCATTGGCTTTGTTTGTATCCAGTTCTGCAACTTTTTGTTTCTGGGCAGTTAAAATCTGTTCGGTCATGCCCAGAATTTCGGTGATGGTACCGATGTCTCTCTGGTTCTCTTCAACCGCCGATTTATCGGCTTTGTTCATATCCAGTTCTGCAACTTTTTGTTTCTGGGCAGTTAAAATCTGTTCGGTCATGCCCAGAATTTCGGTGATGGTGCCGATGTCCTTCTGGTTCTCTTCAACGGCGGCTTGGGTGGCTTCAACACTTACTTTGTTTTCCAAGGCTGCTTGTGTCAGAAGATCGATATTGGCCTTATTGGTTTCGATGGCTGCACTATTCCGTTCGATGTTCCCTTCATTGTCTAAAATCTGTTCGGAATTGGATGCAATGTCCGCAAGGAGTTCGTCGGATTTCTGGTTTTGTGCGGTTAAAATCTGGTGGGTATAGCCCAAAATTTCAGTGATGGTGTCAATATCCCTCCGGTTTTCTTCGGGAGTGGCCGCCAATGCGCCCGAAGCCATACATGCCGTCAATACGCCGCTGACAAGCAAGGTGGTTTTTTTGAGTTTCATCATTTTCCTTCCTAGATTTTCGTCATTAAATTTAAACAACAGGCAGCCCGAATCCGTTTTCATATTTCTGCAACATCATGAAAATTCAGGCTTTCAGAATTTACCCCCCATAACAAAAAATCAATGTTTTTATCAAAAATTTACACTCAGGGCTGCCGGTAAAAACCGCTATAATGCCGGGTGCGACTGCCTGACGGGCAGCCGGTCTTTTGGGAGACGGATTTGGGGGAAAGTGCTATGACGGTACTGCTGTTTATTCTCGGCCTGATGGCTCTGCTGGCCGGATTGCTGGGGACGGTTTATCCGGCTTTGCCGGGGTTGGGGTTGATGTTTGCGGGGGCGTGGCTGCTGGCTTACAGCGGCGATTACCGGATCATCGGCGGCAATACGGTGATGGCTTTGGCTGTGGTGGCGGCGCTGGGTATGCTGGCCGATTATGCGGCCGGTATGCTGGGGGCAAAATTCAGCGGCGCAGGCCGTGCGGCGGTATGGGGCGCGTTTGCCGGCGGGATTGTCGGGGCGTTTTTCGCCCTGCCCGGCCTGCTGTTGGGGCCGCCTGTCGGCGCGGCGGCCGGACAGTTGTGGTCGCAGCCCGATATTTTGCGGGCGGGCAAGGCCGGAATCGGTACGTTTATCGGCTTTGTTGTCGGCACGGCGGCCAAGGTCGGCTGTGCTTTTGCGATTTTGATGACGCTGGTGTTCAGCGCGTTTTTCTGATTTCAGACGGCCTTGATGATGTTTTACCCCGCCCTTTATGCCGCCCCGTTCGGCCCTATGACCCTGACGTTCGACCGCAGCGGTTTGCTGACTGCGCTGGATCTGCACGGTCATGAGGCCGATGCACCCTATCCTTTGCCCGAATGCTGGCGGCAGAGGCTGGACGGTTATTTTTCAGGCCGTCTGAAATCTTTCGACTGCCCGCCTTCTTCGGACGGCACGCCGTTTCAGCGCCGTGTGTGGCAGGCCATTGCCGCCATTCCCTACGGCAGTGTCCGAACTTATCAGGACATCGCTTGCGAAATCGGCAGCCACCCGCGCGCGGTGGGGGCGGCCTGCGGCAAAAATCCGCTGGCGCTGGTGGTGCCGTGCCACCGTGTGATCGCGAAAAACGGCTTGGGCGGTTTTTCCAGCGGCGGCAGCCGGGCATTGGCCGTCAAACGCTGGCTGCTGAGGCATGAGGGTATCATCTTGGCGGACGAATGATGAATACGCTGATCGAACGCCTGCTCGAACATCTCTGGTTGCAGGAGCGATTAAGTGAAAATACGTTGAACGGCTACCGGCGCGATTTGGAAAAAGTGGCGCGCCGTCTGGCCGCAAACGGTTTCGATTGGCTGAGTGCCGACGAAACCGCTTTGGCCGCTGCGGTTTATCATGCAGAAGAGTCGCCGCGCTCGCAGGCACGCGCCTTATCCGCCTGCAAGCGGCTCTACCGCTGGCTGGCCGACACCGGCCGCTGCGACAAGCCGCCCACCGCCCGTCTGCGCGCGCCCAAACACCATGACAAACTGCCGGACATCATCAGCGAAAGCCAAATCGACACCCTGCTCAATGCCCCCGATACGGCAACGGCGCACGGCCTGCGCGACAAAGCCCTGCTCGAAGTCATGTACGCCACCGGGCTGCGTGTCAGCGAAGCCGTCAAACTTTCTCTGAACGAAATCAATCTGGAAAAAGGTTTGGTCAATACCGTCGGCAAAGGCAATAAACAGCGGCTGGTGCCGATGGGGGCGGAAGCCGTTTACTGGCTGACCCGCTACCTGAACGAAGCGCGCCCCGCCCTGCTCAAAGGCAGCCGCTGCGATGCGGTGTTTGTCAGCCAGAAAAAATGTGCCGTCAGCCGCCAGCTTGCGTGGCTGATTGTGGAAAAATACGCCGCCGCCGCCGGTATCGCCCGCCTGAGTCCGCACGGGCTGCGCCATGCGTTTGCCACCCATCTGGTCAATAACGGTGCCGACCTGCGCGTGGTGCAGATGCTGCTCGGCCATGCCGATATCGGTACCACCCAAATCTATACCCATGTCGCCAACGAACGGCTCAAACACATCGTCGCCGAACACCACCCGCGCGGCTAGATGCACGGTGCTCTTTGCATGAACCATACTGTTTTCAGGCCGTCTGAATCCGGTTTCCGATTTCGATTTCACACTGCTGCAATCCCCTTGGAAAAACGAACAACTTCCTGTCCAAGCCGCCGTAGGTCGGATTCTCGAATCCGACACCATAATGGCGGAGCGGCATAACGGATTGGGTGCGGGCAAAACTATGGCAAATAAGTTTGTCGGATACGGGTATCCAACCTACGAAAAGCCAAAGTTGAATCCGAAACCTGCCATTGCGACCGGCTTGATGCGATTGAAATGCCCGCGCAGTGTTTGAAGTCTGCCGTACTGCACAAAAAACACCGCAAAGGCCGTCTGAAACGGTTTTCAGACGGCCTTGGTGAGAGAGACTAAGGAAAATCTCTTCACAACTTAAAAAAAACTTAGCTATAATTCGAAAAATCTCACTTCCGCAGGAATTTCAAAGGAGCATCATGCTGCAAGCCCTTTCCCTACGCGATTTCGTTATCGTCGATCAACTTGATCTGGATTTCGACAGCGGCTTTACCGTACTGACCGGCGAAACCGGTGCGGGCAAATCGATTACGCTCGATGCCATCGGCCTGCTGCTGGGCGATAAGGCCGATTTCGGCCAAGTCCGCAGCGGCGCGGCGGAAGCGCGTCTCTCCGCCGTATTCGACATCAGCGGCCTGCCCGATTTACAGCAGGAGCTGTACGCTGCCGGGCTGTTGGAGGAAGGGGCGGAAGAATTATCGATCCGCCGCCTGATTGATGCCAAAGGCAAAAGCCGCAGTTTTATCAACCATCAGGCGGCGACACTCGCCCAGCTCAAAAGCATCGGCAGCCGCCTGATCGATATTCACGGTCAAAACGCCCATCAGTCCCTCAATCAGGAACACACCCAACGCACCCTGCTCGATGCGTTTGCCGGTGCTGAAACGCAGGCCGAAACGGTCAAAACCGCCTATCATCACTGGAAGCAGGCCGAAAAAGCCTTGGCCGACGCACAGTCGCGGCAGGAGAGTGTGGAAGTCGAACGCGAACGGCTGCAATGGCAGGCAGACGAACTGTCATCACTCAATCTTCAAGCGGGAGAATGGGAAGAGCTCGGCAGCCGCCACGATACGCTGGCGCACGCCGCCGATCTGATTCAGACGGCAGAAGCCGTTGAAAATCTGATTAACGGCGACAACGGTTTGCAGGATATGGTTTACCGCTGCCAAAAATCCTTACAGGCTTTGAGCCATATCGAGCCGCGCTTTGAAGAAAGCCTGAATCTGCTCTCGGCCGTCGAAGCGGAATTGGGCGAAGCCGCCGCCAATATGCGCGCCGTATCGGGCAATACCGACCTTGACCCCGCCGAATTGGCCGCTCAGGAAGCGCGCTTGTCCGAGCTGATGGCGGTGGCGCGCAAATATCGGGTTCAGCCGGAAAACCTGCCTGCCAAACAGCAGGAAATTGCCGATGCCCTCGCCCTGCTGGAAGCCGGTGCCGATACGGAAGCTTTGGCCGCCCGCGCCGCCCAATGCCGTACCGAATATACAGCACAGGCCGAAGCCCTTTCCCGCCTGCGCCGCGATGCGGCCGAACGTCTCGGCCGCGAAACCGCCGCCCAAATGCAGCATCTGGCCATGAACGGCGCACAGTTTGAAATCGCGCTGCTGCCTGTCGAGCCGTCCGCTGCCGGATTGGAACAGGTTCAATACCGAGTGGCCGCCAACCCCGGTTCGCCGCTGCGCCCGCTGAACAAGGTCGCTTCCGGCGGCGAGTTGGCGCGCATCAGTCTGGCCTTGCAGGTGGTCGCCAGCCAATATACCCGTGTGCCGACTCTGATTTTCGACGAAGTGGATACCGGCATCGGCGGCGGTGTCGCCGAAATAGTGGGCAAAGCCCTGCGTGCTTTGGGCAGCCGCCATCAGGTGTTGGCGGTTACCCATCTGCCGCAAGTGGCCGCCTGCGGCGAAAACCACTGGCAGGTCAGCAAAGCGGTACAGGACGGCCAAACCGTCAGCCGAATCCGCACCCTGAACCGCGGTGAGCGCGTCGAAGAAATCGCCCGTATGCTCGGCGGCGAAGTCATCACGGAATTGTCGCGCCATCATGCGGCAGAGCTGCTGGATCATGCCGGAAGCGGCCATGCTTGATATTCTGTACCGCGACGATGACTGCATCGCCGTCAATAAACCCGCCGGTATGCTGGTGCACCGCAGTTGGATCAGCAGCGGCGAAAGCGTTTTTGTCATGCAGACCCTGCGCGATCAAATCGGGCAGCACGTTTTTCCCGTCCACCGCCTCGACCGCCCCACTTCCGGCGTTCTGCTGTTCGCCCTAAACAGCTCCGCCGCACGGTATTTGAGCCTGCAATTCGAGCGGCACGAAACCGTCAAACGCTATTGGGCGGTGGTTCGCGGCTGGCCGCGCGAAGACAGCGGCCGCATCGATTATCCGCTCACCGTCATTTTGGACAAAATCGCCGATATTCATGCCGCGCCGGACAAAATCCCGCAAACCGCCGTAACCGACTGGCGTGTGCTTGCCCGTACTGAACAGCCGTTCCAATCCGCCCTGCGTTATCCCACTTCGCGCTATGCCTGGCTGGAACTGACACCGCATACCGGCCGCAAACATCAGTTGCGCCGCCACCTCAAACATATTTTCCACCCCATTGTCGGCGACACCAATTACGGCGATTTGCGCCAAAACCATGCCGTTGTCTGCCATACCGGTATCCGCCGCCTGATGCTGCACGCCCGCAGCCTGCAATTCAACCGGCCGGACAACGGCTGCCCCTGCACCATCACCGCCCCGCCCGATAACGCCTGGCGGGATCTGATGCAGTCGTTCGGCTGGCCGGCCGACGGCTGAATCCCGCCTCCCACATACAGAGGCCGTCTGAAAACGGACACGGCGTTTTCAGACGGCCTGATAGGACATGCTTCAATCATTTAACGAAAAATCAAATTTACCTTTCTTAATCAATCTTCCGTTTTTTTCGCCGCGCCTTTTTCTTCTTCCAACTGCAAGGGCAGAAACAGGCTGAGCGGCCGCTGGCGGGCAATCTGGCCGACATTGCGCAAAACGCGCCACCAACTGATCATTTTGGTTTCGCGCGAACGCAGTGCCACCCACAGCGTAATCGAAAAACTGACCCACAGATTGACCGCGCCGATGGCCAAAACAAACAGCAGACTTTGCAGAAAAATATACCACGGCAGGCTGCCGCTGACAGCGGCATAACCCACGTTGGCCGAAGAAAAAGCCACATGGCGGATGTCCAGCGGCAGGCCGGTGGCGTGGCCGACGGCACCGGTCAGCCCCAGCAGCATACCGAAGCCGATATTCCCCATAATCGAACCGTAGTTTTCATGCGCATAATCGGCAAATTTGGCGCGCCAACCGGCAGGCAGCAGCAGTTTGAGCAGCGGGTGCTCGCGCAGCCGCATTCTCAGATTGAGATAGTCGCAGCGGTTGTCGAAAAAGCCGGAAATAATACCGGAACAGAACAGCCATACGCCGGCAATGGCGGCATACCACAAAGTCGGCTGGAAAATATCGACCGCTTTGAGCTGGTATGCCACTTCGGCCGTATCCAGCAGCGGCATACCGGTACGGTAGGCAAAACCGGCGGCAATCAGCGCGGCCACACTGACCGCCACAAAAACATTGCCGAATACTGCCACACTCTGAGAACGCAATACGTCCACCAGAAGCTGCGCCAGTTTCATATCCACCCCCCTGCTCTGGTCTTTGCTCTCGACCACAGCAGCGAAATGGGCAGCCGTCATCGCGGGCTGCTTGGTGGCCACCGTGAAACCGAGCATAAAAATCAGCGCGAAGCCCAAGCCGTAGTTCAAGCCTTCGGCCATACCCAGCCAGAAGCGGTTGTCGATAATGCCGCCCAGATAAATTTTGTTGAGCGACATCAGCGCAATCAATACCCCGCCGCCTGCCGCCGAATACAGCATGCTCAGGTATTCTTTCTGATTGCGCGTGATGTAATGCTCGCCGTGATCGCCCGTATTGTGGGTAATCGATCGCGAGAGCATACGCACGCTGCCCGCCCACAGGCGCGAAATGCTGTTCTGCTCGGCCGTAGCACGTGCCAGCACAGTAGTCAGCAGCAGTATGCGGCGCGGGGGCAGTTGTTTTTTGCCGAAAACCGCCATCAGCATCGTCAGCCGCGCCAGCGTCTGATCAAGCCGCTCCAAAAGGTGGGCGACATTGAGCGACGACCCCGTCCCCGCTCCCGTCCCGCGACGGCGCAGACGCTCCACCTGCGTGCGGCACTGATCGAGCATCACATTCAGATGCGCCACATCATATACTTCGCTCCGCCGCAGTGCCTCCACCCAATACACCACTTCGCGTTTGAGTGCGACAAACGGCGAATCCACGTCCAGCAGGCTGTTGTCCAAACGGATCAAATCGGGATCCAATTCTTCGGCCGCCACCCAAATCGACAACATTTCCACCGCATACAGCCCTTCCAGCCGCACATAATTGGCCGCCGTATTTCGCTCGTGTTCGGTCAGATGGCAGCGCAGCAGATCCAGCAGCGCAAGCCAGTCGCGCAGGGCGATAGCATCGAGCCAGACCGTATCGTCGGGGCGGTGGAAAATCAGCGCGAAGACACCGCGCAGGTCTTTGACATCCTTAAACGAAGGATTGATGCGCTCATAAAGCCGCTCGCGCATTTCGCGGCCGAAACCGTTGCGCGAGAAAATACCGCTGCTGATCAAGAGCGGATACAGGCGCACACTGCACAGCCATTGGCACAGCAGTACGGCAGTTTTGCGCGCCAGCTGCGGATCGTCCGCCAGCAGTGCCGTTACCGCCGCCAAACGGGCGGAAGCGTGCCTGCGGCCGCCCCGCCGCAGCCAGCCGCTCACGCCGTACAGCAGTTCAAAAGCCTGATTGGCCGCCACTTTTTCCGCCACAAACTGAGGCAGCTTTTTTTCCGTCAAACGAGCGGGCATACTGTTCCGTCAAATACTGAAAACGGGGCATTATAGCATCAAGTTGTTTTCCTACCCGTGAAACGGTGGCCGTCTGAAAACGGCCCCGGCTTCCCCTTATTCCTGATGCGGATGCGTGTGCTGCCGCCTCAGACCCTTTTGCTGCAATTTCGGCACCAGGTACGCCGTCAGTCCGACAAATGTGTTGGACAGTTTGGCCAGCCACCCCCGGGCGGACGGCAGTGCCAGCTCGACGGGGCGATGGGGAAACACCCGCGTCATCAGTGCTTCGGCGATGTCGTCCGCCGTCAGAATACGGCCGCCCGAAAAAGTCAGCGCGGTTTGCAGACGGCCCCTCTGCCTGTCCAGCATCGGCGTCTGCACGGCATCGGGGCACACCACGCTGACCACGATCCCCTTCGGTGCCAGCTCGACGGCTGCGGCCAGCGAATAGGCGCGTACGGCAAACTTGCTCGCGCTGTACAGTGCCAGCCCCGGAATGGCGGCGATGCCCGCCATCGAAGCCATATTGACAATATGCCCGCCGCCCTGCGCCGTCATGTGCGGCAGAACACTGTGCATACCGAGCATCACGCCTTTGGTATTGATGTCCAAATGGCGGTCGATTTCCCCGGGCTGTACATCTACCACCCAGTTGTCCTGCAAAATACCGGCAATATTGCACAAAACATCCACCCGCCCCCAGCGGCCGACTACCTGCTCCACGGCTGCCTGCCATGCGCTGTACATACGCACATCGAGCGGTATGGCCAGGCAGTGCGCACTGTCCGGATATACGGCTGCCAAGGTTTCTGCATCAATATCGCAGGCACACACGCAATGCCCCGCGTCCAGCAGGCGGCGGCTCAATGCCCGCCCGATGCCCGATGCCGCACCGGTTACGATGAACACCCTCTGCTGCAAAAACGCCTGTGCCGTCATACCGCCCTCCCCGCTGTCTGCCCGCCCCGTTCAGGCCGTCTGAAACGGCCGAAATGCAGATCGCCCATCACGGCCGTCGGCCTGGTGCCGGGAAACAGATAAAAACCTGCCGATTCGGAAGACAGAGCCATATTGCAGAAACGCTCATCTGCCGGACAGGGGCCGGCCACCGCTTTTTCCTGCACCATCGAAATATACTGGTCGATACCGAATTCCAGCGTATTGCCGTTCAGCACTACCTCTGCCTGCGTGGCGGCGGCATAAGCGGCCAACCCGGGAATTTTGGAATACGCGGGCGAATAAGCGTCCAGACTGACACCGTTTTCCGAGGTAACCAGCAGACCCTGATCGGTATGCGCGATAATGGAATGGTTGCCTTCGGTATGCCCTTTGGTCTGCATCAGTGCCACCGACCCGTCGCCGAGAAAAACATCGCCGTCGATCAGTTCGACCCGTGCTTCGTCGATACCGGCCAGGCCGTCCGGACAATACCACTGGTTCTGCCACGGCAGCAGGGCGCGTGCACTTTCCCACTCTTTGCGCATCACCAGCAGTTTCGCGTTCGGAAACAGCGGCGATACCCCGCCCAGCCAGCGGGTCAGATTCTGCGTATGCAGGTGGTCGTAAGTAATGTAGTCGATGTCTTCGGGGCGGATGCCGAGGGCAGCCAGTGCCTGAGGCACCGTATTTTTGGGATCAACCACCATCTTTTCCACCGCTCCCGCCAACGGGCCGCCACTTTTGAGCAGGCGGTCGAAAAACGGCGTTTCCCGCTGGTTTTCCCAGTCGGACGGGCTGACCAGCAGTGTTTTCACGCCCTCGCTGCTGTCGAACTGGATCACAAACAGACGGTTGCAGATATGGATATACGGCACGGGCAGGCGGAAGGCATTCAGATAAGCGTATTTGGAAGGATACGGAATGCGGATAAGCTCTATGCTTTTATAAAACAAAACTTTGGGGTGCCCCAGCATGGTATGGCGGAAATCCTTGGCCGCTTCTTTGACATTATCTACGCGCTGCATGGGGGCGGCCGCCTCGCGTGTTCCGCCGAAATGGCCGAACGGGGTAAAAATGGACATGAAGTTGCTCCTTTGTATGACGGTTATGGTTTTTTTTGGACTTTCCGTCTCCGCCGCAGCGGACAAGGCCGTAGGCCGTCTGAAATGGTGCAAAACCGTATACGGAAACGGAATGCGTCCTTTTGAGATGCCGCTTCATTCTACGCGAACAGCATCATGCCGGACAAGCCGTGCCGGCCCTATCGGATTCGGGCAGATGGCCTGTGCCGCACATTCACTTTACCCCGCTTTTCCACTACAATCGGCGGGTCTGTGCCCACCTTTGTGAGAAAGCGAAATCATGACGAATTTTACCCGTTTCCTGCCGCAGCATCTGGCCGAGCACCGCCTGCCGGAGAGTTTGGGCAGCGTTTTATTTTCCCTGGTTTCCGCCTGCCGCGACATCAGCGGCAAGGTCCGTCTGGGCGCGCTGGCCGGTGTATTGGGCGAAGCGGGCAGCGGCAATGTTCAGGGCGAGGCACAGAAAAAACTGGATGTCATCGCCAACGACATGCTGGTTGCAGCACTGAAATCCCATCCCTTTGTCGGCGGCTTGGCCAGCGAGGAAGAAGATGATTTTGTCGCCTGTGGCGGCCGCGGCTATCTGGTTTTGTTCGACCCGCTGGACGGTTCGTCCAATATCGATGTCAATATTTCCGTGGGTACCATTTTCTCCATACTCGCCCAACCCGAAGGCCGCCTGAATACCGCCGCCTTCCTGCAAAACGGCCGCAGCCAGCTGGCATCGGGCTATGTGCTGTACGGCCCGCAAACCCAATTGGTGCTGACCGTCAAACACGGCGTGTTCGTTTTCACGCTGGACGAAACCGGTGAATTTGTCCTCACCCGCGAACGGCCGCAGATTGCGCCGCACACACAGGAATTTGCCGTCAATGCGTCCAACCGCCGCCACTGGTTCGCGCCGGTGCGCCAGTACATCGACGAACTGCTGGCCGGCGACACCGGCTGCCGGGGCAAAAACTACAATATGCGCTGGGTGGCGAGCATGGTGGCCGAAGTGCACCGCATTCTGATGCGCGGCGGCGTTTTCCTTTACCCGCAGGACGCGCGCGATCCCGACAAACCGGGCAAACTGCGCCTGATGTACGAAGCCAATCCGATGGCACTGTTAATCGAACAGGCAGGCGGCGCGTGCAGCGATACGCGCCTGCCCATGCTCGATGTCGTACCGGAAAAACTGCACCAGCGCGTACCCGTGGTTTTGGGCAGCCGCGAAGAAGTGGATCAGCTCGTCCGTCTGCACGGCTGAACGGCAAAGGCCGTCTGAAAATACGGCCTGCGGAAACGGGCAGCGGATACTGCCTAAAACCGCCCGCATCCGTTTTCAGACGGCCTCAAACGCGACTGCACTCATCATGACTGTTTTCAAACCTTATTTTTTCCTGGTAACCCCGCCCCTGCTGTGGGCGGGCAATATGCTGGTCGGACGCGCCGTGCGCGACGATATTCTGCCGCTGTCGCTTTCATTCGGCCGCTGGGTCATCGCCCTGTTGGTACTGCTGCCTTTCGCCCTGCCCCATATCCGCCGCGACCTGCCGCACTACCGCAGTCAGTGGCCGCTGATTGCCGCCACCGCCGTAACGGGCTGCGCAGCGTTCAACACGTTGGTTTACACCGGCCTGCACAGCACCACCGGCACCAATGCCATTCTGCTCAACTCCTGCATTCCCGTACTGATTCTGCTGTTCGGTGCGCTGTTTTACCGCCAGCCGCTGCACGGCCGCCGAATTGCCGGTTTGGCCGTTTCGCTGACCGGCGTGGCACTGATTATCCTGCGTGCCGACTGGCAGAATCTGGTGCGCCTGCAATTCAACCCCGGCGATTTGTGGGTGCTGGCCGCCGTCGTCTGCTGGGCACTCTATACCCTGTGGATGAAGCGCATCGACCCCGCCGTCAACCGCACCGGCCTGACTGCCGTGCAGATTGTCATCGCCCTTGCCGTACTGCTGCCGTTCTGGCTGTGGGAAACCGCCCGATACGGCCTGCCTCAGCCCTCGCCCGATGCGCTGCTCGCGCTGGCCTATGTCGGGCTGCTGCCCTCGGTAGTGGCCTATTTGTGCTACAACGCGGCCATCGCCCACTTCGGCCCCGTGCGCGCCGGTTTGAGCATTCATCTGATGCCGGTATTCGGCACGCTGATGGCTGTCGGCCTGCTGGGTGAAACCCTGTATGCCTACCATTTGCTCGGCATCGGTGCCATTTTCGCCGGCATCCTGCTCAGCAGCCGGACAGCACCGTAAACACATTGCCGCTGCCGGTGGGGCGTGCCATAATAACGCCCGCTTATTTCTTTACCGCAAACCAGAAAGAACACCATGAGCATTCAAGAACAGATTAAAGAAGTCGTTACCGCCCACCGCGTCGTGCTGTTTATGAAAGGCGACAAACAGTTTCCGCAATGCGGCTTTTCTTCCCGCGCGGTACAGCTTTTAAAAGCGGCCGGTTGCGAAGATTTTGTGACCGTCAATGTTTTGGAACACGACGAAGTGCGCCAAGGCATCAAAGAATATTCCGACTGGCCGACCATTCCGCAACTTTATGTCAACGGCGAATTTGTCGGCGGTTCCGACATCATGATGGAAATGTACGAAGCGGGCGAGCTGCAAACCCTGCTCAACGCCTGATTCCCGCCACACCGTTCCTGCACAGGCCGTCTGAAAACCGTATCATTCCATCCTGTTTTCAGACGGCCTTTTTCCGACTTATGAAACTCAATCCCCAACAGCAGCAGGCCGTCCACTATTTGGGCGGGCCGCTTTTCGTTCTGGCCGGTGCGGGCAGCGGCAAAACCCGCGTCATCACCGAAAAAATCGCCTATATGATTACACAGGCGGGCTACCTGCCGCACACCGTCGCCGCCATCACGTTCACCAACAAAGCGGCCAAAGAAATGCAGGAACGCATCGGCCGGATGCTGAACAAAAAGCAGACACGCGGCCTCACCGTCTGCACCTTTCATTCGCTGGGCATGAAAATGCTGCGCGAAGATGCCGAATATGCCGGGCTGAAAAAAAACTTTTCCATTCTCGATGCGGCCGACAGTGCCAAAATCATCGGCGAAATCGTCCAAACCGCCGGGCGCGAGCAGATTTTCCACGCCCAGCACCAAATCTCGCTGTGGAAAAACGACCTCAAAACGCCCGAGCAGGCCCTATCCGAAGCACAAAACGACTGGGAGCGGCAGACTGCCCTGGCCTACGCCGCCTACCAAACCACATTGCAGCATTATCAGGCGGTGGATTTCGACGACTTAATCCGTCTGCCCACCCTGCTTTTGCGCGATCACAGCACCTTGCGCCACAAATGGCAATTGCGCCTGCGCTATCTTCTGGTAGATGAGTGTCAGGATACCAACACCTGCCAATACGCTCTGATGCGCCTGCTCACCGGTGCCGAAGGTATGTTTACCGCCGTGGGCGACGACGACCAGTCCATCTATGCCTGGCGCGGCGCGAATATGGAAAACCTGCGGCTTTTGCAGACCGACTATCCCCAGCTCAAAATCATCAAGCTCGAACAGAACTACCGCTCCACCGCGCGGATTTTAAAAATCGCCAACCAAGTGATACAGAACAATCCCAAGCTGTTTCCCAAAACCCTGTGGTCGCAGCTGGGACAAGGCGAGCCGGTGAAAGTTGTGGCCTGCCAGAGCGAGCAGCACGAAGCCGAATGGGTCGTCAGCCAGATTGTGAAACAGAAACTGGTGGGCGGCGACAAAACCGCCTATGCCGATTTCGCCATTCTTTATCGGGGCAACCATCAGGCACGCGCCTTTGAAGAAGCCCTGCGTGCCGCGCGTGTACCATACCGCATTTCGGGCGGGCAGAGTTTTTTCGACAAAGCCGAAATCAAAGATGTGCTGGCCTATATCCGCCTGATTGCCAACCCCGAAGACGACCCCGCCTTTCTGCGTGCTGTTACCACACCGAAGCGCGGCATCGGTGATACTACGCTGGGCAAACTCAACGATTATGCCAAACGCTGCGGCTGCTCTCTGTTCGGGGCCGCCCGTTCGATGAAGGCATTGGAAGACATCGGCGGCAAAAGCCGCGACAGCCTGATACAGTTTATGCACCTGATGCAGCACTGCCGCCAACGTGCCCCGCATGATGCGGCAGACGGCATCATGCAGGATTTATTGGCCGAAATCGGCTACGAAGCGCACCTGCTGAACAGCGAAGAAGGCAAAGCGGGCGAAATCAAATGGCGCAACGTGCAGGATTTGTGCGACTGGATCGGCCGCAAAAGCCGCGAAGACGGTAAAACATTATTGGAAACCGCACAGACATTGGCCTTGATGACGCTGCTGGAAGGGCGGGACGATGAAGAAACCGATGCGGTCAAAATGTCCACCCTGCACGCTTCCAAAGGTTTGGAATATCCGTTTGTCTTTCTGGTCGGCTGCGAAGAAGGTCTGTTTCCGCATGCCGACAGCGTAGAAGCAGGCAATCTGGAAGAGGAACGCCGTCTGATGTATGTCGGTATTACCCGCGCCAAACGCCAACTCACGCTGACCCACTGCATCAAGCGCAAACGGGCGGGCAGCTGGCAGTTTCCCGAACCCAGCCGCTTTATCGACGAAATGCCGCAGGAAGATTTGAAAATTCTCGGCCGCAAAGGCGGCGAACCCGTGGTGAGCAAAGAAGAAGGCAAAAGCCGCCTGTCCGAAATGCGCGCGCTGCTGGCGGCGAAAAAACAGGCGGAGGGCTGACATGGAAAACGAAAAAATCTACTATGCGCTGCTGGTGTTACTGTGCGCGGTATCCATGCTGATGAGTCCGTTTTTCTTTATCCGGCGCAACCGGCACCGCGTGGCTGCCGCCGACCGCCGCTGGCGCACCATCGGTGCAGTCAATCTGCTGGCGGCGGCGGGGTTGGCCGCGCTGTGGTATTTTGTTCTGCGCTGAGTTTGGCCAACAGCGCGCGCAAGGCGGTACGCCGTGTTTCATTGTTCAGGCAGGCACGACGCAATACGCTTTCGCCGCCGATAAAGCGGAAACGTTCGCGCGCACGCGTAACCGCCGTATACAGCAGCGCGCGCGTGAGGCCGTCTGAAACGGCATCGGGCGCATACAGCCACACTTCGCGGTATTCCGAACCCTGACTTTTATGCACCGTCAGCGCAAACGCATCGCCGCAGGCAGGCAGACGGCTGAGCGCGAGCGTGCGCAGCCCCTGCGCCGACGGGAAATAAGCCGCCAATTGTCCCTGCGCGTCGGGCAGCACCAAGCCGATGTCGCCGTTAAACACTCCGAGCGGATAATGATTTTCTTCCACCATAATCATCTGACCCGCAAACCAAACCTGATCGGCCGCCACACCGCGCACCTGTTGCAGGTAACGCCGGTAGGCCGCGTTAAACGCCGCCGCATCCTGCCGTCTGGCCGTCAGCATCACCATATCGGCCTGATGTGCGAAGGCGGCTTCTGCGCTACCCCCGTCCACCGCCTGCCAATAGGCCGTCTGCGCGGCATAAAAAGCAGGAACCTGGCTTTCCAAGACGGCCTCTCCTGCCGCCAACTCCTGAGGGAAACGGGCAAACTGCGCCCACGCACAATCCGCCTCCCCTGCCGCCACGGCACGCGCCAGACAGCCCAGGCCGCTGTCGTCGCCGAAACGGTGGCTGACCGTCAGCCGCATAATCTGCGAAGCCAGCGGCGGCGGTTCAGCGGCCGTCTGAACAGCGGGCGGTTGGGCGGTTTGCAGCAAACGCTGCCACACAGCGGCGGTTTCGCCGTCCAACACTGTGGGTTGCGAAAGCGCGGACAATACCGCACCCGCGCCCACCGAAGGCAGCTGGTTTTCATCGCCCAGCAATACCACGCGGCAGCCTGTCGGCACGGCACGCAGCAGCGACAGCAGTAACGACATATCCAGCATCGAGGCTTCGTCCACCACCAGAATATCCAGCGGCAGCGGCCGGCTGCCGTCAAATGCGGGCAGCATTTGCGGCGGACGCAGTTTGAGTAGGCGGTGTACCGTCTGCCCCGACAAAGCGGCCAGATGGCTGCGCACCGTTTCGGACGGCTCAAAACGCGCCAGCGCCTGATGCAGGGCGCGCGCCATATGCGCGGCGGCCTTGCCCGTCGGCGCGGCCAAGGCAATGCGCGGCGGCTTTTCTCTGCCGTCGCACAACAAGGCCAGCAGTTTCGCCACTGTCGTCGTTTTCCCCGTTCCCGGCCCGCCGGTAATCAGCATCAGCGGCTGTAATAATGCCAGAGCCGCCGCTTCTTTTTGCGCACGGCTGCCCGCATCGGGAAACCATGCGGCCAAACGCGCCGCAGCCGCCGCTTCGTCGGGCTGCGGCAACACCACAGCAGAAAGGCGCAGCAGCTCCGATGCCAAATCGCGTTCCAGCTGCCACACCCGTCCCAAAAACAGCCGCCGTCCCCACAACTGCAACGGCGTGTCGCCGCGCATACCGACAATAGGCACCGCAGCGGCCAGCTGCAACCGTTCCGCTTCCGTCAAATCGAGATAACTGTGCCCGTTCTGCCATTCGACAAACAGACGGCGGACAAACGGCGCGCAAATCTCCGCTGCCTGCGGCGCGTGCCGTGCGAGAAAATCATTTGCGGCCTGTGCCGCCTGTACCGCCCATTCTCCGCTGCTCATGCTGTTTTCCTGTATCGAACTGCCGCCATTATAACGCGGCATTAACATGATTTTTCGCCCTGCACCAAACCTTAACCCTTCCGAACAATGCAGGGCAGCACTTGTTGCTAGAATGTGAAGCCTTTCCGGCCGTCCGGCCGATATTCAACGACACAGGAGCAAATATGAAAAAATTGTTGATTTCCGCTTCCGCCATGCTGGCTTTGGCCGGTTGTGCCGCCAATAATGCGCCCCAAGCCGCCGAGACAGATGTCCGCGCCCAAGCCGCTACCACCAACAGCGCGCCGCAATTGGCTGCTGTGGACAGCATCGACAGCCGCATCGAAGTGGCCTACCGCTGCACCACGCCCCAAGGCGTGCAGCCGATGAGCGTGATGTACGGCGTGAAAGACGGTACCCTGATTGTCGCCCAAGCCAAAGTCAACGGCGAACTGACACCGGGTCTGGCACGCGTGCTCAACGATGTGAACGGTGAATCGCAAAACAGCTACTACGGCAACGGCCTGACCTGGATTACCGACAAAGCCACGCCTGCCGATGTAACCCGCGTGGACGGCAATATGCTGACCCAGGCCAAAGAGCTGACTGTAAACGGTGTGCCCACCGGCGTTCAGGACATTCTGCTCAAAGGCTGTGCAGTCGATACTGCCGCTACTGCGCGCCTGAACCGCGCCGCCAAACGCTGATTGCATGTTTCCGCACAAGGCCGTCTGAATGCCGTTTCAGACGGCCTTTTTTGTACAGGCGGCACATCTGCCCCATTTTTCGCTTATACTGTCGCCCTTTCCGTTTCATCCGTCCGACACCATGAACTACCTGCACCAGTTCGGCTTGGCCTTTATGGCTTTTTTCGCCATTATGAACCCGATTTCCAGCCTGCCCGTCTATCTGAGCCTGACCGAGGACGACAGCCCGGCCACCGCCAAAGCCGTGGCGCGCAAAGGGCTGATGATTGCCTTTCTGATTGTGCTGGTGTTTTCCCTGTCGGGGCAGTGGATTTTTGAAATGTTCGGCATCACGCTCTACGCGTTGCGCGTAACCGGCGGCATTCTGGTACTGATGATCGGCCTGCACATGGTACAGGGCAATCGTTCTCCCATGCACCGCCAACCCAAGCCCGACGAACACGAGCCGCCCGAACAAGTGCTGGAAGAGCGCATGAGCGTGGCCGTTTCCCCGCTGGGTATGCCGCTTCTGGCCGGCCCCGGCACGATTGCCACCGCGATGAACCTGTCGGTCGGCGAAACCTACGGCTCCAAACTGATTACGGTTGCAGCCTTTGCCGTGCTGTGCCTGATGACCTACGTCCTGTTTCTCTACGGCAGTGCCGTTACCCGCCTGCTGGGCAAAAACGTGATGAATGTCGTTACCCGGATGATGGGTTTGATTCTGGCCGTGATCGGGGCGCAAATGCTGATTGCCGGTTTGCAGGGCGCATTCCCCGTTTTGCGCTGACCCATATCGAAAAGGCCGTCTGAAAACACGTTCTGTTCAGACGGCCTAAATATATCTGTTTGACAAAAAGCTAAATTTTGCATTCGGGCAAGGCCGGCGGATAAACCGAAACCGGTGCCTGTGCCAAAGTAAACAGCTGCTGCAACTGCCGTTCTGCCGATGCCTGCGCCTGCTGTAAAATCCCGCCTTCGCAGGCCGAGGCCAATACTTGCGCGCGCGCTTTCTGCTGCACTTCGGTAAAAACAGATTTATCGATCGGGTGAATTCCCAGCGAACCGGTTTTCAGATCGTACACTTCGAGATCGCTCAAATCCACACTGAGAATTTCCGCCGGCGGCATGGTCAGAATCATGCGCCCGCCCGCCTGCTGTACATGGCGCTCATTGAGCTTGGCCAAATCCACACCTGCCAGCACCCGCCCTTTCACGACAAACAGCCCGCTTTGCGCGTCCTGCCACAAACGGTACCAGCTGCCTTCTTTGCGGGTGCGGATAATCGTATCGACATAAAAAGCGGTGCTTTCCAAACGGTTCAATTCCTGCACCCGCTGCACCACAGCCTGACGCGTCAGTATTTCGTCCGCTCCTGTCTGCCCGCCCCGCTGCCACCAGATTCCGCCTGCTGCACCTGCCGCCAGCAAAACCAGTGCCGACAAAAATATCCATACCGTTTTCATTGCTGCCTTTCTGCCGTGCTTGGGCGCGGCGCGTATATGTCTGCAAACCTGTTCCGCAACATTTTGCCCGATTTGCCCGATGCCGGGGCGGTTGGTCCGTCAGAATCCGCCGCTGCGGACCTGCCGTTCGGTTCCCTACCGCCCCACATCGGGCCGATGCGGCCGTATTCAAGACAAAAGGCCGTCTGAAAACCCGTTTGACAGGGTTTTCAGACGGCCTCTGCTACCAGTCTTAATGTTTGTGCCGGCCGCTGCAAGATGACGAATGCTGATGGCCTTCGCCATGATCGTGGCCGCTGTGGTCGTGGTCATGCGCCTCTTCGGCCACATTCAGCGGCGCGTGGCAGCCGTGTTCGTCGTGGCCGTGCTGCGGCGGCTCGGTCTGCACCGTTACATGGTCGATACCGTGGCGTTTGACCGCTGCTTCAACGTTGCGCGCAATCTGATGCGCTTCGTCCATATTCAGGCTGCCGTCCACCACCACATGACAGGAAAGCGCGTGCTGGCGGCTGGTAATCGTCCAGGCATGAATGTCATGCACGCCCTGTACACCCGGCACCGCGCGGATAGCCTCCGCCACCGCCGCCATATCCATCCCCTGAGGCGTACCTTCCATCAGAATATGCAGGCTGTTTTTGGTTACGCCCCAGCCACTCTTGGCAATCAGCAGCGCGATCAGTACGCTGACAATCGGATCCGCCCACGTCCAGCCGAAGGCCAGCACCAGTACACCCGCCAAAATCGCCCCCACCGAACCGAGCAGGTCGCCCAGCACGTGCAGATAAGCCGAACGCATATTCAGATTGCCTTCGGTATCGGAGTTGCGCAGCATATACCAGGCTACAAACACATTGACGGCCAGCCCCAGCGAGGCGACAAACAGCATCGGCCAGCCGGCGATTTCGGGCGGCGAAAACAGGCGGCGGACGGCTTCGACCACAATCCACAATGCAATCAGCAGCAGCGTGATGCCGTTGATGGCGGCGGCCACAATTTCAAAGCGGCGGTAGCCGAAGCTCAATTTATGGTCGGCCGGACGCTCGCCGAAACGGAACGCCGCCAGCGACAGGGCAATCGCCGCCGCATCGGAAAACATATGCCCCGCATCGGAAAGCAGCGCGAGACTGTTGCTCCACCAGCCGACAACGGCCTCCACCAGCATAAACGAGCCGATCAGAATCAGGGAGATACGCAGGACTTTTTTATTGGTCGTGTGGGCGTGATGGTGATCATGCGCATGATCATGGTTGTGGGACATAGCGGGTTCTCTTCTCAATTAAGGGTTGGGGATATTCAAACCATCAGGCCGTCTGAAAATAGTGCGTAGCACCATTTCTGCGAAGCTAAAACGCAGTTTCTGCGAAGCCAAAACGGTTTTTTGACAAGCCGGAAACGGCGGAAAAGCACGCAGGATCTTGCTTTGACGGCCGAAGCGGTGGCATTATAAACTTTTACCCTGAGTTAAGGTCAAGACGATATGAACATCAGCCAGGCGGCCAAAGCGGCCGGTTTATCCGCCAAACAGATACGCGATTACGAAAAAAGCGGCCTGCTGCCGCCCGCCCCGCGCAGCGAATCGGGCTACCGCCGTTACACCGCCGCCGATTTGGACCGTCTGCGCTTTATCGCCCACGCGCGCGAAGTGGGTTTTTCACTGGCGCAGACCGCCGAACTGCTGCGCCTGTCGGCCGACCCGCACCGTACAGACTGCGAAGTCAAAGCCCTCACCGCACAACACATTGCCGAAATCACCGGCAAAATCGCCTCCCTGCAAACCATGCTTGCCACCCTGCAAAACTGGCACGATGCCTGCGCGGGCGGCGGCAGCGGCGAATGCGGTATCGTGCGCGGCCTGGAACAGGCCTGAATCTGCGGCAAGGCCGTCTGAAACGCTTTGTTCAGACGGCCTCTTCCATTAGAATACGCCCTTTTAAGCCGCCCGCCATCATGAATATCCTGCAAGCAGAAAACCTTTCTTTCGCCGTCGGCCATGTCGCCCTGCTCGACCAAGCCTCGTTCAAGCTGGACAGCGGCGAAAAAGTCGGCCTGATCGGCCGCAACGGCGCGGGCAAATCTTCCCTGCTGAAAATTTTGGCAGGTGTGCAGAAAGCCGACGACGGCCAGCTGATTCTGCAAAACGGCCTGAAAAGTGTGTATGTGCCGCAAGAGCCGTCTTTCGATCCCGAACAGCGGGTATTCGATGCGGTGGCCGAAGGCTTGGGCAGCCTGCGCGGCCTGCTGCGCCGTTATCACGACACCGCCCGCCTGCTCGAACACGGCCAAGACGAAGCCCTGCTCAAAACCCTGAACGAGCTGCAAAGCGAAATCGAAACGCAAAACGGCTGGCAGTTCGATGCCGCCATCAGCCAGACCATCAGCGAATTGGGGCTGCCGGCCGACGCAGCGGTAGGCAGCCTGTCCGGCGGCCAGAAAAAACGGGTGGCACTGGCCCAGGCATGGGTGCAGAAACCCGATATTCTGCTCTTGGACGAGCCGACCAACCATTTGGACATCGATGCGATTCTGTGGCTGGAAAACCTGCTGCGCCAGTTCAACGGCAGCATCATCGTCATCACGCACGACCGCCGCTTTCTCGACAATGTGGCCGACCGCATTGTCGAGCTCGACCGCGGGGTGCTGCGTTCCTATCCCGGCAGTTTTTCCCAATACAGCGCAAAAAAAGCCGAAGAGTTGGCGGTAGAAGCCGAGCACAACCGACTGTTCGACAAATTCCACGCCCAAGAAGAAGCCTGGATACGCAAAGGCATCGAAGCCCGCCGCACGCGCAACGAAGGCCGCGTGCGCCGTCTGGAAGAATTGCGCCGCCAGCGCGCGGCACGGCGCGAGCGGCAGGGGCAGGTTAATTTCAAACTCGATTCGGGCGAGAAAAGCGGCAAAATCATCGCCGAACTGGAACACGCGGCCTTCCGATACGGCGACAAAATCATTATGCAGCCGTTTTCCGCCATCATTCAGCGCGGCGACAAAATCGGCTTAATCGGCCCCAACGGCATCGGCAAAACCACATTTTTAAAACTGATTTTAGGCGAATTGCAGCCGACTTTCGGCCGAATCCGCATCGGCAGCAAACAGGAAGTGGCCTATTTCGACCAGTTCAGAAGTGCACTCAACGAAAACGACACCGTGTTCTACACTTTGGGGCAGGGCAACGACTATGTCGAAATCGGCGGCAAAAAACGCCATGTGATGGGTTATCTGGAAGATTTTCTGTTCCACCCCGCCCGCGCCCGGTCGCCCGTATCCTCCCTTTCCGGCGGCGAACGCAACCGCCTTTTGCTGGCCAAGCTGTTTACCAAACCGGCCAATATTCTGGTACTCGACGAACCCACCAACGATTTGGACATCGATACACAGGAGCTCTTGGAAGAGCTGCTGCGCGATTATCAGGGGACGGTGTTTCTTGTCAGCCACGACCGGATGTTTCTGGATAATGTGATGACGCAGAGCATCGTGTTTGAAGGAGAGGGCCGTCTGAAAGAATACATCGGCGGATATGAAGACTATCTCGATGCCAAAAAGCGCGAGCAAAGTTTTCAGACGGCCGCCAACAGCAAAACCGACAGGCCGTCTGAAAACGTCAAAACCGAACGCAAAGCCAACCGCACAGTCAAGCTCTCCTATAAAGAACAGCGCGAACTCGATGCCCTGCCCGACGAAATCGCCGCTTTGGAAAACGAACAGGGCGAACTGAACGAAAAACTGTCCGATCCGGAAATTTTCAAAGACTACGGACAGGCCGCCTCATTACAGACACGCGCCGAAGCCGTTGAAATGCTGCTGCTGGAAAAACTGGAACGCTGGGCATTATTGGAAGACAAGCAAAACGGCAAGGCCGTCTGAAAACCGGCAAACCGTTTTCTGACCGCAGAAACACCTTTGCACCGAAACGGGAAACCCAACCCCGCCCCATCACTCAAATAGAGAAAGCCCGAAATGTTTCACGAAGCCGAAACCCACCTCCACACCCTGCGCGACCTTTTGCGTTTTGCCGTCAGCCGTTTCCACGAAGCCGGCCTGTTCTTCGGCCACGGCAGCGACAATGCGCACGACGAAGCCGCCTATCTGCTGCTGCATGCCCTGCATCTGCCGCCGCACACGCTGGAACCCTATCTCGATGCGCGTCTTTTGCCGTCTGAAAAAGCCGCCGCACTGGCACTGATCCGCCGCCGCGTGGAAGAACGCCTGCCCGCCGCTTATCTCACCCGTCAGGCTTGGCAGGGCGATTTTGATTTTTATGTCGATGAGCGCGTGATTGTGCCGCGCTCGTTTATCTACGAATTGCTGGGCGATGCGGTGCGCCCGTGGATAGAGCACGACGAACTGGTTCACCGCGCTTTGGATTTGTGCACCGGCAGCGGCTGTCTGGCGGTGCAGATGGCCTATCATTATCCCGCCGCCCGCATCGATGCCGTCGATTTGAGTCTGGATGCGCTGGAAGTGGCCGCCGTCAATGTGGAACGGTACGATCTGGCCGACCGCATCAATCTGATTCACACCGATTTGTTTGAAGGATTGGAAGATACCTACGACTTGATTGTTTCCAATCCGCCCTACGTCGATGCCGAATCCGTGGCCGCCCTGCCCGATGAATACCTGCACGAACCCGAGCTTGCCCTAGGCAGCGGTACAGACGGCCTCGATGCCACACGCTGCATCTTGGCGCGTGCGGCCGAATACCTCAACCCGCACGGCGTGCTGCTGGTGGAAATCGGCCATAACCGCGACATGCTTGAAGCCGAATACCCCGACTTGCCGTTTACCTGGTTGGAAACCAGCGGCGGCGACGGTTTCGTTTTCCTGCTGACCCGAGAACAGCTGCTCGGGAAGGCGGCATAATCCGGCCGTTTCAGGCCGTCTGAACGGCATTCGGGCAAACCGCCCGTTCAGACGGCCACACCGTTTCCCGAAAGCGCAAACCGTCTGATTTGCCGAACCGGGCAAACCGAAAAGTAGTTTGGCTGTTAAAAACTTTTCCCCCATATGCTCTGCAGTGCCGTGCTGCCGGCCGGCTTGATGTCTTTACTGTGACGGTTCAGGCCGTCTGAAAACGCATTCAGACGGCCTTGACGGTTGCGGGCGGTTAAAAATACCCTGCGCGCTTGCGCTCTTCCATCGCCGATTCGGAGGCGCGGTCGTCCATGCGGGTGGCGCTGCGCTCGGAAACCGTGGCGGCCGCGGTTTCGGCAATAATGTCTTCGGCTGTGGCGGCCGTACTGGCCACGGGGCAGGTACAGGAAATATCGCCGACGGTGCGGAAGCGCACGCTGCGCACCGCCGACTCTTCGCCGTCGCGCTTGGGCGTGAGCAGGGTAACGGGAACCAGCAGACCGCCGCGCTCGACCACTTCGCGCTCATGCGCATAATAAATCGGCGGCAGGGCGAGGTTTTCGCGCGCGATATATTGCCAGATGTCCAGTTCCGTCCAATTGGAAATCGGGAATACCCGCATATTTTCGCCCGCAAACAGGCGCGCATTGTAAATATTCCACAACTCGGGACGCTGGTTTTTCGGATCCCATTGGCCGAATTCGTCGCGGAAAGAAAAAATCCGCTCTTTGGCGCGCGCTTTTTCCTCGTCGCGCCGTGCGCCACCCATCAGCGCATCAAAACCGTGCGCCTCGATGGTTTCCACCAGCGTGACCGCTTGGGCAGCATTGCGCGAATCGGTTTTGCGGCGCAGTACCACCGATCCGCGCGCAATCGAATCTTCCACATGACCCACCACCAGTTCCACGCCCGTACGCGCCACGGTTTCATCGCGAAACGCAATCACTTCGGGATAATTGTGGCCGGTGTCCACATGAACCAGCTTAAACGGCAGATGCAGCGGCCGCCCTTCGATTTGGAACGCCTTGACCGCAAGCGCGAGCAGCACCACAGAATCTTTGCCGCCGGAAAACAGCAGCGCGGGATTTTTCGCTTCGGCAACCACTTCGCGGATAATATAAATGGATTCGGCTTCCAGCCAGTCGAGATGCTTGTTTTCGATATGTGCCATATCGGTTTTCCTTTATGATGACGGATTTGCGGTATTTTGGCTGTGCAGGCCGCACTCTTTACTGTCGCGGCTCTCCCACCACCAGCGTCCGGCACGGATATCCTCGCCTTTTTTGACCGGACGGGTGCAGGGTTCGCAGCCGATGCTGGGATAACCTTGGCGGTAGAGAGCGTTGAGCGGCAGGTTGTGGGCGGCCGCATACGCCCAGACATCGTCTTCTTCCCAATCGAAAATCGGATTGAATTTGACGATACCGCGTTCCCGGTCGCACTCCTCCCAATCCAGCCCGCTGCGGGTTGGCGACTGGCCGCGCCGCTGGCCGGTCAGCCATGCACGGGCGGACGACAATGCGCGGTTCAGCGGCTCGACTTTACGGACGGTGCAGCACGCTTTGCGCACCGCCACGCTTTCATAAATACCGCTCGCACCGTGTTCGCGGTCAAACGCCTGCGCCGCTTCATCCTGCGGCCGCCAAACCGTCAATCCGATATGCGGATAACGGCGGCGGGTATCGCCGATCAAGGCGGCCGTTTCAGGATTGAGCCTGCCCGTATCCAACGTAAATACCCCCAGAGGCAGCGACAGGGCGGCAATACGGTCGGTAATCAGCATATCTTCCACTGCCAGACTGGACGCCAGCACCGCATCGGGAAAACGTTCGGCAATTTCACACAGCCGCCGATCCAGCTCTGCCGTTTTCTGTCCCAAGCGCGCAGCCGCTGCTGCCGCCACTTCGGGTATCTGCCACAATTCGGGTTTCACTGCCGTCCTCCGCCTCAAACCAACTGATTGACCGCTATCGTGGCACAGCCTGCCGCCGAAGAAAAAGAATGCTTTCTTCTTTGCTTATAACCGAAGCGAAAAGGCCGGATAAACGCCTCAAAGGCCGTCTGAAAATCCGTTATATTTCTTGCGGGCGTACCTTCAGATTGGGAGTGCAAGCCTTGGCCGTGGTATCCGAATAATGTCGGATTTAAAAATCCGACCTACTTTGGGACATAGCCGTAGGTCGGATACTTGTATCCGACAAATAACCACATGCTCAAATTCAAATCGGATTCCAGAATCCGATCTACCCCAATCTGCCCAAAAATGTGGATACATCAAAAATCCACAAAGGCCGTCTGAAAACGCGTTTTCCATCATGCGTTTTCAGACGGCCTATGAGTACGGCTGTTTTGGTTTATTCGTCCCCGCCCGCAGCCGCTTCTTCTGTGGCGGAATCGGCAGCCGCATGATCGGTTTCGTCTTCTTCCGGCTCGGCAACCCGTTCCAGGCTGACCAGTGTTTCGCCTTCGTCCAGATTGATCAGGCGTACGCCCGCAGCGGCACGGCCGGTTTCGCGGATCTGCTCGACTTTGGTACGGATCAGCACGCCGCCGCTGGTAATCAGCATCAAATCGTCCTGACCGCCGACCAGTGTAGCCGCCACCAAATCGCCGTTGCGCTCGCCGGTGTTGATGGCGATGTTGCCCTGACCGCCTTTGCCTTTGCGGCTGTAATCGGCAATCGGCGTGCGCTTGCCGTAACCGTTGGCGGTTGCGGTCAGAACGTGCAGGTTTTCGTCTTGGTCACATTCGGGGGCGAAGGTAATCAGGCTGACGATGCGGCCGCCTTCAGGCAGGCGCATACCGCGCAGGCCGCCGCTGCCGCGCCCGCTCGGGCGTACGCCGTTGCCTTTCAATACCGGCATATCGCCGTTATCGGTATCATCACCGGAATCGGTTTCTCCGACAGCATCGAGGCCGTCTGAATCCTCCGCTTCCGCATCGTCGGCTTCGCCGCTGCGTTCGTAATATTCGTTGAAACGGATGGCTTTGCCCAAATTCGAGAACAGCATAATGTCGCTGGTGCCGCTGGTTCGCGCCGCGCCCACCAGACTGTCGTCTTCTTTCAGCGCAATGGCTTTGATGCCCTGCGCACGCACGTTTTTAAACGCCGAAAGCTGGACTTTTTTTACCAGGCCCTGCGCAGTGGCGAAGAAAACGTATTCGTCTTCAGGGAAGTCGCGTACGGCCAACACCGCGCTGACTTTTTCGCCTTCGTCCAACTGAATTACATTGTTAATCGGGCGGCCTCGGCTGTTGCGCCCGCCTTCGGGCAGTTTGTACACTTTAATCCAATGGCATTTGCCGAAATTGGTGAAACACATCAGATAATCGTGGGTATTGGCGACAAAGAGGGTTTCGATAAAGTCTTCGTCTTTGGTGGCTGCCGCCTGTTTGCCGCGCCCGCCGCGCCGCTGCGCCTGATAATCGCTGGTGGGCTGGGTTTTGATGTAGCCGCCGTGGGTCAGCGTGACCACCATTTCGCGCGGCGGTATCAGGTCTTCGTCGGCAATATCGCCGCCGAACGGGTTAATCGTACTGCGGCGGCCGTCGCCGAACTGGGTTTTGATTTCGGTCAATTCTTCCTGAATGATGGCGGTGATGCGCTCGGGTTTGGCCAAAATATCCAGCAGGTCAACGATGCGCGCCATGATGTTTTTGTAGTCTTTGATGATTTCGTCCTGATCCAGACCGGTCAGGTTGCGCAGGCTCATGCGCAAAATGGCATCGGCCTGCAAGCCGCTCAGATGATAGCCGTTCTCTTTCAGGCCGCCGTCTTCCAAATCTTCCGGGCGGGCCAGCTGCCAGTCCAAATCGCTGCGGCTTAACATTTCTTCCACCAATACCGAACGCCACGGGCGCGCCAGCAGTTTTTCTTTGGCTTCGGGCGCATCGGCCGACTGTTTGATCAGCTCGATCATTTCGTCGATATTCGACAGCGCAACCGCTTTACCTTCGGCAATATGGCCTTCGTGGCGCGATTTTTTCAGGCGGAACAGGGTGCGGCGGGTAACGACTTCGCGGCGGTGGCGCAGGAATTCGCTCAAAATCTGTTTCAGATTCAGCAGGCGCGGCTGACCGTCCACCAGAGCCACCATATTGATGCCGAAACTGTCTTGCAGCTGGGTGAGTTTGTAGAGCTGGTTGAGCACCACTTCGGCATTTTCGTGGCGTTTGAGTTCAATAACGATGCGGATACCCTCGTCATTGGACACATCGTAAATATCGTGAATACCCTCAATGACTTTTTCTTTAATCAGTTCGCCGATGCGCTCCACCAGACGCGCTTTGTTTACCTGATACGGGATTTCCGTGATGATGATGGCTTCGCGTTCGTCGCTTTTCGGATTGGCGGGACGGTCGCTGTCCGCAATGTGCAGGGTTTTGCGGTCTTTGTCCAACACTTCGAAATGCGCTTTGGCACGCATCAGTACGCGGCCGCGGCCGGTTTTATAGCCTTCGCGCACGCCGGAAAGACCGTAAATGATACCGCCGGTCGGAAAGTCGGGGGCTTTGACCAAATCGATCAATTCGTCGATGTCGGTTTGCGGTTCGGCCAGCAGGCGCAGACAGGCATCGATGCTGTCGGAAAGATTATGCGGCGGGATATTGGTCGCCATACCGACGGCAATGCCGGACGAGCCGTTGACCAGCAGAGCGGGAAAACGGGTGGGCAGCACCTGCGGTTCCTGTTCGTTGCCGTCGTAGTTGGGGCTGAAATTGACCGTTTCTTCTTCAATATCGGCCAGCATTTCGTGGGCGATTTTCGCCATGCGGATTTCGGTATAACGCATGGCCGCCGCCGCATCGCCGTCAATCGAACCGAAATTGCCCTGCCCGTTGATCAGCATATAGCGCAGCGAAAAATCCTGCGCCATGCGCACGATGGTGTCGTAAACGGCGGTGTCGCCGTGCGGGTGGTATTTACCGATGACATCGCCCACGATACGCGCCGATTTTTTATGCGGGCTGTTCCAGCTGTTTTTCTGCTCGTGCATGGCAAACAGCACGCGGCGGTGAACCGGTTTCAGACCGTCGCGCACATCGGGCAGCGCGCGCCCGACAATCACGCTCATGGCGTAATCCAGATAGCTGCGGCGCATTTCCTCTTCTAGGCTGACGGGAAGGGTTTCTTTTGCAAAATGATGGTCGTTGCGGACGGTTGCGTCGGTCATGTCAAACTGCCGTGGTCAGAAAATTTAAGCACGTATTTTACCACACAATTGCCCCGCACGGCATCGGCCGGAACACGGCAGGGGCGGTACAACTGAAGCAGCGTTGCTATGCTTTTTCAGACGGCCGGGAAGCGTGTACACATTTTCTGTGGATAAGTCTGGGGGTAGTGCGTGGACGCCCGTGCTTTTTCCCGATAAATCAGGCACTGCGCCTAAACTGCCCAAAAATTAGACTGTTTGAAAAATTCATTTATTTTCATAAACATATAACATAAACCCCTTTACCTGTATTGAGAACGGCTGCTTTTTGGCATCAAGCTCCGAGCTTTCCCGCCGTGTGGATAAAAAACATTTTGCCGCATCATTTTCCTTGACAAAACGAACGATACAGTAAACCCTTGCGCCTTTTGCTTTTTTCCCGTTATGCCCCTACCTGCCCGCCACCGCCCCCCCGCCTGCTGGCTGTTCTGCACCGTTATCGACAATTTCGGCGACATCGGTGTGAGTTGGCGGCTGGCCACAATACTGTCCGCCGAATGGCAGGCGGATGTTTATCTGTGGCTGGACGATGAAAATGCCCTGCGCGCGCTCTGTCCCGACCTGCCCGCACTGCCCTGCACCTACAAGGGCATACACTTGAACCGCTGGCAGGAAGGCCGCCATGCAGACGGCCTGCACTGTGCCGGCACACCCGATTACATCATCGAAACCTTCGGCTGCCGTCTGCCCGAAGCGGTCGAACACCATGCCCGCCGACCGGACACATGGTGGCTGAACTGGGAATATCTCAGTGCCGAAGCGTGGGCCGAAGCCATGCACGGCAAAGCCTCCCTGCTTGCGGACGGCAGCAGGAAACATTTTTGGCTGATGGGTTTCAGTGAAAAAAGCGGCGGTTTGCTGCGCGAAAAAAACTATACTGCACCGGACTCGGCAACCCTGCGCCGCTGGCGCGCCGCCCTGCCCATCCCCCCGCAAAACAGTTCGCCCGAATGGCTGCTGTTCGGTTACCGCAGTACCGTCTGGCCGCAATGGCTGGCCGCCTGGCAGACACTCGGCCGGCCGCTGACCCTGCTGCTGGCCGGACATCAGATTGCCGACAGTTTCCGTCAGGCCGGTATGCTGCCTGCCGATGCGCTGCACACTGTCGGCAGCAGCTTCATGCTGGGCAATATCCGCCTGATCCGACTGCCGTTTGTCCCGCAAAGTGAATTCGACAACCTGCTGCATCATGCCGATATGGCCGTGGTGCGCGGCGAAGACAGCTTTGTGCGCGCCCAATTGGCGGGCAAACCCTTTCTCTGGCATATCTACCCGCAAGACGAAGCGGCGCATTTGCCCAAGCTGGACGCTTTCTGGCAACTGGCCGCACCGTATTACGACGCTACCGTTTTCCGTGCCCATCAGGCTTTATCGGGCGAGATCAACGGTTCAGAAAAATTGGACGACACCGCCCGTACCACCGCCTGGCACACCCTGATGTCTCAATATGCCTGCTGGCAGGACAGCACGCACCGCTGGTCGGCCGCTCTGCACGCACAACCTTCCGCCGTGGAAAAACTAGCCAAATTCTGCGGACAAGGCTAAAATAGCGCGTTTATTTTCTTCCCAACTTCCAACCAAAACGGAAACAACAACATGAAAACTGCACAAGAACTGCGCGCAGGCAACGTATTTATGGTCGGCAACGATCCGATGGTGGTTCAAAAAACCGAGTACATCAAAGGCGGCCGCTCCTCTGCCAAAGTCAGCATGAAACTGAAAAACCTGCTGACCGGCGCAGCCAGCGAAACCATCTACAAAGCCGACGACAAATTCGATGTCGTCGTTCTGGCACGCAAAAACTGTACTTACAGCTATTTCGCCGATCCGATGTACGTCTTTATGGACGAAGAGTTCAACCAGTACGAAATCGAAGCCGAAAACATCGGCGACGCGTTGAAATTCATCGTGGACGGCATGGAAGACGTGTGCGAAGTAACGTTCTACGAAGGCAACCCGATTTCCGTGGAGCTGCCCACCATCATCGTGCGCGAAGTCGAATACACCGAGCCTGCCGTTAAAGGCGATACTTCGGGCAAAGTGATGAAAACCGCCCGTCTGGTCGGCGGTACCGAAATCCAGGTGATGTCCTATATCGAAAACGGCGACAAAGTCGAAATCGACACCCGTACCGGCGAATTCCGCAAACGCGCTTAACGCCCCTGCACAGGCCGTCTGAAAACGCAATTTCCCGTTTTCAGACGGCCTTTTTTCATGGATAATCGCCCCATTTCCAACCGCCCTGCCCGCCCATGATCAGCCAGTTCAAACACATCGGCATCGTTATCCGGCCGCAAACCCCGCACATCGAACACTGCCTGCAAGAATTGGTGTGCTTTTTACTGGCACGGAAAATCCATGTTTATCTGGACGGCGAAAGTATCGCCCCCGATCTGCTCGATGCCGAAGATGCCGGGCGCTGCCACTGGGAAACCAAAGCCTCGATTGCGCGGCGTTGCGATTTGGTGGTTGCCTTGGGCGGCGACGGTACATTTTTGTCTGTTGCCCGCGAAGTTGCCCCGTTCCGCGTCCCGCTGATCGGTGTCAATCAGGGGCATTTGGGCTTTCTTACCCAAGTGCCGCGCGAAAACATGACCGGCGAAATCGGCGGTATGCTGACCGGCAAGTACCGCGCGGAAGAACGTATCCTGCTCGAAGCCGCCCTACTGCGCGACAACGCCTCCGTCAATACGGCTCTCGCACTGAACGATGTCGTTATCTCGCGCGGCGGTGCGGGGCAAATGATTGAATTTGAAGTTTTTATCGATCAGGAATTTGTGTGCAGCCAACGCTCCGACGGCCTGATTGTCGCCACGCCCACCGGCTCGACTGCCTATTCGCTGGCCGCCGGCGGACCGATTCTGCAAGCCAGCCTGCGTGCATTTACGCTGGTGCCGATTTGCCCGCAATCGATGACCAACCGCCCGATTGCCGTCCCCGACACCTGCGAAATCAATATTCTCATTACCAAAGCGGGCGACGGCCGCGTCCACTTCGACGGCCAGTCGCATACCGATGTCCACACCGGCGACAGTATCCGTATCCACCGCTACCGCCACAGCCTGCGCGTACTGCATCCCAGCGACTACCAATACTACAAAATCCTGCGCCAAAAACTGCACTGGGGCGAACAGCTGGTCAATCTGTCGGATAAATTCTGACCGCGTTTTCCTGTCCGCAGCGCCTTGCCGCTGTCTCCAACAACCCAAAGGCCGTCTGAATCAAAATGGTGATCGGATTCAGACGGCCTGATAGAAGAATATCAACAAAAATTCAAGAAATCTTGAAGCCCTGATGATCTGATTAATCGGATTCCGCCGCGCTGTCCTCCGCCACAAAACCGCTGGTCTCCACGCCTACAGCAGACGGACGCAGCGTATCCAAAGCCAAAACAGACAGGTTCAGCGTGGGATAACCGCCAAACTGTACCGAATAGCCGTTGCCGCTGCTGCGCAGCTTGGCGTGTGCGCCCAAGGGGAATGTGGCTTTGTCGGCAATATGGCCGAACGGAAAACCGCTCAATACCGGCACTTTCGCCGTGCGGCTGATTTGCGCCGCCACAGTTGAAAGCGTATAGCTGCTGTCATAGACATCACGGATCGAACCCATGCGGAAATCGCCCAGAATAACCGCCTGCTGTTTTTGCAGCACTCCGGCCAGCAGCAGGGTTTGCAGCATACGCTCGATACGGTAGGGCTGCTCTCCGACATCTTCCAGAAACAGAATCCCGCCGCTGATGTCGGGCAGATACGGCGATCCGGCCAATGCCGCCAACACGCTCAGATTGCCGCCCCAAAACACGCCCTCCGCCTGAACCGGCCGTGTCTGCATTTCATCGAAAACGTGAATGGTATGGTTCGGATCGGTAGTGCCCCGAATAAAGGAGTCCATGGTGAAATCCGACAAAACGGGACGGCCGAACTCGCTGTATGCCATCGGGCCGGCAAAGCTCATCATTTTGCCTTTGGCCAATAAGGCCAACTGCAGTGCGCACACATCGCTGAAACCGAAAAACAGCGTGCCCTGCTCGCGCATACGTGCGCCCAGCGAAGCGAAATCGATGTGCGGCAGCAGACGGTGCGCACCGTAACCGCCACGGAAGCCCATAATCACTTTCGGCGTCGCAACCCTGCCCGCCGCCATATCCTGAAAATCGGCAATACGCTCCTGATCCGTACCGGCAAAACGCTGGAAACGGCGGTAGGCCGCCTGATGGTTGGTCACACTGAAACCGGCATGGCTCAATCGGTTGAGCGCGGTTTGGATACGGTTGCCGTCGGAACCGAAACCCGAAGAAGCGATAATGCGTAACACGGTATTTCCTGATACAGAGGGTACACGGCCGGATGAAACCGGGCTGGCGGACGCGGCCGGGCGGGCGGCGGGTTTCGGTGCGGGTGCGGCACAGGCGGCCAGCAGGCCGCTGCCTGCCAGTGCCGCGCCGCCGCGCAGCAGGCCGCGGCGGGATAATACAATATTCATACAGTCCTTTTCGGAGAATGGAGGTTCGGCATACCGGTCAAATATCAGGCAGAACCGGCTGCCAGCAGTTCGGCCACACGGAGCTGCCAGTCGGGCGGCAGGGTAACGGCAGCCTCACGCTGCGCCGCCGTCCATACCGGCGCGGGGAAGCAGGCATCGTTTTCAAAGCGTGCAATAATATGCCAATGCAGATGCGGCACCACATTGCCGAGACTGGCCAAATTGATTTTGACCGGCCGCAACACTGTGCGCATCGCCGCTTCCACACGATAAACGGTTTCCATCAGCAAAGCACGCTGCGCCGGTGCCAAATCGGTCATTTCGGCAGTATGCTCCTGCCAGATGACGCGGCAGAAGGCCGGTGCGTTCGGCTCGTTGTGCAGCGCAATCACGCGCAACTGCGGGGTTTGCAGCAGGATTTCTTCATTTTCCGCGCAACAGATCGGGCAATCCGGTTTCATGCTTTTCCTCGCCAAACAAGGGGGTTATTGTAAAGGAAAGGCCGTCTGAATTGAATTTCAGACGGCCTTTTCTGACAGAATTTACGTAAATTTAAGCCCTGCCTTTATTGGCGTTGCGCATCAACGGCGGCCAGCGCAATCATATTGACAATACGGCGCACGGTGGAAATCGGGGTAACGATATGCACCGGCCGGTTCAGGCCCATCAGAATCGGACCGACCGTAATGCCGTTGGTCGCATTCACGCGCAGCAGGTTGTAGCTGATATTGGCCGCTTCCACATTCGGCATCACCAGCAGATTGGCCGCGCCGGACAATGTGGTTTCGGGGAAAATGCTCTTGCGCATTTCTTCGTCCAAAGCCACATCGGCCTGCATTTCGCCGTCGATTTCCAAATCCGGATCCCATTGGCGCACCAATTCCAGCGTTGCCTGCATTTTGTCGCTGTCTTTGTCGCTGTGCGAACCGTAGTTGGAGTTGGAAATCAGCGCGACTTTCGGCTTGATGCCGAAACGCTTCATTTCGGCCGCACACATCAGTGTCCCCTTGGCCAGCTGCTCGGCCGTCGGGTCGTGATTGACATAAGTATCGGCGATAAAGAAATTGCCTTTGTTGGAAATCAGCGCGTTCATGGCAAAAGCATGCTTTTCGGGATTATCGTAACCGATGACTTCCTCCATAATCGAGAAATGGTCTCGGAAACGCCCCATCGTGCCGCATACCAGACCGTCGGCATACCCCAACCGCACCATCAGCGCACCGACCAGCGTGCTGTTTGCGCGCACGCGGCGGCGGGCCATTTCTTCGGTTACGCCTTTGCGTTTGAGCAGTTCGTAATAGGCTTTGGCACTTTCGTCGAAATATGGGTTATCGTTGATGTCGATCAGCTCGAAATCGGTACCGGAACGGATAGTCAGGCCTTGGCTGTGCAGACGCTCTTCAATCAGGCGCGCATCGCCGACCAAAATCGGAAACGCCAGTTTCTGCGACACCACCTGCTGTGCCGCGTGCAGCACACGCTCGTCTTCGCCTTCGGTCAGCACGATGCGTTTGATGTCTTTTTTCGCCTGCGCAAAGACCGGACGCATAATCAGGCTGGTTTTGTAAACAAATTCGTTCAATTGTTCGACATAAGCTTCCATATCGGCAATCGGACGGGCGGCCACGCCCGAATCCATGGCCGCCTGCGCCACGGCCGGTGCGATTTTGGCAATCAGGCGCGGGTCGAACGGTTTCGGAATCAGATACTCGGGACCGAAAGTCAAATCGGCATCACCGTAGGCACCGGCCACTTCGGCACTGGATTCTGCCATCGCCAAATCGGCAATCGCGCGTACGCAGGCCAGCTTCATTTCTTCGTTAATCGTGGTTGCGCCCACATCGAGCGCACCGCGGAAAATAAACGGGAAGCACAGGACATTATTAACCTGGTTCGGGAAATCCGAACGACCGGTACCGATAATCACATCGGGGCGCACAGCTTTGGCCTCGGGCGGCCAGATTTCCGGCTGGGGATTGGCCAGAGCCAGCACAATCGGCGAGTCGGCCATCTGTTTGAGCATCTCGGCTTTGAGCAGGTTGGCACCGGAAAGGCCGAGGAAAATGTCTTTGCCCGGCACGGCATCGCCCAGCGTGCGCTGACCGTTGTCTTCTACGGCATAACGCACTTTGCTCTCATCCATACGTTCGCGGTCTTCGCGGGTGCGGAAAATCACACCTTTGGAATCGCACACGGTAATATTTTCGCGCTGCATACCCAAAGCAACCAGCAGATCCAGACAGGCAATCGCCGCCGCGCCCGCGCCGGAGCAGACCAATTTCACTTCTTCGATTTTTTTGCCGGTTACGCGCAGGGCGTTGAGTACGGCAGCGGCCGTAATAATGGCCGTACCGTGCTGATCGTCGTGGAAAACGGGGATATTGCAGCGTTCGCGCAGTTTTTTCTCGATATAGAAACACTCGGGGGCTTTGATGTCTTCCAGATTGATGCCGCCGAATGTCGGTTCCAGCGCAGAGATGATTTCGACCAGCTTGTCGGGATCGGTTTCGTTCACTTCGATATCGAATACGTCGATACCGGCGAACTTCTTAAACAGAACACCCTTGCCTTCCATCACGGGTTTGGAGGCCAAAGGACCGATGTTGCCCAAGCCCAAAACGGCAGTACCGTTGGAAATCACGGCCACCAGGTTGCCGCGCGCGGTGTATTTGTAGGCATTGAGCGGGTCAGCATAGATTTCCATACACGGTGCGGCCACACCCGGCGAATAGGCCAGCGACAGATCGTATTGGGTCGCCAGAGGCTTGGTCGGCGCCACTTGGATTTTGCCCGGATTGGGGTATTCGTGAAATTTGAGTGCTGCTTCTTTGATTAAATCATCCATGCTGATTTTCCTAATCGTTGGTAACAGGCCGTCTGAAAAACGGAAACGGCATTTTCCTGTGCAGAACCGGTGTTTTCAGACGGCTTTCTAAGGCCTGACTCCTCCGGCGGCAGACACCGGGACGGCCTGATTCCGTACACAGACCCGACCGGCATCCGAGACATCAAAATTTCCCCGCCGTGCCGCCAAGCCTTGAAATACGGTACGGACATGACCGCCATTCTAGCACAACGTACCTGCTGCCGCATCAGCAGCAGCCGTATCATGCCGTCTGAAAACAGCTGCGAAACAGGCTGCGCGGCACTGTTTCAGACGGCCTTAGCCGCCGATACGGTAAAACGCGAGACTGCCCAGCAGATTCGGCATCAGGCTGATGCGTCTGCCTCCCGTCATCACGGCGCGCTCCAGCACGCCGATGCGGTTTTTCGCACACAGCCGGTCGAAATCTTTCAAGGTACACCAATGGATGTTCGGCGTGTTATACCATTGGTACGGCATACGCTCGCTCACCGGCATATGGCCGCCCAATGCGATTTGCAGACGGTTGCGCCAATAGCCGAAATTGGGAAAGGAAACAATCGCCTGCGTGGCGACGCGTTTCAAATCCCGCAGAATGGTTTCCGTGTTCTGCATGGCCTGAATGGTTTGGCTCAGCACAATCACATCGAAGCTGTTGCTGTCGAAATCGCGCAAACCTTGCTCCAAATCGGCTTGAATAACGTTTACCCCGCGGGCAATCGAGGCCAGTACACCTTCGGTGTCGATTTCCACCCCGTAGCCCGTACAGCCTTTCTGTGCCACCAGCGCGGCCAGCAGCGCGCCGTCGCCGCAGCCCAAATCCAACACGCGGCTTTCTGCGGGAATCCAGTCGTAAATCAACTGCAAATCATCGCGCAACTGTGTCATATCGGGCTTCCGGCTACATTTTTCATAAAGGCGCGCACCGCGCGGATATAGGGTTCGTCGGTCATCAGAAAGGCATCGTGGCCGTGGACGGATTCGATTTCGATATACTGCACCGACTTGCCCGCTTTCACCAAATGCTTGACCAATGCGCGCGAACGCTGCGGCGCAAACCGCCAGTCGGTGCTGAATCCGGCCACAAAAAATTTGGCTTCGGCCTGTTTGAGCGCGGCCACCAAATCATCGCCGAAATCTTCGGCCGGCGAGAAATAATCCAAGGCTTTGGTCATGCGCAGATAAGTGTTGGCATCAAACTGTTCGGCAAATTTGTCGCCCTGGTGGCGCAGATACGATTCGATTTGAAATTCCAAATCGTAGTTGTACTGATAAGTATCGTGGCACATACTGCGGCCGAACTTTTGCCCCAAACCCGCTTCGGCCAGATAAGTGATATGCCCCATCATGCGCGCGATGCGCAGACCCCGGCGCGGCAATGTGCCGTGGCGGCGGTAGTGGCCGCCGTGAAAATCGGGGTCGGTAATGATGGCTTGGCGCGCCACATCGTTAAAAGCGATATTCTGCGCCGTCAGGCGCGGCGCGGCGGCAATCACCAGCGCATGAGCAATCCGCTTGGGATAATCCACCGCCCATTGCAAGGCCTGCATACCGCCCATACTGCCGCCGATGACCGCCGCCCATTTCCCGATGCCGAAATAATCGGCCAGCATGGCTTGGCTGCGTACCCAGTCTTTGACGGTAACCACCGGAAAATCCGCGCCGTATTCGCCGCCCGTTTCGGGATTGGTACTCAAAGGACCGGTACTGCCGTGGCAGCCGCCCAGATTATTGACACCGACCACAAAAAAACGGTCGGTATCCACCGGCTTGCCCGGTCCGACCATATTGTCCCACCAGCCCGGCTGCTTGTCGTTCTCACTGTGATAACCGGCCACATGATGATGCCCCGACAAAGCATGACAGACCAATACCGCATTGTCTTTGGCCGCATTCAGACGGCCGTAAGTCTCCACCATCAAATCAAAACGCGGCAGGACACGGCCGCTTTGCAGGGTAAGCGGGGTATCGAAAGCGATTTTCTGCGGGCTGACCAAGCCCACGCTGTCGGCCGGAAACATAAATCTGTACGCCAAGCTGTCAAAGCACTTATTATAGCGTTTCCCATCAGATTTAGCACCGCCCGCAGCGGCGGTTTTCATCTATGATCGGCCGTTTGTTGAAACTTTTCCTGCTGGCATCGCTGGCCGTACTGATTTTCCAATGCCTGCTCGGGCGGCGGCATAAACGTGCGCTGCATGAAACCGTACAGACAAGTGCCCTGATCTGTCTGAGTGCCTCTGCGCTTGCGCTGGCATGGTATTATTTTTTGGCTGCTTAGACTGCACGACAGGGCGGGAAAAGCCGTCTGAAACTGAAACGGGTTTCTGTTATCAAAATATCTTTTAGAGATACCGAGTTTTTATTTAATGTCGGATTCGGGAATCCGACCTACGGCATTATCGGACACAGCAAAAGGCCGTCTGAAAATACGCACACAGCATTTTCAGGCGGCCTCCATTATGCTCTACATCAAGTTCATTATTTGTCGTGCAGCAGCAATTTGCTTTCCTGCACACCTTTCATGCCTTCTTCTGCCGATACTTCTTGAAGTTTATTTCGGGCACCGAAAATGCCCATTTTCACTTCCTGCCACACAAATTTAATCGTATTGGGCAATAAGTCGATATTTAAAATACTGGTTCCTTCTGCGGCCACCCCCTCGACTTTATGCGCACCGGCCGGCAAGTTTTTCATGATATATGTTTTCGGCCCTGTGGTTGCAACACGCTGATTATCAATGAAGATATTCATATTAATCGCGCCACCGAACGATTCGTTGCGGTAGATATATAAATTAGCGGTATTATCAGACGGTGCAACAAATTTTTTCGCGGCAGCATCTGCCTCCACTGTGGCCAGTGGTCCGCCTGCACAGGCAGCCAACAAAACCGGTATCAAAACCAGCAAGAGTCTCTTCATGATTCCTCCTAAAATAATTAATTTATTTTGAATTATTTACTTTTGAATATGCCATCAATATTCAGGCGGCATTTTATCCTAAACCTGAAACGGCCGCTCATTTTTGATAATAAAAACTTTTATTAAAAAATTATCACGCCGGATCAAGATGGCTGCTGTCGCGTGCCAGTACGGTACGTTTTCCCGCGCTGTCGGACGCTGTAACGATACCGTCGTTTTCCATCTGCTCAATCAGATTGGCCGCACGGTTATAGCCGATACGCAATTGGCGCTGCACGGAAGAAATCGTCGCTTTCTGCGATTTAATCACAAACGCCACCGCTTCATCGTAGAGCGGATCCTGATCGCCTTCGTTGCTGCGGCCGTCGTTGGCATTGCTGAATATATCGTCACTGCCTACGCCGCTGGTGAGAATATCGTCGATATAGTCAGGCTCGCCGAACTGTTTGAGATACTCCACCACGCCGTGCACTTCGTCATCGGAGGCAAACGCACCGTGCACGCGCTGCGGGTAGCCTGTTCCCGGCGGCAGGAACAGCATATCGCCCTGACCGAGCAGGTTTTCCGCCCCCATCTGGTCGAGAATCGTCCGGCTGTCGATTTTGCTCGATACCTGAAAGGCAATGCGGGTGGGGATATTGGCTTTAATCAGGCCGGTAATCACATCGACGCTCGGTCGCTGGGTGGCCAGAATCAGGTGGATACCGGCGGCGCGCGCTTTCTGTGCCAGACGGGCAATCAACTCTTCGATTTTCTTGCCCGCCGTCATCATCAGGTCGGCAAATTCATCGACCACCACCACGATAAACGGCAGTTTTTCCAGATATTCGGGATTGTCGGGCGTGAGGCTGAACGGATTGGCGATTTTTTCGCCGCGCGCGGCCGATTCTCTGATTTTCTGGTTGAAGCCGGCCAGATTGCGCACGCCCACATGGCTCATCAGGCGGTAGCGTTTTTCCATTTCATTGACACACCAGTTGAGTGCGTTGGCCGCCAGCCGCATATCGGTTACCACGGGCGCAAGCAGATGCGGAATGCCTTCGTAAATGCTCAATTCCAGCATTTTCGGGTCAATCATAATCATGCGCACATCTTCGGGCGATGCTTTGAACAGCATGGACAAAATCATCGCATTCACGCCCACCGATTTGCCCGAACCGGTCGTACCCGCCACCAGAAGATGCGGTGCTTTGGCCAAATCCGTTACCACCGGCTGGCCGGTGATGTCCTGCCCCAAAGCCAGTGTCAGTTTGGATTTGCTCTCTTGGAATACGGGTGCGGAAAAAATTTCGCTCAACCGGATCATCTGCCGTCTGGGATTGGGCAACTCCAAGCCCATGCAGGTTTTACCCGGAATGGTTTCGACCACCCGAATGGACGATACACCCAGCGAACGCGCCAAGTCCCTTTCCAAGTTCATCACCGCGCTGCCGCGCACGCCGACATCGGGCTCGATTTCGTAACGGGTAATCACGGGGCCGGCATAAGCGTCCATCACTTTGACTTTCACTTTATACTCGGCCAGTTTTTCTTCAATCGTAATGCTGTTTTCCAGCAGTGCTTCATCGCTTTGCGCCGCATTCGGATCATAACTGGCGGGCAGCAGCAGATTCAGACCGGGCAGCGGATAAGCATTGTCTGCGGCTTCGGAAATTCCGACCGGCACATCGTCCGCTTCGGCATCGCCGCCATGCCATTCGGCCTGTTCTTCCGCTTCCCTCAATCCGGCCGAGATACCGTTTTCAGACGGCCTGCTGTCGGCTTCCCATACCGATTCGCTGACCAAACGGTCGGTAATCGACCAGCGCGGTGCATCGCTGATATGTACGTCGGGCATCACCGGTTTGGGCGTTTCCACTACGGCCACCGCAGGAGAATCGAAAGCAGCGGGCGAGGCGATACTCACGCTCAGCGGCGGTGTCGGCGGCACTGCGGGCGGTTCGACCACCGTCGCCGATGCGCTCGGGACAGATGCTTTTTTGGCTGCCGCAGAATACGGCGCATAGCGGTTGCTCAATGCGCTGTCGGGACGGTTCTTGTCCGCTGCCGTTTTCGGACGCACTACTTCGCTGGCGTGCGCTTCGTCCACCCGCGCGGCCGCAGGCAGAACGCTGGCCTGAACTGCCGTACTGATGCGGCGCAGGCGGCGGTTGAGCGGCGAATCGGTTTTCGCCAGATTGGCCAGCACTTCGTCTTCGGCAATCACCGCAACTTTCTGCGCATTCACAGGTTCCTGTACCGAAATCTGGCGGCGGCGCGCCATACGCTGACGCAAGAGATTGCTGCGGATATCGTCTTCGCCTATGGTTTGGCGGGGCGGTTGTGCAACCTCCCGTACCGCTGCTTTCGGCTCCGGCCGGCGCTGTTCGTAAGCCAGTTTTTCCACTTCGGCCAAGGTGCGCTCGCGGGTACGCATCACGGCGGGGTCATTGAACCCAATCACGGGCAGATCGGCAGACGGCGGTTGCGGCAGCGCGTCTTCCGCCACCATAGCGTTCTCGACAACCGGATGGATCTGTATTTTTTCCTGCAACTCCTCATGAAGCGTGCGCGTGGCCTCTTCCAGAGAAATCACGGGCAGGTCGGCGGACGGAGACCGGTACGCGTCTGGGGCCGGGATTGACGGCTTGGACGGCTCCCTCAGGCTGCGCATGGCTTCTTCCAGCGTAATGATTTCTACTTGGCCGTTTGAGGCCGTCTGAATACCGTCTCCGGCAGCCACCTGCCCTGCCGTATGACTGTCGTCTGCCGAAATACCGATTTCCCGAAATCCGTCTGCCGCCCCGTCGGCATGGGGTGCCGCAAACAGCGGCATGCCCGTATCTTCTTCCGGCGGCAACGTTTTTTGTTTGTTCAAAGCGGCCAAACGGCGGCGCTTGGGGGAAATTTCGAGCAGCTTTTCCATGGTGCGCTCGTACACCAAACGGCTCTCGTGGGCGGTTTTCTGCCGACTGCGGCTGTCTTGCAGGTTGGAATCGGCACCGCGCGGCATTTTGGCAGGCTTGACATCGGCCTCAGGCGGGCTGACTTGTGCGGTTTCGTGGCGGTTGAAATACGCCATATCCTGACGCCATTCCTGTTCCTGCTTGTGATTCCACCACAAGAGGGCAGCCATGGCCGCCAGCAAGACAATCAACACTATCCACAACATTTCCGAACCGACCTTCAATAAACGGCAAAAGCGTTATTTTAACGTGTTTCCCGCCACTCTGAACAGTTTTTGCGCCGCTTTTTCAGACGGCCTCACCATACGAAAAAATGCGGCATCGGGCTATAATGCTGCTGTTTTCCTGCCGCGTATCTGCCTGCCGATGAATTTTCTGCCTGTATGGTTTCCTGCTTTTTGGTCTGCCGCCGCATGGCTGCCGCTGTTATTGCTGCTGGTACTGACCGCCCGCCCTGCCGCCCGCAGTCTGACCGGCCGGCCGCAGGCCGTTGCCGCAGCCTGCCTGTTGTTCGCCCTGCTGTGGAGTCTGCGCGCCCAACTCGGCGGCAGCAGTCTGGCCGGTATGAACTACCATTTAATTGGTATAAACCTGGCTGTTCTGATGCTGGGTGCACCGGCCGCCGTCTGGCTGGCAGTACTGCTGCTGCCGGCCTACCTTGCACTTTATTACGGCAGCGCGGCTCTGCCGCTGACGGCGCTGAATGCATGCGCTCTCTTTCTGCCCGCCGTCGCCGCCAATCTGATTGTGCGGCGCGCTGCTGCGAAGCTGCCTGCCAATCTGTTTGTCTATATTTTTCTCAACGGTTTTCTGGCCGCTGCGGCCGGTATGCTTTTAACCGGCCTGTCCGTCTGTCTGCTGCTGGCGGCGGCCGATGCCTTTCCCGCACCGGCATTGTGGGGCAAAGCATTTCCGGTATTCTTCCTGCTCAGCTGGGCCGAGGCCTTTCTCAGCGGGCTGTTTACGGCTATTTTTGTCGCACTCGCACCGCAACTTTTGGCCACTTTCAACGATGCGCGTTATTTGAAACCGGACAACCGCATCTGGCCGCCGGAGCCGTAAACCAATCCGGCAGCCGGAAAATACCGCAGATACACCGCCAGATACCTGCAAAAAGGCCGTCTGAAATACCTGACAAGGTGTTTCAGACGGCCTTTTGAAAGTCAAATACAGATTCAGGCCGGAATACGCAGCTTCTGGCCGACATAAATTTTATCGGGGTGGCTCAGCATCGGTTTGTTGGCCTCGAAAATCTTCATATATTGATTGGCATCACCGTAATACTGCTTCGCAATCGCCGACAAAGTATCGCCGCGCACCACATCATGATAACGGGCGGCCGTTTCGGCAGGGAAAGTCAGATTGTTTTCCACATCGGCCACACCGGTTACATTACCGGCAGCCAACAGGGCTTTTTCCGCCGCTTCTTGCGAAGGCGCTTCGCCGCTGAGGGTAACTTTGCCGCTGGCACCGTCAAACTGCACACGCAGGTTGGCCAAATTCAGATTCTGCTTTTCGATATAAGCCTGAATCGCCGCTGCCGCCTTGCTGTTTAATGCTTCGACATCAACCGATGCCTGTTCCTCTACTTCTTTTTCGTCTTTGCCGAACAGTTTCTCACCGGCACTTTTGATAAAGCTGAACAAACCCATTGATACACTCCTAACAATAATCATTGATGACAGAATCGGCAGCGGTATACTGCCGGCTGCTATAATTATGCTTGGGCATACACTTAGCAAGTCCCGCCGCCCTGCCCTTACCTGCTTTTACATACTCCTTTTTCAGACGGCCTCACATGATTAGCGACATCGGCTTCCTTTCCCTGTTTTTCATCGGCTTTTTCGGCGGGACACATTGTCTGGGCATGTGCGGCCCGCTCTCCTCTGCCTTTTCGCTGCAACTGCCGCCGAACCTGCCGCGTTTCTGGCTGGTCGTACTGCTCAACCTGGGCCGCATCACCGGCTACACATTAATCGGCCTGCTGCTGGGGGCACTCGGCCAGTTCGGCATCGCACTGGACGACAGCAGGTGGCTGCAAAACATCCTGTTTGCGTCTGCCAATCTACTGATGCTGTTTTTGGGACTCTATCTGGCCGGATTATCCGGCCTAGTTCGCAAAATCGAATCGCTGGGCAGGCCGATCTGGCGGCAGCTGAATCCTGTGATGAACCGCCTGCTGCCGATACGCAGTGCACCGGCCTGTTTCGGTGTCGGCCTATTGTGGGGCTGGCTGCCCTGCGGTTTGGTTTACACCGCATCACTGTACGCATTAGGCAGCGGCAATGCCCTGCAAGGCGGGCTGACCATGCTGGCATTTGCCTTGGGTACTTTGCCTAATCTCTTAGCCGTCGGCTGGTTTTCGTCGCAATTGACCGGCATATTTCAACACCGCCGTATCCGGTTCACTGCCGGACTGCTGATTGCCGCATGGGCAGTATGGCGCTTGGCTGTTTTTGCCGCCGGGCTTCCGACGGCAGCTTAACGGCTCCGCCGATTCTGATATGGGCATATAGTTGGGCGCGCAGACTCCAAAGCAGAGCGAACAACAGGCGTGCGGCGGCAACGGCCGACGGTCGGTCAACAAACGAAAAGCACCGCAGAAGCGGTGCTTTCATTTCTTACTCTATTAAAACATCATTCAGGCATTTACCTTATCCACGCGTTCGCGCAATTCTTTACCCGGTTTGAAATGGGGTACGTATTTTTCCGGTACGTCCACCTTTTCGCCGGTTTTCGGATTGCGTCCGACACGCGCCGGACGGTGGTTCAAGTCGAAACTGCCGAAACCGCGGATTTCGATCCGCTGGCCGCGAGCCAGTGCGCGGGTCATGGTATCCACCAAAACCTTGACGCTGTACTCGACATCTTTGGCCAGCAGGGGCGCATCGCTTTTTTCGGCAAATACTTCGGCCAAGCGAACCATTAACTCGGATTTGGTCATGGCTGGCTCTGATGCTTATTCTTGATCGCCGGACAGTTTGGCTTTCAGCAGATCGCCCAAGCTGGTTGTACCTGCGCTGGCAGTCGAAGCGGCATTTACCGAGTTCAGAACATCGCGGCTTTCCTTGGCATCTTTGGCCTTAACAGACAGTTTGATGCTGCGGTTTTTGCGGTCCACAGTAACGATAACGGCTTCAACGGCATCGCCTTCGTTCAGCTTGGTGGTCAAGTCTTCCACGCGGTCGGCGGCGAATTCGGAAGCGGGTAGATAGCCTTCTACTTCATCGGCCAGTGCAACCACAGCACCTTTGGCCTCAACAGATTTCACCGTACCCTTAACCAGCGAACCTTTGTCGTTTACGCTGATAAAGTTGCCGAATGGGTCGCCTTCCAACTGTTTGATGCCCAAAGAGATGCGCTCTTTTTCCACGTCGATGGCCAAAACAACGGCTTCGACTTCTTCGCCTTTTTTGTACTTGCGTACGGCTTCTTCGCCGGACTCGGTCCAAGACAGGTCGGACAGGTGGACCAGACCGTCGATATTGCCGGGCAGGCCGACAAACACGCCGAAATCGGTAATCGATTTAACCGCACCTCGGATTTTGTCGCCTTTGTTGTAGTTGGCGGCAAAATCTTCCCACGGATTGGCCTGGCACTGTTTCATGCCCAGAGAAATACGGCGGCGGTCTTCGTCGATTTCCAGAATCATAACCTCGGCTTCGTCGCCCAGTTGGACAACTTTGCTCGGGTGGACGTTTTTGTTGGTCCAATCCATTTCGGAAACGTGTACCAAACCTTCGATGCCCTGTTCGATTTCAACAAACGCGCCGTAATCGGTCAGGTTGGACACTCTGCCGAACAGGCGGGTGCCTTGCGGATAGCGGCGGGCCAAACCGTTCCACGGATCTTCGCCCAGCTGTTTCATACCCAGAGAAACGCGTTGTTTTTCCTGATCGAATTTCAGTACTTTGGCTTCGACTTCTTGGCCGACTTCCAAAACTTCGCTCGGGTGTTTCACGCGGCGCCATGCCAAGTCGGTAATGTGCAGCAGGCCGTCGATGCCGCCCAAATCGACAAACGCACCGTAATCGGTGATGTTTTTGACGATACCTTTGACCACTGTACCTTCTTGCAGGTTTTCCAGCAGGGCTTTGCGCTCTTCGCCCAAAGTCGCTTCCAGAACCGCGCGGCGCGATACCACGACATTGTTGCGCTTTTTGTCCAGTTTGATGACTTTGAACTCGACTTCTTTGCCTTCAAAGTGCGAAGTATCTTTAATCGGACGGACATCAACCAGAGAACCGGGCAGGAAAGCGCGGATGCTGTTGATCATCACGGTCAGACCGCCTTTGACTTTGCCGTTGATCACGCCGGACAGAATATCGCCGTTTTCCATGGCCTCTTCCAGAGTAATCCAGTCGGCGGCGCGTTTGGCTTTTTCGCGCGACAGTTTGGTTTCGCCGAAGCCGTTTTCCACCGATTCGATGGTAACGGTTACGAAGTCGCCTACTTTGACTTCCACTTCGCCTTGGGCATTTTTAAACTCGCTGATGTCGATCAGAGACTCGGATTTCAAACCGGCGTTGACAATAACGAATTTGTCTTCAATGGCGACCACTTCGGCGGTAATCACCTCGCCTTGGTTCATTTCCTGTACGGCTGAGTACTCTTCCAACAACTGGGCAAAATTTTCCATGTTTGTCATGTCTTTCTGTGCATCGCTAAGGTATGCGGGGTTAAGGTTGGCAAATACCTGTTTTCCTTAGCCAAACAGGCAGAATCACTGTTTTCAGACGGCCTCAATGCTGCCGATGAAAACGAAAAACACCGCATTATACCGCAGCTTTATTTTTTTTCATACCAATCAAGCACTTTTTTTACCGCCTCGTCCACGCCCATATCGGAAGTGTCCAGCAGCAGCGCGTCCTCTGCCTGTTTGAGCGGTGCGGCGGAGCGGCGGCGGTCGGCCTCGTCGCGCGCTTCGATGTCGGCCAGAATCCGGTCAAACGCCACACCGTGCGGCGGCAGTCCCAGCTGTTTTGCCCGCCGTTCGGCACGCACCCGTGCATCAGCCGTTAAAAAAACTTTTAAGACGGCATCGGGAAACACCACCGATCCCATATCGCGCCCGTCTGCCACCAGCCCTTTGTCGGTCAGGAAATCCCGCTGACGCTGCAACAGGGCGGCGCGCACCGCCGGAAAACGCGCCACGGCGGAAGCCCCCATACCCACTGCTTCGGTACGGATTTCACCGGAAACATCCTCTCCTGCCAGCCAAACGCGGCCGTCTGAAAACGCGACGGGCAAATCGGCGGCCAAGCGCGCCACCGCCGCTTCGTCTTCCCATTCCGCGCCCTGCCTGCGCGCATACAGAGCAGTCAGGCGGTAAAGCGCGCCCGAATCGAGATAGTCCCAGCCCAATGCGTCCGCCACGCGCGAAGCCACCGTCCCTTTGCCCGATGCGCCCGGCCCGTCAATGGCGATTACTTTTGTCTGCATGATATGATTCCACTCCCCCTTTTTCACAGACTGAAAAAGTGCGATTCTAACACTTCGGCTATCCGGGAAGACAATTTACCGCAATGGTGCGGCAAAATATCCTCTGCTTCCAACGAAACCGGTGCATAATTATTCGCGCGGCAAGTTTCCTTTTTGCTAAAATACAGGCCGTCTGAAAACGGCATACCGCCCGCTTTTCAGACGGCCTGTTCTGATTTTTGCGGAAACCGCCATGTCCAACCAACGCCTGATTTACGGCTTTCACGCCGTCAATGCCCGCCTGTGGCAAAACCCGAAATCCATCACCGAACTCTATATTCAGGAAGGCCGTCAGGACGCGCGTATCCGCGATGTACTGGAAAAAGCCGCCGCCGAAAACATACGTATCCATTTTGCCGATACACAACGCCTGAATAACATCGCCAAAGGCGCGCGCCATCAGGGCGTGGCCGGATTTATCGATGCCAGCAAAAACCATATCCATTTGGAGGATGTGCTGGAAAACCTGCAAGAGCCGCCTTTCCTTTTGATCTTGGACAGTATCACCGACCCGCACAATCTCGGTGCCTGCCTGCGCACGGCCGACGCGATGGGTGTACACGCCGTGATTGCGCCGAAAGACAAAAGCGCGGGCCTGAACGCCACCGTCAGCAAAGTGGCCTGCGGTGCCGCCGAAACCGTCCCCTACATCACCGTAACCAATCTGGCCCGCACCCTGCGCGAACTGAAAGAATACGGCATTTGGATTGTCGGCACCGACACGGGCGGCAAAAGCGACCTGTTCCATTACACTATTCCGCAAAGCGTGGCCTGGGTGATGGGCAACGAGGGCGAAGGGATGCGCCGCCTGACCCGCGAACATTGCGACGAACTGGTGTCCGTTCCGATGTTCGGCACCGTAGAAAGCATGAATGTTTCCGTTTCCGCCGGCATGGTGCTGGCCGAAACCCGCCGCCAGCGTGTATCGCAACAGGACTGACAAACCGCCGCAAACCGTGTGCCCGCACATTTCCCCGCATACGGTAAATCCGCCCAGTGGCACAACCGCCCCGCAGCCCGCTCATCTGTTTCGCCCGGCCAATGGGGCGGTTCTGAGAAAAATAGAATTAAAGAATACGGCCGCATCTTTCCGGCAAAAACGGTACGCTGAAAACGGGATAACTTCCCTATTTTCAACGTACCGTTTTTCCACGTTATGCTGATTCAGATGCGGTTTTCACCGCCATTTTTCCGCCCATCCGTGTTACCGCGCCCGCCGTCAGATGCGGCAGCAAGGCAACCTTATCCGGTGCAAACAGGTTAATCACGGTCGAACCCAAGCGGAACGCGCCCATCTCCGCACCTTTGGCCAAACGCACCGCACTGTCGCCCTCTGCCGGGTAGTCCCACACACGCACGGTACGGCTGCGCGGCGGATTGACCACGCCCGCCCACACCGTGCTGATGCTGGCCGTTACCGTCGCGCCCACCAAAATCTGCGCCACCGGGCCGAAATCGGTATCGAATATGCAAATCACCCGCTCGTTGCGCGCAAACAGATTCGGAATGTGTTCGGCCAAAAACGGATTCACAGAAAACAGCGCGCCCGGCACATAAATCATTTTGCGCAAAACGCCGTCGCACGGCATATGCACGCGGTGGTAATCGCGCGGCGACAGGTAAGTGGTCAGAAACAGGCCGTCTGAAAACGCGTCTGCCAAAGCCTTATCGCCTGCCAGCAATGCGTCCAGTGTGAAAAAATGCCCTTTGGCCTGAATCAGCCGCCGTCCGTCCGCCGCACCGGCCTCGCTCACCCTGCCGTCGGCAGGCAGGCATAACGCATCGGAATCGGCATCAATCGGGCGTGCGCCGTCTTTCAGTTTGCGGATAAAAAATTCATTGAACGAAGCAAATTCAGACGGCCCTTTGGCCGCTTCCTGCCAATTGACGCCGTATTGCCCGGCAAAGAGTTGAATCATCAGCCGGGTGGCTCCGCCCCAGCGGCGCTCGGCCAGCCAGCCGGCGGCACGGGTCAGTGCCAACTGCGGCAAAAGATAATGCAGCGCGATTTTTGCCCGTTCGCCGCAACGGGGTTCGCGGTATGGTTTCAAAGGCATAAAATATTCCTTCATCATATTTCGGCAACGGCAGTACGGCAAAGCATTCCGCCGCCCCTGACAGGCCGCCCGAAAAGCGGATTTCAGGCGGCCGGAACCGGTACGACATTAAGCCAAACGCCCGTCCTGCATACTCAGGATACGGTCGAAACGCCGTGCCAGATCGTCATCGTGTGTGACCACCACCAGCGCCGTACCCAATTCGTTTTTCAAATCCAGCATCATATCGAGGATATGGTGTGCGTTTTTGCGGTCGAGGTTGCCCGTCGGCTCGTCGGCCAGCAGGCAGGACGGGCGGGTAACCAGTGCGCGCGCAATGGCCGCCCGCTGGCGTTCGCCGCCGGACAATTCAGACGGCCTGTGCCGCACCCGCGCTTTCAGCCCCACCCTGTCCAGCATCGCCAGCGCCTGTTCTTCGGCTTTTTCCTTGGGCTGTCGGGCAATCAGCAGCGGCATCATCACGTTTTCCAACGCGGAAAATTCGGGCAGCAGATGATGAAACTGATAAACAAAGCCCAGATGGCGGTTGCGCCACTGCCCCAAAGCTTTTGCGCCCAACTGCGCCAAATCCTGCCCCAGAATACGCACGCTGCCCGCCGTGGGCAGGTCCAAACCGCCCAGAATATGCAGCAGGGTGGATTTGCCGCTGCCGGAAGAGCCGATAATGCCCACGCTCTCGCCCGCAGCGACATTCAGATTCAAATTATCCAACACACATACGTTCAGCTCGCCGTCCTGATAACTTTTACAGACGGCCTCTGCCTGCAATACCGGATTATTCATAACGCAAAGCCTCCGCCGGTTGCGTGCGCGATGCGCGCCAGCTCGGATACAGCGTGGCGAGAAACGCCAGCAGCAGCGAAACGGCGGCAATCAGCAGCACTTCCTGCCACACCACCCGGCTGGGCAGGTAGTCGATAAAATAGACTTGGGAATTAATCAGATTCACGCCGAACAGATTTTCAAAAAAAGCCAGAATCCGCCCAACCTGCCAGCCCAGCAGCACGCCGGATACCACGCCGATTGCCGTGCCGGCCAAACCGGCAAATGCGCCCTGCACCATAAAAATCTTCATCACGCCGTTGGGCGGCAGTCCCAGCGTACGCAAAATGGCAATATCGGCCTGCTTTTCGGTAACGGCCATCACCAGCGAGGACACCAGATTAAACGCCGCCACGGCAATAATCAGCGTCAGAATAATAAACATCATGCGCTTTTCCAGTTCCACCGCATCGAAATAGGTTTTATTGCTGAACGTCCAGTCGCGCGCCCATGCCTGATCTTTCAGGGCTTCCGGCAGCAGCTTGGGCGTAAGCGCGGGCGCATTCTGCGGGTCGGCCAGTTTCAGGCGCACACCGCTCACCCCGTCTCCCAACCGATACAGCACCTGCGCGTCTTTCATGTGGATAACGGCCAGCGTATTGTCCATTTCGTAAACGCCGGTTTTCACAATGCCCACCACATTAAACTGTTTCAGGCGCGGCACCATACCGGCCGGCGTGATATTACCCTCCGGCGTAATCACGGTAACCTGTCCGCCCACCTGCGCATCCAATGCTTCGGCCAGGTTCTGTCCGAGAATAATATCGAAGCTGCCCGGGCGCAGATCGTCCAGACTGCCTGCCGTCATTTTCTGCCAATAATCCACGACATTTTTCTCTTCGGCAGGCTCAATGCCGCGCACCTGCACGCCGCGCACCTCGCCCGCGTTGGCCAGCAGTGCCTGATCGGCCACATACGGCGCGGCGGCCAGCACGGCAGGATTGTCCGCCGCCAGCCTGCGCAAATCCCGCCAGTCGCCCGCCTCAGCATCGTAATAGCCGATTTCGGCATGCGGCGCGACATTCAGAAGCTGGCCGCGGATTTCCTTCTGAAAACCGTTCATCACCGAAAGCACCACAATCAGTGCCGTGACACCCAGCGCAATGCCCGCCACCGATACCAGCGTGATAAACGACATAAAGCCGTTGCGCTTTTTCGCCCGCAGATAGCGCAGGCCGATCCAAGTTTCCAAAGAAGCCATATTCAGACGGCCTTCCCCAACCAAAACAAAACGCGCATTCTACCCGATTTTCCGTTAAAGCGTTTTAAGGCCGTCTGAAACGGCGGACGGTTTCAGACGGCCCGAGTGCGCGGAAAGATGAAAGCCGCCGCTCATTTGTTTATAATGGACGCAATTTTTTTCAGATTTGCACCATGTCCAAAAAAACCAAAACCGAACTCGAAAACAACAAGCTCAACAAGCGTCTGCGCCATGCCGTTGGCGATGCCGTGAACGATTTCCATATGATTGAAAACGGCGACAAAATCATGGTATGCCTCTCCGGCGGCAAAGACAGTTACGCGCTCTTGGACATTCTGCGCCAGCTCCAAGCCTCCGCACCGGTCGATTTCGAGCTGGTCGCGGTCAATCTCGACCAAAAACAGCCCGGCTTCCCCGCACATATCCTGCCCGATTATCTCGACAGTATCGGCGTGCCGTACAAAATCGTGGAAGAAGACACGTATTCCGTCGTCAAGCGCGTGATCGAAGAAGGCAAAACCACCTGCTCGCTGTGCAGCCGTCTGCGCCGGGGGGTGCTGTACCGTACCGCCAAAGAATTGGGCTGCACCAAAATCGCGCTGGGCCACCACCGCGACGATATTCTGGAAACCCTGTTTCTCAATATGTTTTACGGCGGCAAACTCAAAGCCATGCCGCCCAAGCTGGTGAGCGACAACGGCGAGCATATCGTCATCCGCCCGCTGGCTTATGTGAAAGAAAAAGATTTGGTGCGCTATGCCGAATGGAAACAGTTTCCGATTATCCCGTGCAATCTGTGCGGCTCGCAGCCCAATCTGCAACGCCAAGTCATCAAAGAAATGCTGCAAGACTGGGACAAACGCTTTCCCGGCCGCATCGAAAGCATGTTTTCCGCCCTGCAAAACGTCGTCCCCTCGCATCTGGCCGATACCGAGCTTTTCGACTTTCCCGCCCTGCAACGCGGCCAGAAACTGAAACACGGCGGCGATTTGGCGTTTGATAAAGAAACCGTGCCCGCCCGTTTTTCAGACGGCCTTGATGAAGAAGATGGCGGAACGCCCGTCCCAACCGCCGCACCGGCGCGCAAAGTCATCAATATTCTGGCGAGCAAACCGAAAAACAGCTGATGCCGTCCCGATAAACACACTCCGATCCCCTTTACGGAAAAACACACATCATGAACCGCACACTCCTGCCCTTTTTCAGCCTGATCCGCGTCAGCGGCGATGATGCTGCCGCTTTTCTCCACGGCCAGCTGTCCAACCATATTGAAGGTCTGGCCGTCGGACAAGCCTGTTACGCCACCTACAACACGCCCAAAGGCCGCGTGTCGGCCAATATGATTGTGCTGCGCCGCGAAGCCGATTTCCTGCTGATAACCGCCGCCGATGTGGCGGAAAATCTGATGAAGCGGCTGCGCCTGTTTGTCCTGCGCGCCAAAGCCGTATTCGAGCCGCTGCCCGATTGGGGCGTGGCCGCCGAATGGCCGGACAGCCTGATGCCGAAACCCGCTGCCGAACCTTCATTAAACTTTCCCGCCGCGTTTTCAGACGGCCTGATCCGCATCGCCCTGCCCCACGGCGGCACATGGCTGGCCGGCCCGCGCGAATCTTTGCCGGTTTACAGCGAAACGGCCGAACAGGCATGGCAGGCACATGAAATCCTCAGCGGCTACCCGTGGATTGCCGCCGCCACCGCCGACAGCTCGGTCGCCCAAATGCTCAACCAGCACATCATCGGCGGCATCCATTTCAAAAAAGGCTGCTATCCCGGCCAGGAAATCATCGCCCGCGCCCAATACCGCGGCCAAGTCAAGCGCGGCTTAGCCGTACTGGCTTCGAGCCGCCCGCTTGAAGCGGGCAGCCCCGTGTACACAGAGAACGAAGAAGCCGGCCTCATCATCAACAGCGCGCCGCAACAAGGACGTGCCGTCCATTTGGCCGTCATCAAACACGCCGCCGCAGCCCGCCCGCTGAACGCGGCCGACTGCCCGCTGACCGTTGAACATCTGTTCTTTGCAACCGCCATTCAGGAGTAAATCCATCATGCTGCGCCGCCGTTTCCGCCACCCCCGCCTCGCCCGCCTGATGCTGAACCTCTGGCCGCCGCTGCTGCTGAGCGGCATTCAAGTTACCGAATTGTCCGACGACTTCCGCCGTATGAAAACCCGCCTGAAAAACTGGCCGGGTACGCGCAATCTGCACGGCGCACAATTCGGCGGCAACCTGTTTGCCCTGACCGATGCCGCCTACGCCATCATGCTCAACCACATGATCGGCGATCAATATTATGTCTGGGACAAATCCGCCCATATCGACTTTATCCGCCCCGGCCGCGGCGAAGTTTCCATCGAATGCGTGCTGACCGACGACATGATGGCCGACATCTACCGCCACACCGCCGACGGCGGCAAATACCTGCCCGAGTATGAAGTCGTCATCAAAGACAAAGCGGGCGAAACCGTCGCCGTCGCCCGCCGAACACTGTATATCCGTCTCAAACCCGAATTCCGGCCACAGAAAACCACGCCGGCGCAATAAAAAAGTTGTCAAACACCTCGGACACCGCTATAATGCACAGCTTATCGAGTCGGAGTGTGGCGCAGTCTGGTAGCGCACTTGCATGGGGTGCAAGGGGTCGAAGGTTCGAATCCTTTCACTCCGACCAAAATTTTAAAGATCCGGTTTTGACCGGGTCTTTTTTATTGTGCACTTCCCGCAGAAACAGCGCGTATTTCAAACTCCAAAGGCCGTCTGAAAATCCATTTCCGGTTTTCAGACGGCTTTATATATTACAGGCTCGAAAAATATTAACCAAACTTTACGGTATCTTTGAGCCACCGTCATGATGACCGGCGTAAGCCCGGTTCGAATTCCTTTATTTATCCGGCATCCCCGTCAAAATCCAAGGAACCCGACTATATCTGCTTTTGTGCGGCAGACACCGCAGCAATCCGGTTAAACCGCTTGATCCGTATATAACGGTACGGCCGTTTCAGCGGACATTTTTGCCGTATAGGCCGCCAGCTTGGGCGGCAGTTGCAGGCCGCGCACCATGGTCAGATTGCGCAGCAGCGGGAAAATCAGAATATCTTCCAACCCCAACCGTCCGCCGAATGCCTGTTCGGATACGGCCAGCTCTGCCAAATCGGCCAAATCCCCGTGCAGTTGTACCAATAAGGTTTCGCTTTGCGCCAGATTGTCGGCAAAACAGCCGATAGCGGCTTCTTTCTTGCGTGTGAAATAATCGGCTGAACTTTGCGTGGCAAATTCGGGCAGGCCGATTAATACGACGCGCGGATGTACCAGTCGGCGTACCGTATCGGCCGTGCGCGCTATCCAGTCCGACACTTCGGGGCGTACCGCTTCATCCAGCAGCGGCCGGCCGCCCAAATGGTCGATATAACGGACAATGTCCAGACTTTCAGCCAGATAGCTGCCGTCTGTTTTTTCCAAAACCGGCACCTGCTTGGCACCGATCATGGCCACCGGTGTGGCTTCATCGTCATTGGCCAGCACCACTTCTTCAAACTCCAGCCGGTGCAGGCCGAAAATCATGCGCGCCCGCACGCAGAACGGGCAATGGTCGTAAGTATAAAGTTTCATGGTCGGTAATTCCTGTTTTATCCGTTATTCGATATGGCCGGCCGCAGTTGAACCGCTGCTGTCGGCCGCAATGCTCCGGCGCAACCGTGCCATGCTGTACAACGCACACAGCCGGCCGTTGCGGTAGGCATAATCCTGCAAAACACCTTCCGTCTCAAAGCCGGATTTGCGGTACAGGGCAACCGCAGGGGCGTTGTCGGTAAATACCTGCAATTCGAGCCGGGCCAGATTCAGCCAGTTGTCCGCCAGATCGGTAACAGTCTGCATCAGTACCGAACCGATGCCCTGTCTGTGGCAGTCGGGACGGACGGCCATGACCAAACTGCCCGCATGACGGCGGCGCGGCCGGGTTTCGACCGTCAGTGCGATATTGCCCAGAATCTGCCCGTCAGCCAGATCGGCCGCCACAAACGAATGCACATAATCGGGAATGGCGGCCAGCCGCCGCTGCCAGTCTGCCGCGCTCAAATCTGGCAGTTGCAGCGTTTGGCGGCAGACTTCGGGGCAGGCATACAGCTTGTACAGCCCTTCATAATCATGCGGTTCGGTTGGACGGATCAGCGGTTTGCGTTTCATGGCCTTATCCTGATTTTGGTGATTCCACACCCGCCCGACCCGGGCGGCCGATCGGCAAAAAAGGCAACATACCCCAAACCGCCGCCCGAAACAAGCTGCCGGGCGTGCAAAACGTTTTATCAAACGCCGGTTTTCGGTTATGATGCCGCCTTTCGCCAAACGCGGTTCGCAATCCTCCCGCGACAACAAAACTAGGAACCCCGATATGAACCCTCAAAAAGCCGTGGTCGTCTTTTCAGGCGGTCAGGACTCCGCAACCTGCCTGATTCAGGCAGTCCGCCGCTACGGTGCAGAAAACGTTTCCGCCCTCAGTTTCCAATACGGCCAGCGTCATGCCATCGAGCTGGAATGCGCCCGACGTATCGCCGCTGATTGGGGTGTGCACCATATGGTTTTGGATTTGTCGCTGATGGGGCAGATTACCCATAATGCGCTGACGGACAATACCGCCGAAATTCAGACGGCCTCAAACGGTATGCCCAATACCTTTGTCGACGGGCGCAACGCGCTGTTTCTGCTTTATGCGGCGATTTACGCCAAAAGCCAAGGCATCCGCCACATCATCACCGGCGTGTGCGAAACCGACTTTTCCGGCTATCCCGACTGCCGCGACGTTTTCGTCAAATCGATGAACGTTACCCTCAATCTGGCGATGGATTACGGCTTTCAAATCCACACCCCGCTGATGTATCTGACCAAAGCGCAAACTTGGGGCCTGGCCGATGAAATGGGGGCACTCGACTATATCCGCGAACATACCCACACCTGCTATCACGGCGTGTCGGGCGGTTGTGGCAGCTGCCCGAGCTGTATTTTGCGCGAAAACGGATTGGCCGAATATCTGGCAGGCAAAGCGGCATGAAAATCACGAAAATCTTCACGTTCGATGCCGCCCATATGCTCGACGGCCACGACGGAAAATGCCAAAACCTGCACGGCCACACTTACTCTCTGGAAATCACTGTTTCAGGCGGCCTGATTCACGGCGGTGCGAAAGACGGTATGGTCATGGATTTTTCCGACTTGAAAAACATGGTTCGGCAGGCCGTTATCGAGCCGTTCGACCACGCTTTTCTCTATGATGGCAGCAACGGACGCGAAAGCCGCATCGCCGCACTGCTGGAAAGCTGGGACATGAAAACCCTGCGTCTGAACCGCCGCACCACCGCCGAAAATCTGGCTGCGGACATTTACGGCCGTCTGAAAAACACAGGCTTGGCGGTTTGCCGCGTCAAACTGTGGGAAACCCCGGCATCCTGCGCCGAATATGAAGGAGACTGAATCATGCAAACCTTGGCAACCGTACTGACCCTAATCGTAGCCGCCGAACATTTTTACATTATGTATCTCGAAATGTGCAAAATCCCCGGCCCGCAGGCCTCGCGTATTTTCGGTCTGCCCGAAGAATTTATGCGCCAAAAACGCGTACAGGTCATGTTCAGCAATCAGGGGCTGTATAACGGCTTTCTCGCCGCCGGCATCATTTGGGCACAGTTTTTCGCTCCCGACAACGCCCGTACTTCCGCCACCGTGCTGTTTCTCGCTTTCGTGCTGACAGCCGCACTCTGGGGCGCACTGACGTCAAGCAGGAATATTCTGATCAAACAGGGTCTGCCCGCCGCACTGGCCTTAGCGGCCGTTTTATGCGCCTGACCCGCTTTGCGGCAGCCCGTTTTCAGCCGTCCGAAAACCCGTTTTCAGACAGCCTGCCCCCTTGATTCAAGAAATGCCGACCGATATGCTTCCCGAAAACCCCGCTTACCGCATTGTCGAAATTTTTGAAAGCCTGCAAGGCGAGGGCTACAACACCGGTATGCCGGCCGTCTTTATCCGTTTGGGAAAATGCAATCTGGCCTGCCCGTGGTGCGATACCGACTACCGCACTTTCGGCATGATGGCGCTGCACGATATTTTAGGCCGTCTGAACGCCTATACCGCCCGCAACATCATCATTACCGGAGGCGAACCCACCATACAGCCGCATTTGCCCGTTCTGCTCGATGCACTGAAACATGCGGGCTATTTCCTGTGCATGGAAACCAACGGCCTCAACCCCGCACCGCCGCAAATCGACTTTGTTTCCGCCAGCCCCAAAGCCCGCTATGCGGAAAAATACGGCAAACAGTGTATTCAGACGGCCTCGGAAGTGCGCATTGTGGCCGACGGCGACGTATTGGCATTCGCACGGCAAATCGAACAGCAGATCCGTGCCGCCCATTACTATCTCTCGCCCTGCGATCAAAACGGCGAAATGAATATTTACGATACCATCCGCCAAATCGGCATCTTGAACAGCCGCGCCAACCGCCCCGTCCATTGGCAATTGAGTGTGCAGACACACAAATGGGCCGGCATCGAATAAACCGCTGCCACAGCGGTTCTTGCCCCCATTTTTCCCCTACCAAACAGTAGGTCGGATACCGTATATCCGACACTCATTTTCCTGCTTTCCGCCACCCGCCCGCTACGCTGCACCGCCGCACCGTTTGGCTCTCTCCAACAGACGGCGCGACTGCTCGATCAGCGGTTTGTCCGCCATTTTGCCGTTTACGGCAAACACCGCTTCTCCGACCGCATCGGCCTGCGCCACAATTTGTGCCGCTTCGGCCAAAGCCGCCGCATCGGGCTGCCAGGCGCGGTGTACCGTCGGCAGCTGATTCGGGTGGATACAGAGCATACCGCCGAAACCGGCATCGGCCGCATAAGCGGCGTAGTCCGCCAAACCGGCTTCGTCGCAGAAATCGGGGAAAATCGTCGCAACGGGTGCGGCCAGTCCGTTTGCCTGACTGTGCAGCAGCAGATCAAAACCGATACGGCGGAAAAAATCGGCTGCCGCCGCACTGCCGGTGCGGATACCCAATTGACAGCACAAATCCAGGCAGCCATAACTCAAAGCATATAAGCCCCGCGCGCCGGCAATGCCGCCCAGCGCGCACAAACCGGCCGCCGTTTCCAATACCGCCAGCACCGGCCGGCCGCACGCCCGGGCCAAATCCTCCACCTGTGCCGCACTCTCCGTTTTCGGCAGCAGCACACCGATGATGTCGGGCAGGGTGCGCAGGGCCGCCACATCTGCCGCATAATGCACACTGCCAGCCGCATTGATGCGCAGCCACACCGGTGCGCCGCCGACGGCAAAATAATCGGCCAGCAAGGTGCGCGCTGCTGCCTTGTCCGCTTCGGCCACTGCGTCCTCCCAGTCCACCACCACTGCGTCGGCACCGGCGGCCAAGGCTTTCGAAATCCGGTCGGTGCGCATACCCGGCACAAACAAATAACTGACCGGCTGTATTTTCCCCATCATTTTCTCCTGATTACTGTCCGGCGGTATCTTTACCGCAGGCATCAATATAGCCCGTGTGCGGAAAGTCTGCTACCATAAAGCCGTTTTTTGCCTAAACAGCCCGGAGGTAACGATTTATGAGCAAACAGATTATCCATACCGATCACGCCCCCGCCGCCATCGGCGCATACAGCCAGGCTGTGCGCGCGGGCAACACGGTTTATCTGAGCGGCCAGATTCCGCTGAACCCTGCCGATATGACGGTGGTCGGCGACGGCGATTTCCGCGCCGAAACCCATCAGGTCTTCAAAAACCTGCGCGCGGTGGCCGAAGCGGCAGGCGGTTCGCTGGAAGACATCGTCAAAGTGAATGCCTACCTGACCGACTTGGCCAACTTTGCCGTATTCAACGAAGTGATGGCGGAATATTTTGCCCAACCCTACCCCGCCCGTGCCGCCGTCGGCGTGGCCGCCCTGCCCAAGGGGGTACAGGTGGAAGCCGAAGCCGTTCTGGTATTGGCCGATTGATGCACAGGCCGTCTGAAAACAGAAACCATGCCGTTTTCAGACGGCCTTTTCCATAAATAACGCTTACGAAAGACCGTCATGGCGCATCCGCCGATTATCCGCTCGCTGCTGGACACCGATCTCTATAAATTCACCATGCTGCAAGTGGTACTGCACCAATTCCCGCAGGCGCACGGGGTGTACGAATTCCGCTGCCGCAACAACGACCAAACGGTCTATCCGCTGGCCGAAATACGCGGGGAACTCGAGCGCGAACTGGATCATCTGTGCGAACTGCGTCTGACGCAGGACGAACTGGCCTATCTGCGCAGCCTGCGCTTTATCAAAAGCGATTTTGTCGATTATCTCGAACTGTTCCAGCTCAAACGCCGCTTTGTCCGCGTCTCCGGCGACGGACAAGGCCGCCTGCATATCCGCATCGAAGGCCCGATGATACAGGCCATGTTTTTCGAGATTTACATTCTGGCCATTGTGAACGAGCTGTACTTCCGCCGCCTCGAAACGCCCGAAGTACTGGCCGAAGGCCGCCGCCGTCTGGCCGCCAAAGCCGCCCTGCTGCAACAATACGCCGCACGGCAGAATCCCGCCGACCCGCCGTTTCTCGTTTCCGATTTCGGCACCCGCCGCCGCTACAATCTGGCCTGGCAGGAATATGTCGTGCAAACCTTGGCCGCCGCCGCGCCGGAGCTGTTCCGCGGCACCAGCAACGTCTATCTGGCGAAAAAACTCAACCTGACCCCCATCGGCACGATGGCACACGAATTTTTACAGGCTTTTCAGGCACTGAACGTGCGCCTGCGCGATTTCCAGAAAGCCGCGCTCGAAGCATGGGTCAAAGAATACCGGGGCGATTTGGGCATCGCACTGACCGATGTCGTCGGCATGGATGCTTTCCTGCGCGATTTCGACCTCTATTTCGCCAAACTGTTCGACGGCCTGCGCCACGACAGCGGCGATCCCTATCTGTGGGGCGACAAAGCCTATGCGCATTACCGGAAACTCAAAATCGACAGCCGCACCAAAATGCTCACCTTTTCAGACGGCCTCGATCTGGAAAAAGCTTGGAGCCTGCACCAATACTTCAAAGACCGTTTCAAAACCAGCTTCGGCATCGGCACCAACCTGACCAACGACTTGGGACATACCACGCTGAACATCGTCTTGAAGCTGGTGGAATGCAACGGCCAATCGGTAGCCAAAATTTCCGACAGCCCCGGCAAAACCATGACCGACAACGATACGTTCCTGGCCTATCTGCGCCAAGTATTCCAAATCCCCGAACCTCAGGGCGGCACGGCATGACCATGCCCTGCCCCTGCGGTACGGATACGCCTTATGCCGACTGCTGCGCGCCGCTGCACCAAAACCGCCGCCCGGCCGCCGATGCCGAAACCCTGATGCGTTCGCGTTACAGCGCGTACGCCTTGGGCGAAACCGGCTATATCCGCGACACCACCGTCCCCGCCCAGCAGCCGCTGCTGGATATGCCCGCCATTATCCGTTACAGCCGAGACAGCGAATGGCTGGGGCTGACGGTTCTGCACCACATTCCCGACACCGGCAAAAACCATGCCCGGGTCGTGTTCGAAGCCCGTTTCCGCGCCGACGGCGAAACACACTGCCACCGCGAAGATTCCGCTTTTGTATACATCGGCGGGCGCTGGTATTTTATCGACCCCACCGTTGCCCTACCCACGATGAAATCGCCCTGTATCTGCGGTTCGGGCAGAAAATTCAAACACTGTTGCGGCGGCCGGCTCAAAATGCCGACACACTAAACAGCTGACGGCGGCTCCGGCTGCCCGAGGCCGTCTGAACACCGCCGTTTGCCCTACTCTGACTGACACACGGAAACACACTATGAAAAACGTCGTTATCCTGATTTCCGGCCGAGGCAGCAATATGCAGGCCATTGTCGCAGCCCGCCTGCCCGATGTGCGGATTGCCGCCGTTTTGAGCAACCGCCCCGATGCCGCCGGTTTGGCTTGGGCGCAAGCGCGCGGTATAGAGACCGCCGCGCTCAACCACAAAGATTTCGACAGCCGCGAAGCCTTTGACCGTGCCATGATGTCGCTGATTGACGGTTACCGGCCCGATTTGGTGGTACTGGCCGGTTTTATGCGCATTCTCACCCCCGCATTCTGCACGCATTACGAAGGCCGTCTGATGAATATCCACCCCTCGCTGCTGCCTGCGTTTCCCGGCCTGCACACGCACGAGCGTGCATTGGCCGAAGGCTGCCGCGTGGCCGGCTGTACCATTCACTTTGTTACTGCCGAACTGGACTGCGGGCCGATCATCGCACAAGGCGCAGTACCGGTTTTGGACGGCGACACGGCCGACGATCTGGCCGCACGTGTGCTGGCAGTGGAACACAAACTCTACCCGCAGGCCGTGGCCGATTTTGCCGCAGGCCGTCTGAAAATCCGCCAAAACCGCGTTACCGGCAGCTTACCGCCCGATGCCGGCGCGCAGTTGCTGGCCTGACGGCGGCCGCCTGCATCGAAAACCATATCCAACAAGGCCGTCTGAAACAAGCTGATGCTGTTTTCAGACGGCCTTAATATCGTCCAAACGCCAAGAAACTGAAAAGTGCCACTCTATCTTTGAGCCTTTCACATCGGCGCTTTATTCAATCCGTTTGCCGATCCGCGAGAAGTCGCCGAAATTCATCCAAATCAAAAACGCCTTGCCGACCACCAGTTTGTCGCTGACAAAACCCCAATAACGCGAGTCTTCACTGTTGTCGCGGTTGTCGCCCAACATAAAATAATGCCCTTCGGGAACACGGCAGGAAAACCAAGTACCGTCTTCCGCATATTCGCAGTTTTCGCGGAACGGGAAACCGCTGCGCACCCCCTGCGGCAGAAACGCGGGCTGTTCGGGCATTTTCAGCACTTGGAAACGGCGGCCGCCCAAGGTTTCGCCGAATACTTCGGCCCGAATGTCCACCGTGCCGTATTGGGCGGTATTTTCGCGGTAACTCTGCGCGCCTTCTGCACTGTCCGGCACGGTCCGGCCGTTGATGCTCAATGTTTTATTGCGGTATTCCACCAAATCGCCGGGCAGGCCGATCACGCGCTTGATGTAATTGACTTGGGGCGATTCGGGATAATTGAACACCATCACATCGCCGCGCGCCACTTTGCCGGTATCGACCAGCACATTATTGACAACCGGAGTGCGGATACCGTAGGCAAATTTATTGACCAGAATAAAATCGCCTGCCACCAGCCCCGGCCTCATCGAGCTGGAAGGAATCTGAAACGGCTCGGCAATAAAACTGCGCAAGACGAAAATCAGCGCGATAATCGGGAAAAAGCCCGCCATATAGTCGCGGAAATGATTGTCGTCGATACGGTTTTTGCCCACTTTCAGACGGCGCCACAGCCATACCGCACCCGTAAACAACACAAAAACCAGCAACACGGCGGTAAAGCTCATCGCCGAAGCCAGCAGGCCGAACACACCCACCAGCATCAGCAGATACGCCCATTGCAGGCCGTTGTTCCATTCGCCGTTTTCCGTGCGCGTTTTGCTGCTTCTGAACCACATTACCGCACCTGCCGCTACGGCCGCGAGTGCCGCTGCAAACCAAACTGTCATGATTTGTCTCCCACCTGCAAAATGGCCAAAAACGCACTTTGCGGAATTTCCACATTGCCTACCTGTTTCATACGGCGTTTACCCGCTTTCTGTTTCTCCAACAGCTTTTTCTTACGCGTAATATCGCCGCCGTAGCATTTCGCCAAAACGTTTTTGCGCAGGGCTTTCACGTTTTCGCGCGCAATAATCTGGCTGCCGATGGAAGCCTGAACCGCAATATCGAACATCTGGCGCGGAATCAGCTCGCGCATTTTCGCCGCCAGTTCGCGCCCCCGGTGTACCGAACTCTGGCGGTGTACAATCAGGCTTAACGCATCGACTTTTTCGCCGTTCACCATAATATCGAGCTTAATCAGATCAGACGGCTGAAACTCTTTAAACTCATAATCCAGCGAAGCATAACCGCGCGAAGTGGATTTGAGTTTGTCGAAGAAATCCATCACCACTTCGTTCATCGGCAGATCATAGGTCAGCATGACTTGACGGCCGAGATACTGCATATTGGCCTGTACACCACGCTTTTGATTGCACAGCGTCATCACATTGCCGACATAATCCTGCGGCACCAGAATCGTTGCCGTGATAATCGGCTCGAGAATGGTTTCGATGCTGCCGGTATCGGGCAGTTTCGACGGATTCTCCACCAGAATTTTCTCGCCGCTTTTCAGAATCACTTCATATACCACCGTCGGCGCGGTGGTAATCAAATCCATATCGAATTCGCGTTCCAGCCGCTCCTGCACAATCTCCAAATGCAGCAGACCCAAAAAACCGCAGCGGAAACCGAAACCCAAAGCCTGCGACACCTCCGGCTCGAATTTCAGCGATGCATCATTTAATTGCAGTTTTTCCAGCGCATCGCGCAGGGCTTCGTAATCGTGGCTTTCCACCGGATACAGGCCGGCAAATACCTGACTCTGCACTTCTTTGAAGCCGGGCAGCGGCTCGGCGGCAGGATTCTGCACCAAAGTAACTGTGTCGCCCACTTTGGCCTGCCCCAGTTCTTTCACGCCGGTAATCAGAAAGCCCACCTGCCCCGCGCTCAGCATCTCTTTATTGACTGATTTGGGCGTAAATACGCCCAGCTGTTCTACCTGCGATTCGGCCTTGGTGCTCATAAAACGCACCTTGTCTTTCAGTCTGATGGTGCCGTTTTTCACCCGAATCAGCATCACCACGCCGACATAATTGTCAAACCACGAATCGATAATCACCGCCTGCAACGGCGCGGCGGCATCTCCTTCGGGCGCGGGCACTTTGGCAACGATTTCTTCCAAAACATCTTCCACGCCCAAGCCGCTTTTGGCCGAACAGGTTACCGCACCCACCGCATCGATGCCGATAATGTCCTCGATTTCCTGCGCCACACGGTCGGGATCGGCCGCAGGCAAATCGATTTTATTCAGCACCGGCACTACTTCCACGCCCAAATCAATCGCGGTATAGCAGTTGGCCACGGTTTGCGCTTCCACGCCCTGCGATGCGTCCACCACCAGCAGCGCGCCTTCGCAGGCCGAAAGCGAGCGGGAAACTTCATACGAAAAATCGACGTGCCCGGGCGTATCGATCAGATTCAGATGATAAACCTCCCCGTCCCGCGCACGGTATTGCAGTGCGGCGGTCTGCGCCTTAATCGTGATACCGCGCTCTTTTTCGATGTCCATCGAATCGAGCACCTGCGCGCTCATTTCGCGGTTTTCCAAACCGCCGCAATATTGGATGAAGCGGTCGGCCAGCGTTGACTTGCCGTGGTCGATATGGGCGATAATGGAGAAATTTCTGATATTTTTCATAATTTTCAAACAATTCAATCGAAAGGCCGTCTGAAAACCGCAGGCACCGGCCGCCGGCTGCCGACGGGTTGCCGAACGGTGCCGCCGTTTTTCAGACGGCCTCCGGCGCAGCTTTTCCGACGGAATGCCGCGCCGGTGTCCGAAACGGATAACGGCGCGCATTTTATCCGAAAAACCGCTTTAAATCCAATGCGCCGCCCCGTTTCCGCCTCATCCGCCAAGCGGTAAAAATTCTCATTCCGCATCAGAAAATCGCCTAAGAATATGTAAATATTTAGTATTTTCATCCGACATCCTTGACGGATGTTTGACAGGCAAGTTACCATCGGTCGATTGTCGTGTGTCATCAGCAAGGTTCAACATGCGTTCCCGAACAGCCCTTTCTGCCGCCGTTGCCGGCCTTTTCCTGTCCGCAGCGGCCGCAGGCCAGACTTACAGCCCCGCCCAAATCGGCCATGCCATGATGCGCCTCAACGCCGCGCCGATGGATCACGGCACACCCAAAGCCGCTTTCGGCAGCCTCTGGAACCAGTTGCGCAACCAATTCGCCATCAGCGAAGTCAATCCCGAACTTGTGCGCAGCCACGAACGCAGGCTGGCCGCCAACAGCGCCTACTTCAACCGCACCATCGACCGCAGCAAACCGTATCTCTCCTTTATCAGCGCAGAAGTCGCCAAACGCGGCATGCCCGCCGAAATCGCGCTGCTGCCCTTTATCGAAAGCGCGTTCGTTACCAAAGCGCGCTCGCCCGTCGGCGCATCGGGGCTGTGGCAGTTTATGCCGGCCACCGGCCGCCAGTACGGGTTGGAGCAAACCCCGCTGTATGACGGCCGCCACGATGTTTACGCCGCCACCCACGCCGCTCTGAACTACCTGCAATACCTGCACGGCATGTTCGGCGACTGGTCTCTGGCTTTGGCCGCCTACAACTGGGGCGAAGGCAATGTCGGCCGCGCCGTCGCCCGCGCCCGCGCCCAAGGCCTGGATCCGGTTTACGAAAACCTGCGTATGCCCAACGAAACGCGCAACTATGTCCCCAAGCTTTTGGCCGTGCGCAATATTGTCAATAATCCCGACTACTTCGGCATCAACCTGACTGAAATCGACACCCGCCCCTACTTTAAAGCGGTTCAAATCAATCAGCCCATCGACATCAGCGCTGCCGCCCGTCTGGCCGGCATCAGCGAAACCGAATTTTTAACGCTCAATCCGGCCTTTAACGCACCGGTTTTCCTGCCGCAAAACGGTCGACGCAAAATGCTGATACCGGCCGCCTCCGTCGGCACATTCGAGCGCAACTACAGCAAAGCCGACAAAAACACCCTGCTGTCTTGGGACGTTTACACTACCTACACCCATACCGGCCTGAGCGCCATTGCCGCAGAAACCGGCATGAGCGTCGGCGAACTGCGCAGCCTCAACAACCTGCGCGGCAACACCGTCGGTGCCGGGCGCAGCATACTGGTTGCCAAAAACAGCCTGAACCGCAGCAGCAATATCGGCATCGATTTTGCCGCACCGGATAAAGCCCTGTCTGCCGAACCCGCTTTCCAGACCGCCGCAGCGCGCAGCGTGCCGGATTTTACCGTCCAGCCGCTCAATCCGCCCGCCGCACAGCGTGAAGCCTATCCCGCCGTGCAGACCGTACGTTCCGCCCCTGTACCCGAACGGCAGACTGTTACTGTTGTCGCACAAACCGCTGCCATAGCCGATACCGACCCGGCAACCGGCAGCCTCAATACTGCGGCAGACAGCCTGAATCCGGCGGTGCAGAACGCCGACGGCATCCAGCAGAATTTTATCGTACAAACCGCCCCGCAAACCGGAACGTCCTATACAGCTGCCCTCCCGGAGGCCGCCACACCGGACGGAGACGAACTGTTCGCACTGGCTCAGGCTGCCAGCCGACGCTTGGAAACAGAAGTACCAGCCGCCGTGCCGCGCCAAACGGAACACAGCAGCACAGTCCGCAGCACATCAGCCGCCCCGAAAACACCTGCCGGTACCCACCGTGTCGAGAGCGGCGATACTTTGTTCAATATCGCCCGGCGCTATAATGTGAGCGTAGCCGATCTGATTACCGCCAACAATATCCGCGGCAACAATATCCGCTTGGGGCAGATGCTCAACATTGCCGCCGCCCGTTCCGCCGCGCCTGCGGCAACCGTCCGCCAAGTGTCGTACACGATACGGCAGGGCGACACCATCAACGACATTGCCCGCCGTTTCAATATGAATGCCGAAGACGTACGCCGGGCTAACGACGGCAGTGTGCTGATTCCCGGCAAACGCATCCAGTTAATCGGCAGCTGAAAATCCGGCCGCTATACCGCCCGTCTCTGCCGTATCGGCGGTATAATCTGCCCGGTTTCCATCGACCGAATCTATCAGCCGAAACAGTCAAACTTTAAATGCCGTCTGAAACGTCGGCTCCGTTCCGTTTATCAAAAAATAAACCGATAAACGGCCAAAACGCAGCTTTCAGACGGCCTGTCGCAGAAAACGCCATGAAAAAAAATATTCTATTGGGCATCAGCGGCGGCATTGCCGCCTACAAATCGTGCGAACTGGTGCGCCTGCTGAAAAAACAGGGGCACGACGTACATATCGTCATGAGCCGCGCTGCTGCCGAATTTGTCGGCTCTCTGACCTTTCAGGCACTCAGCGGCAATCCCGTTTACACCGATACCCACGACGGCAGTTTCGGCGGCAACGGCATGGCGCACATCAACCTGACCCGCCAGGCCGATGTGTTTCTGATTGCGCCCGCCAGCGCGAACACGCTGGCCAAAATCGCCTGCGGCATTGCCGACAACCTGCTCACCACACTGGCTGCCGCGCGAAAATGCCCGCTGGCCGTTGCCCCGTCCATGAACGTCGAAATGTGGCACAATCCGGCGAATCTGCGCCATATCGCCCGTTTGCAGGACGACGGCATTACCGTTTTCCAGCCCGCCGAGGGCGAACAGGCCTGCGGCGAAAGCGGTACCGGCCGTATGCCGGAAGCGGCCGAATTGGCCGATTTACTGCCCGATTTATGGCACGCCAAACCGCTGGCCGGAAAAAAAGTGCTGATTACCGCCGGTGCCACATTTGAAGCCATCGACCCCGTGCGCGGTATCACCAACCTGTCCAGCGGACAAATGGGGGCGGCCTTGGCACGTGCCTGCCGTGCCGCCGGTGCCGAAGTCAGCCTGATTCACGGCCAGATGCAGACCGCCCTGCCTGCCGGTCTGGCATACAGCGAGCAGACACAGGGCGCGCGCGAGATGCTGGACGCCGTCCTGCGCCGTCTGAACGGGCAGGATATTTTCATCTCCGTGGCCGCCGTCGCCGATTATCACGTCAAAAACCGCAGCCGCCACAAAATCAAAAAAGACGGCAGCGGCGCACCGCCCATTATCGAACTGGCGCAAAATCCCGACATTCTCGCCACCGTGGCCGCCCTGCCCGATGCGCCGTTTTGCGTGGGCTTCGCTGCCGAAAGTGAAAACATTGTTGAACACGGCCGCGCCAAACGCCTGAAAAAAGGCATTCCGCTGCTGGTGGCCAACGATGTTTCGGTGGCGATGGGCAAACCCGACAACCAAATCACTTTAATCGATGCCGAACGTGAAACCGCCCTGCCCGCCGGCAGCAAAGCAGCCGCAGCCGAAGCCATCGTCGCACGGATAGCCGAACTGACGGCCGCAGCAGAGGCTGCCTGAAACAGCAAAAAACGCCGTGTGAAGCAGCTGCATCAAATGTCTGCGGCTGACGGACAAAAACGACACAGCAGAAACCGTTTTCATTTTCCGCAAACAAAAGGCCGTCTGAAAAACAACAAACTGTTTTCAGACGGTCTCTGTCCGCGATTTACCCTTTACGGCCAACGCCAGCGCCGCTGCCATGCCGCATAAACCGCATCGGGATAACGGCGGCTGCCCAAACTGCCGTTATAGCGTGCCAAAGCGCGGACAAAATCGCCTCGCTCGACATTACGGTAATGGCGCAGCACCGTACAGCCGTAACGCAGATTGGTGCGCACATCAAACAGATTATGCTCCGGCCGCCCGATATACCGCTGCCAAAACGGCATCACCTGCATCAGCCCGCGCGCACCGGCCGCACTGACCGCATACTGGCGGAACGCACTTTCTACTTCGATTAAAGCCAAAATCAGCTGACTGTCCAAACCCGCCCGCGCACTTTCATATTGGATATGCACCAGCATACGCTCGCGCTCATACGCATCGGCCACAAAACGCTGCAAACGGCGCGACATTTCCGCCAGCCACCGCCGCCCTTCGCCGGGGTCGGCAAATACCAGCCGCGCGGGCGAAGCGTTTTCCAGCGAACCGCGCATCACGGAAGCGACATCATCAGCCAAAGTTTCTTCGTGCTGCACCGCGCCGTGTACCGCAGACGGCAGACAGAAAAACGCCGCCGCCCCCAACAGATTGCGGCGCGAACAAACCGTATCCGCGAAAGCCGCCACAGCCGCCCTTACTCCGCCGCCACGCGCCAGGCCACTTCGCCGCCCGCACGCATCGGCACCAGCTGTCCGTCGCCGAACGGCACACTCTGCGGCACCTGCTCGGCCTGCTTGACCAGCGTGATGCGGCCGCTGTTTTGCGGCAAACCGTAAAAACGCGCGCCGTTTTGCGCCGCAAACGCTTCGAGTTTGTCCAACGCGCCGGCCGCTTCAAATACTTCCGCATACAGACCGATGGCATGCATCGCGCTGAACATACCCGCACAACCGCAGGCATTTTCTTTGGCCGTCTGCACATGCGGTGCGGAATCGGTACCCAAAAAGAATTTATGCGACTGACTGCCGGTTACGGCCGCCACCAAAGCCCGGCGGTGGCTTTCGCGTTTGAGCACCGGCAGGCAGTAATGGTGCGGACGCACACCGCCCACCAGCAGATCGTTGCGGTTGAGCAGCAGATGCTGCGGGGTTACGGTAGCCGCCACATTGTCGCCCGCCTCCATCACCAGCCGCGCCGCTTCGGCCGTGGTGATGTGCTCGAACACCACTTTCAAATCGGGCACCTGCGCCAACACCGGCTTCATCACCCGCTCGATAAACACTGCTTCGCGGTCGAAAATATCGATGTCGGGGTCGGTCACTTCGCCGTGTACCAGAAACCGCACTCCCTCTTCGGCCATCGCCTGCAAAACCGGCAGCAATTTAAATAAATCGGTAACGCCCGAATCGGAATTGGTGGTCGCACCGGCCGGATACAGCTTGAAGGCCACAATGCCCGCCGCTTTGGCTTCGCGCACCAAGTCGGGCGTGGCATGGTCGGTCAGATACAGGCACATCAGCGGTTCGAAATCCAAACCGGCCGGAACGGCAGCTGAAATTTCCTGTTTATAGGCCAAGGCCTGCGCTACCGTAGTAACGGGCGGTTTCAGATTGGGCATAATCAGCGCACGCCCCATTTGGCGGGCGGTATACGGCACTACGGCTTTGAGTGCCGCACCGTCGCGCACGTGGAGGTGGAAATCGTCGGGGCGGGTCAGGGTCAGAGTCTGCATATGCGTTCCTTTAAATAACCGGGCGGCGTTCAAACGCCGTCTTTATGCTGTACCACCAAAACAAATACGCCGTTCTCGACGGACGATTCGCGCAGCACGTGGCCGGTTTGGCGGCAGAAAGCGGCAAAATCGCCGGGTGCGCCGGGGTCGGTTGCCAACACTTTCAACACGCCCCCTTTCATCTGTGCCAAAGTTTTTTTGGTGCGCAGAATCGGCAGCGGACATTTCAGGCCGCTCAAATCCAATAATTGTTCATTCATCTTGTTTTCGGTCAGCAAACGTAAAAAGCGGATTATAGCGCGGCAGATGCCGTCTGTGGAACGTGCGGCGGCTGGCAATGGCCGCAGCGGCAGGTTAGAATAGATACCGTTTTTCATGACCGCAAGGATCGCCCATGCGCCTGCTTATTCTGCCGGTAACCGTTGCGGCATTGGCCGCCCAAGCCGCCGGTATCAATCAAAAAGACACTCTCTACAATACCAATTATGTCGAATCGCCCGAAGAGGCGGCACGCAACCGGTTCAGCGAATCCGATGAAATCCTGCCCGCACTGCCTGACAGCCAAACCCGCTGGCAGCGGATTTATGTCACGCCCGGCTTCCCGAGCGAACCGTCCGTCGCTCTGGACAGCGTGCGGCTGGCGGCAGACGGCAGTATCCGCTATGTGCTGAACATACGTTCGCAAAGCGGTTACGACAATATCAGCGCCGAAGCGGTTTACTGTGCGCCGACCTCTTTCCGTCAGGAAAAAAAATCGTCGTATAAAATCTATGCTTTTGCCGATATGCAGAACCGGCGCTGGATTCAGCCGCGCAATCCGCAATGGCAGAACATCGGATCCATTCTGAGCAGCCCGGAACCGGTACGCGGTGCACTGTATAAAGTGTGGTGTATCGACGGCGTACCGAAAAACGGCGAAGCCCTGCGTGCGCGTCTGCTGGAGCGCGGCGGCAAAGTGCCGGCTTCCGGCCGTATCGGCAGCGATGCCGTCGGCGGATAAACGCCGGCTTCCCCCCAAGAAACCGCAAACCGCCGCCGTATACCCGATACGGCGGCGGTTTCTATCCTGTGTTCAGGAATCGGCCGCGCAGCGGAAACCCAGATTATGCACGGAAAACTTGGCCTGGACACTGGTGCGGAAACCGTAGCGCATAAAGGCGGCATAATCGCTCGGGTCTGCCGCCCCCGCCGACGCACCCGAACAGAACATACTGTTATCGACTTGGCCGGAGTTGAGCAGACTGCTGTTGAAATCTTCCGTCCACTCCCAAATCAGGCCGTGCATATCGTGAATCCCCCAATAATTGGGAGCTTTCCGGCCTATTTTGCCCAAGCCTTTGCTGCTGCCTTCGGCATACCAGTTCAGAATGGTCTCGCGGTAGGCTGCTTCTTTGGCACCGTTGGGACTGGTTTGCGAAGCCTGTCCGGCAAATTCCCATTCATCTATGGTCGGCAGGCGTTTTCCCTGTGCGCGGCAATAGGCGTGGGCGGCAAACCATGAAACATAAGTTACCGGCTTATCCAAATCGGCCGTTTTCGGGGCAAACCCCTGCCCCTTGGCCACCCAGTGCGCCAGATAGTGCCTGTCACTCTGCTTGCTGCCGGTATGGCCGCGCCGCCATTGCGGATTTTGGGCGGTAAAGGCGGCAAATTCGCGGTTGCTTACAGGATATTTGTCCAAGCGGTACGGCCTGACGCTGATTTGCGGCGTATTCTCTTTCAGGTACAGCGGACGGTAACTGCCGCCCGGCAGTTTGACCATCTCTGCCGCCCCGGAATAAGCAGCCGCCGGCACTGACAACAGGACAAAGACGATGCGGCAGATTAAAGCCATTTTCATCAACGCGCTCCCCGGATTGCCAAACCGTTTTCAGACGGCCTGTTGCGGACTGGGGCCGTCTGAAAACGCGGTTTCGGCAGTGTTCAAATAAAGCCGGAAGAAGACTTCCGGCCACCGTGGCAATTTAACGCCGTTTGGCCACATCTGCCGGACTGATTTGACCGCCGTCGTTGCCGAAACTGTTCAGGATATACGTCAGCACATTGGCCGTCTGTTCGTCGTCCAAAGCCAGTGCGGGCATCACGCTGTTGTATTCCTTACCGTTCACGGTAATCTTACCGTTCACGCCTTTCAAAACCGCATCAATCCCGCGCTTCGGATCCTGCAGCAGATAATCGGATTTGGCCAACGGCGGGAATGCACCCTCTACACCCTGTCCCTGCGCACCGTGGCAGGCCATGCAGTTGGAATCGTAAACAGCCTTACCCAACTTGATCTGATCGTCCTTGCCGGCCGCTTTGGCCGCACCGGCATCGGCTTTGGCCTGCTCTTCTTGCGTCAGCGGAACCGTCTGCACGGTACCGCCCTCCGGCTGGTAAACGGAATCGCTCAATTTGCCCGAGAAAATCTCTTTATTTTCGGGACCGCTTACTTTGAGCTGGCCCAGCGCGCCTTTGTTGAACGCGCGGAAAATGGAGTGATCGACCAAGGTAAAGTTGCCCGGCACATCGACTTTAAATTCAACAATCGCCGAACCGCCCGCAGGCACCAGCGTGGTCTGGATATTCTCATTGACCGCCGAACCGCCTTCAATATATACCTTATCGAAAATCTCGCCGATGACGTGGAACGAAGAAACCAAGTTCGGACCGCCGTTACCCACATACATACGCACGGTTTCGCCCACTTCGGCCTTTAAGGCCTTATCGCCCAGCATCGAACCGACACGGCCGTTGAATACGACATAATCGGGCTGCTCCTTAATCGCTTTATTCATATCGAAAGGCTGCAAACCGCGCTCGCCGTATGCCCCTTTGGTATAGAAATCGCCCTGCATCACGTAAAACTCTTTATCGGCTTTGGGCAGCCCTTCCTTAGGTTCGACCAGAATCAGGCCGTACATACCGTTGGCAATATGCATTCCCACCGGCGCGGTGGCACAGTGATACACATACAGCCCCGGATTCAGCACTTTGAAGCTGAATGTCGAAGTATGGCCGGGTGCGGTAAAGCTCGACTCCGCACCACCGCCGGGGCCTGTGGCCGAATGGAAGTCGATATTGTGCGGCACCGTCGAAGAGGGGTGATTGGAAAACTGCACTTCCACCGTGTCGCCCTCGCGCACACGGATAAACTGCCCCGGTACATCGCCGCCGAACGTCCAATATTTGTATTCGACCCCGTCGGCCATCTCCATCACTTTTTCCACCACTTCGATTTTTACCACCACTTTGGCCGGATAGTCGCGGTCGATGGCGGGCGGCACATCCGGTGCCTGAGTCAGCACGGCATCCATCACCGGCAATTCACCCTGGGGCGCAGATGCCGCCGGTGCGGAAGAAGCCGCTACGGCAACCGGCGCGGGCGGAACCGTCTGTGCCTTTTCACCGCAGGCGGCCAGCACAAAGGCAGAAGCAATCAGGGCGGATAAAACTTGCAGTTTCATAGTGGTTTCCTTTTTGGCGGGTTTGTTTTTTTGTCTGGAAACCATTATGCGTGCAGCGTGCTGCCGCCTGTTTGATGCACATCAAATTATTTACATAAAATGAAACTTTAAAAGACAGTAAAAAACACAAACAACATCCCCGTCATATTTTCAGATGGCCAACTCCCGTTCGGAAAAATAAAATTATCCATTAAAATCAAAATAAAAAGCAATGAATCAATATAGCGGCACCTCCACTGAAATTGAGTTCAAGCTCAAAAACAGGCTGTTTATTTCGCATTCAAGCTGTGCTACCATTTTTTAACATTCATATTTTATGAATTTATTTTACACACCACTGCCAACCATAAGGAGCAAACCATGGGCCAGTATAAAAAGCTGTGGTTATCGCTGATCGCCGTATTAGCCGTAACCTTTTCCCTGCTGGGCTACTTGGGCGTAGAAGTTTACCGCCAAGCACCGCCCGTTCCCCAACAATATGTCAGTACCGCCGGCGAAACCCTGATGACGCGCGATCAGATTCTGGCCGGACAGGAAGCCTGGCAAGCCACCGGCGGCATGGAATTAGGTTCCATGTTCGGCCACGGTGCTTTTCAGGCACCCGACTGGACGGCCGACTGGCTGCACCGCGAGCTGACCGCCTGGCTGGAAACCGCCGCCCAAACACGGCACGGCAAGGCATTTGCCGACTTGGATACCGCCTCGCAGGCCGCGCTGAAAGCCGAGATGGCCGACGAATACCGCAAAGGCAGCCAAATGAACGAAAACGGTACGGTTGTCCTGTCAGACACGCGCATCCGCGCCATCAAAGCCGTTGCCCCCTATTACACCGCACTCTACGGTGATGATCCGGCCATGATTCCCACCCGCGAAGCCTTTGCCATGAAAAACGGCACACTGCCCGGCGCGGAACACCGCCAACGCCTGACCGATTTCTTTTTCTGGACTTCCTGGGTCGCCTCGACCAACCGCCCGGGCAGCGAAGCCACTTATACCAACAACTGGCCGCACGAGCCTTTAATCAATAATGTGCCGACCGGCGAAAACATCGCCTGGTCGATTGCCAGCATTGTGCTGCTGCTGGCCGGTATCGGTCTGTTGGTATGGGGTTATGCGTTTTTGCGCAAGCATGATGCCGCACCCGCCGTACCGGCAGAAGACCCCGTCGCCAAAATCAGACTGACTCCGTCGCAAAAGGCATTGGGCAAATATGTGTTCCTGACCGTCGCCCTGTTTGTCGCCCAAGTGCTGCTCGGCGGTCTGACCGCACACTATACGGTTGAAGGCCAGCAGTTCTACGGTATCGACCTGTCCAAATGGTTCCCCTATGCCTTGGTGCGCACATGGCATATTCAGACGGCCATTTTCTGGATTGCCACCGGTTTCTTGACCGCCGGCCTCTTTCTCGCGCCGATTATCAACGGCGGCAAAGATCCCAAATATCAGGCTTTGGGCGTGAACTTTCTGTATATCGCGCTGTTTGTCGTGGTATTGGGTTCGTACGGCGGCAATTTCCTGACCCTTTCCGGCGCCATCGAACCGGGCAGCACCGCCTTTTGGTTCGGCCATCAAGGCTACGAATATCTGGATTTGGGGCGCTTCTGGCAGATTCTGCTGCTGGTCGGCCTGATACTGTGGCTGTTTTTGATGCTGCGCTGCACCGTTTCCGCCTTCCGCGACAAAAATGCCGATAAAAACCTGCTGGCGATTTTTGTTGCATCGATGGTGGGCGTGGGACTATTTTACGCCCCCGGCCTGTTCTACGGCCAGCGCGAAAGCCTGACCGTGATGGAATACTGGCGTTGGTGGGTGGTGCACCTGTGGGTGGAAGGCTTCTTTGAAGTCTTTGCCACTGCCGCCCTGGCCTTTATTTTCTTCAATCTGGGACTGGTCAGCCGCCGTACCGCCACCGTGGCCGCGCTGGTTTCCGCCTCCCTGTTTATGGTCGGCGGCGTACCCGGCACTTTCCACCATCTTTATTTCGCCGGTACCACCACACCGATTATGGCCGTCGGTGCATCATTCTCCGCACTGGAAGTCGTACCGCTGATTCTGTTGGGATACGAAGCCTACGAGCATTGGTCTTACCAGCACGCTACGCCGTGGATGAAACGTTTGCGCTGGCCGCTGATGTGTTTTGTTGCCGTGGCATTTTGGAACATGATCGGCGCGGGCGTATTCGGCTTTATGATTAATCCGCCGATTTCGCTGTTCTACCTGCAAGGTCTGAATACCACCGCCGTCCATGCCCATGCCGCCCTGTTCGGTGTTTACGGCTTCCTCGCTCTGGGCTTTGTCCTGCTGGTTGCGCGTTATCTGAAACCCGATGCGGTATTTGACGACAAGGTCATGACATGGGGATTCTGGCTGCTCAACGGCGGGCTGGCCGGCATGATTGCCACCAGTCTGCTGCCCGTGGGCGTGTTCCAAGCCTATGCCAGCATTACACAGGGATTGTGGTATGCCCGTTCCGAAGGCTTTATGCAGCAGGACTTTCTCCAAACCCTGCGCTGGATCCGCACCCTGTCCGACCTGATCTTTATCGGCGGCGCATGCTGCATCGCATGGCAAACGGCCAAAGCCGTATTCAGCCGCAATAAAGCATAAAAGTCTGCGAGATACGGCAACACAAAGGCCGTCTGAAACCTTCCCCTCCGGTTTCAGACGGCCTGTTCACACCATCGCCCGCTATCCCGTCCCCGCCAATTACCTTACAATCTTTGTCCGCCCCTCCATTAACGGTAAAGGAAACCGCCGTGCAAAAAATCTTCCTGTCCGCCCTGCTTGCCGCATTTGTCATGCCCGCCGCCGCACGCGGCATCGACTTTGCCACCACCCGAATGGCCTACACCCTGCCTGCCGAAACCAAACGGCTGTGCCGCCGACAGAATGCCGAAACCCCGTGTACCGACATCAATATCGCCCTGCTGCGCAGCCGCCTGCCGTGGCTCAACACCGCCGTCAATCGGGATGCCGCCCTGATGCGGCAGGAAATCGGCGAAACCGTCCCGTGGCTGAACGAAACCTTGCGCGACGGCCGCCCTGCCATCCTGACGTACACGCGCCGCCTCGGCCTGATCAGCGCATCGCCGCAAATCATACAGATTGCCGCCGACGATTACCGTTTCAGCGGCGGGGCGCACGGTATCCCCACACGCACGTTCTATGTATTCGACCGCAAACGGCAAAAACGCCTGACGCTTGCCGATATACTGCTGCCCAATCGGGAAACCGCCCTGAAAAAACGGCTGACGGCACGGCTCAAAAGCGTGATGCAGGAACAGGCAAAAGAAAGCGGCGGCCTCCTCGGCGAACGCGCGTTTACCGAACATCTCAACGCCTGGCCGATGGCCGTAACCGACAATTTCTATTTCACGCCGCAAGGCATCACATTCAGCTACAACCCCTATGAATTGGGGCCGTATGCCATGGGTTTTGTGGTACTCGGCATCCAAAACAGCGATTTGGCCGGTCTGATCCGCCCGTCATTCCAAAAACCGGCCATCGGCCGCTTTACCGATCCTGAAACGTTTTACCGTTCCGAATAGGCAGCTTCAAAGGCCGTCTGAAAACAGCCACTGCCCGCGGCAGCCTCAAAAAAAACAGCCGCACGGCATTTTCTGCCTGCGGCTGCCGCCATACCGTTTTCAGACGGCATTCAGCTTTTTTCTTTCAGCAGCTTGCGCTCGTATACCGCCTGCGCCAGCGTACCGGCATCGATATGCTCCAACTCCGCCCCCAGCGGCATACCGCGCGCCAGACGGCTGATTTTATACGGCAGCGGTTTGAGCAGTTCGGACAGCACATACGCCGTGGCATCGCCCTCGGCGGTAAAGCCCGTGGCAATAATGATTTCTTCCACCGCGCTGTTTTTCAGACGGCCGACCAGCTCTTTCACCGCCACATGGGTCAAATCCATACCCTGCGCGGGATTGATTTGCCCCATCAGAACAAAATACAGCCCGTCGTGGCAGTTGGCCGCTTCCATACCGGCCACATCCACCGGCAGGTGCACAATCATCAGCCGCGTCGCATCACGGCTTTCATCGGCACAAATCGCGCACAAATCGGCTTCGCAAAACGTATTGCAGCCCGAACAGTGCCGCACCTGCCCCAAAGCCGCCTGCAAGGCCGAAACCAATTGTGCCGCATCGTCGCGCCGGTATTGCAGCAGCTCGAACGCCATGCGCTGCGCCGATTTCGGCCCCACGCCCGGCAGGCCTTTGAGTGCCTGAATCAGACGGCCGTAAGCATCGCCGGATTTAGCCGCCATCGCCGCCCCGCTGTGCCAAAGCCGCAATCATCGCTTCCACCATCTGCGCCGAACGGCGGCCGGCCTGCTGCAAAAATTCGTCAAACGACACCTCTGCCTGCTCGTCGGCCGTATCCGACAGGGCGCGTACCACCACAAACGGCACGTCCAACTGCGCACAGGTTTGGGCAATCGCCGCCGCTTCCATTTCCACGGCCAACGCTCCGGGAAACAGCGCGCGCAGTTGTGCCGATTTTTCCGTACTGTGGATAAACTGGTCGCCGCTGACAATCTGCCCGAAATGCACGGCCGCACCGTCAAATGCCGCCGCAGCCTGTCCGGCCGCCTCCACCAAATCCGCATCGGAAGCAAACACGGGGGGCAGCTGCGGCACTTGGCCGGGCGCATAACCGAAAGCGGTAACATCGACATCGTGATGCGCCGTCTGCACGCCCACCACCACATCGCCCACTTTCAGCCCGCTGCCCAAACCGCCCGCGCTGCCGGTATTGATGATGCAGTCGGGAGAAAAATGCCGCACCAGCAGAGCCGTCGCCACGGCGGCATTCACTTTGCCGATGCCGCTGAGCGACAGCACCGCGCGGCAGCCGCCCAATTCGCCCGTATCGATTTCAAACGCACCGAAACGGTGGGTTTCCCTGTTTTTCAGACGGCCTTTGAGCAGCTCGATTTCCGGCTGCATCGCGCCGATGATGCCGACAGTCTGCGCCCTCATGCGAACACTTCCGGCCATTCGCCGCGCTTGTCCAGCAGCGTTCGGGCGATTTTTTTCGCCCCTTCCAGACTGTGGCTGGCCGCCCAACCGCACTGCACCTCGTTGCAGGCCGGTACTTCTTCGGCCGCCAACACATCTTTGAGTGTGCGCTCTATCAGCGACAAAACTTCCTCATAATCGCCCATATTCAGCAGCGCGACATAAAAACCGGTTTGGCAGCCCATCGGGCTGATGTCCACAATCTTATCGGAATGGTTGCGCGACAATTCGGCCATCAAGTGTTCCAGCGAATGCAGCGCGGGCATTTCCATATGATCGCGGTTGGGCTGGCACACGCGCAGGTCGTATTTATAGATTTTGTCGCCGAAATCGCCGTCGGTAACACAAGCCAGACGCACATAAGGTGCTTTGACCTTAGTGTGGTCGAGATTAAAACTCTCCACATTCATCTTTTTTTCGATTTGAATATCCGTCATGTTTTTTTCCTTCTGCAAACCAGGTTCGAACAGCAGCGGCCGATTATACTCACCCTCCGCCCGTTTTGCCATTTACACACCGCAGGCGGCGATTTTGGGTATAATGCCGCCATCGTCAAAGGAGCGGACTTATGTACCATTATCAATCCGATGCCACCCGATTTATCAACGACTATCTCGAACAAAACCCGCAGGAAGCCGAGCAGCGGCTGAAAAACCGCGGCATCTTGTGGGACGTGGCCGTCAATCCCGAAGAACAGGCAAACTACGAAGCGGCCAAACTGCCGAAAAAGCCTTACGCCTACCAGCCGGATTAAGCACATGAGCATCACGGCCACCGCCGCCACGCCCGAGCTTCTGGCCTATCTGCGCCGCATCGGCGAGCCGGAACACCCCGCGCTCGCCGCCATCCGTGCCGCCAATACCGGCCACCGCATGGGCAAAATGGCGGTCGCCCCCGAACAGGCCGCGCTGCTCACATGGCTGGCCCGCCTGATCCGCGCCGAAAACTATCTGGAAATCGGCGTATTCACCGGATACAGCAGCACCGCCATGGCACTGGCCCTGCCGCCGCACGGCCGCATCACTGCCTGCGACATCAACGCGGGCTTTACCGCACTGGCGCAAACCGCATGGCAGCAGGCCGGTGTCGCCGACAAGATTACCCTGCATCTGCAACCGGCACTGTTTACCTTGGACGAACTGATCGCCGAAGGAAAAAGCGGCAGCTTCGACATGGCGTTTATCGATGCCGACAAGCCGCCCACGCCGCACTATTACGAACGCTGCCTGCAACTGGTGCGCCCCGGCGGCATCATCGCCATCGACAATATCCTGCTCGGCGGCCGCGTGTTGCACGATGCCCCGCCAAACGCACCGCAAGCCTGGCCGGTTTTGCAGGCTTTCAACGCCGCCCTGCCCCATGACCCGAGGATTATCCCGATTACCCTGCCTTTGGGCGACGGGCTGACCCTGCTGCAAAAACGCTGAACCCGCCCTTACCCGCATATAGGCCGTCTGAAAATGAAATATGCTTTTCCGCTTCCGACACTTTTTCTGTTGGCCGCCTGCGCCGCACACAGCGAACCGGCCGCCTCCCCGCAGACGCCCCCCACCGCCGCCGACAGCGGCATTCCCCACCCTAAAGCCGACAGCGAAACACAAATCCGCCGTCTGAGCGTGGAAATCGGCCGTCTGCAATACCGTTTGGACGAACTGGAAAACCGCATCGACCGTTTCGAAACCCGGCACAGCAGCCCTGCACAAAACTTTGCACCGCCTGCCCGGACTGCCTCGCCCTCAGCCGACCGGGCCGCCCGCTCAGCGCAAAACCTGACACAGGCACAAACCCATTACCGCAACGGCAACTATGCTGCCGCCATCAAAATACTGAACTCCGCCGAAAGTGGCGGCAACGGCAGCGAAACCGAACGCAAAAGCATGTATCTGCTGCTGCAAAGCCACTACAGACAGGGCAACTGCGAATCGGCCATCAACATTGCCAACCGCTACCTTTCGCGTTTCCGCACCAGCCCCGAAGCCGCCGAAGCCCTCTATACCGTCGGCCGGTGCCAGTGGACGATGCAGCAGCGCGACATCGCCCGCGCCACGTGGCGCAAACTGGCGGCCACCTATCCCGACAGTGCCGCCGCCCGCCGTACCGCCCGATACCTGAAATACTGAAACCGGCCGGCACCGTCTGCCGGCAGACAGCCGCTTTCAGACGGCCTTACCCTGCCGGCGGCAAACCGTCGGCCCAAACGGCAAACTTGAACAAGGACAAGCATCATGATTCAAATCGGCATCATCATGGGCAGCAACAGCGACTGGCCCGTTATGCAGCACGCCGCAGACTTTCTCGAAAAATTCGGCATCGCCTATGAAGCGCGCGTCGTTTCCGCCCACCGCACCCCCGATTTAATGTTCGAATATGCCGAAACCGCGCGCGAACGGGGCATTCAGGCGATTATCGCCGGAGCGGGCGGCGCAGCGCACCTGCCCGGTATGGTCGCCGCCAAAACCACCGTTCCCGTTCTCGGCGTACCTGTACCCAGCAAATACCTGCGCGGCGAAGACTCCCTGCTCTCCATCGTCCAGATGCCCAAAGGCGTGCCCGTCGCCACCTTCGCCATCGGCGAGGCCGGTGCGGCCAATGCCGCATTGTTCGCCGTCTCCCTGCTGGCCAACCACGATGCCGCACTGGCAGAGAAATTGGCCGCATTCCGTGCCGAACAGGAAGCCGCCGTACTGGCCATGTCACTGCCGCAGCCCTGACCCCGCCGAATCACCGCCCGAGGCCGTCTGAAAACCGCTCTTTACAGCTTTTCAGACGGCCTTCCGACCGACCGCACCACAGGACACCGCTATGCTGTTTCTGCTTTCCCCCGCCAAAAACCTGAACGAAAAAGACCCCGCACCGCCTGCCGCACACACCCTGCCCGATTTACTGGACGATGCCGCCGAACTGATGGCGCAGCTCAAACCGCTCGCACCGCAAGATCTGGCCGGACTGATGCACATTTCCGACAAAATCGCCCTGCTCAACGCCGAACGCAACGCCGCATGGCACACCCCGTTTACACCCGAAAACGCCAAGCCCGCCGTCTATCTGTTCAACGGCGATGTTTACGACGGCCTGAACGCCGCCGCACTCGGCGAAACCGCCACCGCCTACCTGCAACACCGCCTGCGCATACTCTCCGGCCTCTACGGCCTGCTGCGCCCGCTGGATTTGATACAGCCCTATCGTCTGGAAATGGGCACACCGTTTGCCAACACGCGCGGCAAAAACCTCTATGAGTTTTGGGGCAGCAGCCTGACCGATCTCATCAACCGCACCCTGTCCGCACAAAACGGCCGCACCGTTATCAACCTCGCCTCTCAGGAATATTTCAAAGCCGTCCGAGCCGAAGAACTCCATGCCCGCCTGATTACCCCCGTCTTCCAAGACGAAAAAAACGGCCGCCACAAAATCATCAGCTTCTACGCCAAACGCGCGCGCGGCCTGATGGTGCGCTATGCCGCCGAGAACGGCATTACCGATCCCGAAATGCTGAAAAACTTCGACAGCGAAGGCTACCGCTTCCATGAGGCTGCCTCCACCGAAAACGAATGGGTATTCCTGCGCCCGGAACAATCAAAATAAAAACAGAATTTTAGGCCGCAAGCCGACAAAACTGCTTGGCAAAAACGGTAAAACCCCTTATGATTCCGTCTTTCAAGAAACGGAAGCGTGGCAGAGCGGTTTAATGCAACGGTCTTGAAAACCGTCGAGGGTTTGCGCCCTCCGTGAGTTCGAATCTCACCGCTTCCGCCAATCTTGAAACGCATAAACCGGAGGTGTGGCAGAGCGGTTTAATGCAACGGTCTTGAAAACCGTCGAGGGTTTGCGCCCTCCGTGAGTTCGAATCTCACCGCCTCCGCCAGTTTCAGGCCGCTGATTTTTCAGCGGCTTTTGTTTATTCTACCGGCAAAACCGCTGGCCGCTTTTCAGACGGCCTGATTCAGAATACCATACCGTTCCATCTTCCCTATTCCGATTTCAACCCATGAACATTACCCTGATTGCCGCCTATGCCGCCGCCAACCGCTGTATCGGCACCGACAACCGTATGCCCTGGCATCTGCCCGAAGATTTTGCTTTCTTCAAAGCCTATACGCTGGGCAAACCCGTGATTATGGGGCGGAAAACGTGGGAATCGCTGCCGAAAAAACCGCTGCCGGGGCGGCGCAATATCGTTATCAGCCGCCAAACCGGCTACCGTGCGGAAGGCGCGGAAACGGTGCACAGTCTGGAAGCGGCACTGGCTTTGTGCTCGGGCAGCGAGGAAGCCGTCATTATGGGCGGTGCGCAAATCTACCGTCAGGCTCTGCCGCTGGCTACCGAACTCCGTATCACGGAAGTGGAAACCGACGTCGAGGGCGATGCGTTTTTCCCCGAATGGCCGTCTGAAAACTGGCGCGAGATGTCGCGCGAGACAGGGATTTCCCAAAACGGGCTGCGCTTTGCGTTTGTCCGCTATGTGCGCGTTTAGAGCAGACAGACTGCGCGGATTGCAGCCGTGTGGCGGACAGCGGCGGAAATGGCCGCTTTACTGTGGCTGGCCGGATGCCTGAATCCGACGGTATCGCAGCCGACGGCCTGACGGGCCGAACGTCACACTTCGGGCGGCCGTCTGAAAACCGCTTTCCGGCATCGGGCAGACATCTCCGTATAACGGCAGACGGTAGGCCGGATTCAAAGAATCCGACCTACATGGCGTTTGTCCGCTATGTACGCGTTTAGAGCAGACAGACGGCGCGGATTGCAGCCGTGTGGCAGACAGCGGCGGAAATGGCCGCTTTACTGTGGCAGGCCGGATGCCTGAATCCGACGGTATCGCAGCCGACGGCCGGGCGGGCCGAACGTCAAACTGTCGGGCGGCCGTCTGAAAATCGCTTTCCGGCATCGGGCGGACATTCCCGTATAACGGCAGACGGTAGGTCGGATTCTCGAATCCGAACCGCCGAATGCCTTACCCGTACCGCTATGGACAAGCGGTGTGTCGGATTCCGGCAGTGTCGGATTCAAAGAATCCGGCCTGCACAGATACAGCGTATCGGGAAATGCAGACGGCCGTTTGCTTCGGTTATAATCCGCCCATCAATGAAAATAATATGACAAGGAACCTCCATGAACGAAACCGTTGAACGCGACAGTATGCAGTACGATGTGGTGGTGGTGGGCGCCGGTCCTGCCGGTTTGTCCGCCGCCATCAAGTTGAAGCAGCTTGCCACCGCCGCCGGGCGCGAAGTGAGTGTGTGCGTGGTGGAGAAAGGCTCGGAAGTGGGGGCGCACAGTTTGTCCGGTGCCGTCATCGATCCCAAAGCATTGTCCGAGCTGCTGCCCGACTGGCAGGCGGACGGTGCGCCGCTGACGCGCAGTGTTACCGAAGACCGCGTACTGTTTCTCACAGAAGAAAAGGCATACAGGCTGCCCACGCCGCCGAGTTTCCACAACCGGGGCAATTATATTATCAGCCTCGGCCTGCTGACGCGCTGGCTGGCGGAACAGGCGGAAAGCCTCGGGGTAGAAATTTATCCGGGCTTTGCCGCTGCCGAGATTCTGTATCACGAAGACGGCAGCGTAAAAGGGATTGCCACGGGCGATATGGGCATCGGCAAAGACGGCACGCCGACCGATATGTTTCAGCGCGGCATGGCGTTGTACGGGCAACAGACGGTATTTGCCGAGGGCTGCCGCGGTTCGCTCAGCAAACAGCTGATCCGCCGTTTCAGGTTGGACGAAAACTGTCAGGCGCAAACCTACGGGCTGGGCATCAAGGAAATCTGGGAAATCCCGCCCGGGCAGTCGCAGCCGGGTCTGACGGTGCATACTACGGGCTGGCCGCTGGACCGGAAGACTTACGGCGGTTCGTTTGTCTATCATTTGGACAACAATCAAGTCGCTGTCGGCTTTGTGGTCGGTCTGGATTACGAAAATCCCTATCTTTCGCCGTTTGAAGAATTCCAGCGTTTCAAAACCCACCCCGAAATCCGCAAAACGCTGGCGGGCGGGCGGCGGATTGCCTACGGCGCGCGCGCGCTCAACGAAGGCGGTTTGCAGAGCCTGCCCAAGCTGACTGCGCCCGGCGCGGTTTTGGCGGGCGATGCGGCCGGTTTTCTGAATGTGCCGCGCATCAAGGGCATTCATACGGCCATCAAATCGGGTATGCTCGCGGCCGAAGCCGTTTTCGGCTGTTTGGCCGAAAACGGTACCGAACTCGACAGCGCGCCCGAGGCGGCAGACTATACGGAACGTTTCCGCCGAAGCTGGCTGTATGAAGAACTGCATCAGGCACGCAATATCCGCCCCGCTTTCAAATGGGGGCTGTTTGCCGCATTTGCCTACACGGGTTTGGAACAATATCTGTTCAAAGGCCGCACGCCGTGGACGCTCAGGCACCACAACGGCGGCGACCACAACGCCCTGCGCAAAGCGGCACGCTGCCGCCCCATCGACTACCCCAAACCCGACGGTGTGCTGACCTTCGACCGTTTGAGCAGCGTGGCACTGGCCAATGTGTATCACGAGGAAAACCAGCCCGCGCACCTGACGCTGAAAAACCCGCAGACCATGATTGATGTGAATCTGCACGAATACGCCGCGCCGGAAACGCGCTACTGCCCCGCCGCCGTGTACGAAACGGTTGAAAACGCCGACGGCCCGCGCCTGCAAATCAATGCCGCCAACTGCGTACACTGCAAAACCTGCGACATCAAAGACCCGACGCAGAATATTGTCTGGGTCTGCCCCGAAGGCGGCGGCGGGCCGAATTACAGCGCAATGTAGGCCGTCTGCAACCGCAGTTTTCTGTGCCGATACGAAGCAGGCCGCCGGCCGGAATGTGAAACGGCATCGCGGCCGCCCCTATCCGGCGTTTCGGCAACAGCGGCGGGATTTGTTGGCAGGTTTAAGCATCTGCCAGCGTATTGGTCGGATTCGGGAATCCTACCTACACATAATGCCCATTCGGGTAAAGACATGCCGTCTGAAAACCGTTTCAGGTGTTTTCAGACGGCATTTGCTGTCGGCAGCCCGTCAACAGGCTGACGGCAGAATGCAGGGCGGGCAACTGTATCCGGCAGGCCGAATCCGGGCGGCGGCATCAGCATCAGCGGCGGCAGGGAATTGATCGGATTTGAGCCGGGCAGGCCGGCTACCGACTTAATCCGGCCTGCAAAGCGGTACAAACCGTTCGGGAAAAAGCATGCCGTCTGAACCGGTTTGGATTTCAGACGGCCTTTTTCACAGCAGCTGTCTGTTATTTCACGCCTTTGTACAGTACCCGTAGGTCGGATTCCCGAATCCGACAAACCCGCACAGGTTGAAACCGGACATCAATATCCAGTCCACATTCTGCGTTTGGACAACTCCGAATCAGAATGCTGCTCATGATCCGAATGTGTCGGATTCTCGAACCCAACCTACGTCTCTTATCATACCGAAGACAATTTGATTCTTCCCACAAAGTCGGATTTGTGTTTCATAACCAACGTATCAGGATTAAACCACATGTAGGTCGGATTCTTGAATCCGACAAGAGCCGTACACATGTTGAAACGGCATACCATCAATACGGCCTGCAATCAGCAACAGCAAAGCCGTCTGAAATCGGTAAACAGATTTCAGACGGCCTCGGGGTTATCGGGAATCAGCCCATCAGGCCAGTTTGGCCGTTACCCAGCTTTCCACGCCTGCCAGAGCTTCCGGCAGTTTGGCGGCATCGGTACCGCCCGCCTGTGCCAGATCGGGACGACCGCCGCCTTTGCCGCCGATCTGTTCGGCCGCGGATTTAACCAGATCGCCTGCTTTCACTTTGGCGGTCAGCGGTTTGGAGACGCCCGCGCACAGGGAAACTTTTCCTCCGTTTACCGCAGCCAGCAGAATCACTGCTTTGTCGGATTTGCCGCTCAGGTCGGTTACCATGTCGCGCAGCGCGGCGGCATCAGCTTCAACCTGTGCCGCCACCAGCAAAGCCCCGCCCAAATCTTTTGCCTGTTCCAGCAGTTTCGCGCCCGCGTGTACGGCCAATTCGGCTTTGGCGCGCGCGAGTTCTTTTTCCAAAGCTTTGTTTTGCGCGGCATTGGCTTGGATTTTGGCCAATACGTCGCGTTCGGTCTGCGCTTTCACTTCGCCGATAATGTTTTTGAGCAGCTGCTCCTGTTTCTGTGCCCAAGCCAACGCGTTCAGGCCGGTGATGGCTTCAATGCGGCGCACTCCGGCGGCAATGCCGCCTTCGCTGACAATTTTGAAAAATCCGATGTCACCGGTACGCGCAACGTGGGTTCCGCCGCACAGCTCGGTAGAAAAACCGCCCATCTGCAATACGCGCACGGTTTCGCCGTATTTTTCGCCGAACAGCATCATCGCGCCGGTTTTCTGCGCCTCTTCCATGCTCATGATGGCGGCTTTCACTTCCACGTTGGCAAGAATGGCGGCATTGACGCGGCGTTCCACTTCGGCGATTTCTTCCGCGCTGACGGCCTGCGGGTGGGAAATATCGAAGCGGGTCAGCTCTGCCGTTACCAGCGAGCCTTTCTGCTCGACATGGCTGCCCAATACATCGCGCAGGGCCTGGTGCATCAGGTGGGTCGCGCTGTGGTTGCGCATATTGGCATCGCGCACCTGATGGTCGATTTCCGCCGATACGCGGTCGCCCTTTTTCAGACGGCCGGACACCAGCACGCCGAACTGGCCGGAAACGGCAGCTTTGATTTTCTGCGTATCCCGCACTTCAAAGCGGTTTTCTCCGGCACAAATATAGCCGACATCACCCACCTGGCCGCCGCTTTCGGCATAAAACGGCGTATTGTCCAGCACCACCGCACCGCTGTCGCCTTCGGCCAATTCGTCCACCGGTTCGCCGTCTTTGTACAGCGCGAGAATCACGGCTTCGGTTTTGCGCTCGGTGTAGCCTTTGAACTCGGTATCGCTGCCTTCATAGGCCAATTGGGTATCGGCCTTGAAGCTCTGTGCGGCACGGGCACGGGCACGCTGGGCTTCCATTTCGCGGTTGAAACCCGCTTCGTCCATTTCGATTCCGCGTTCGCGGCAGATATCGGCCGTCAGATCGTAGGGGAAACCGTAAGTATCATAGAGTTTGAAAATGACTTCGCCGCCCAGTGTCCGCCCGCCTCCGGCCAAAGCGTTTTCCAGCAGAGCCATGCCGGTTTCCAGCGTTTGGGCGAAGCGGGTTTCTTCGTTTTTCAGTGCATCGGCGATTTGCGCCTGCTTTTCGGCCAATTCGGGATAGGCACTGCCCATTTCTCTGACCAAATCCGGCACGAGTTTGTAGAAAAACGCTTCTTTGCAGCCGAGTTTGTAACCGTGGCGCACGGCACGGCGGATAATGCGGCGCAAGACATAACCGCGCCCTTCGTTAGAAGGCAGCACACCGTCGGCAATCAGGAAAGAGCAGGCGCGGATATGGTCGGCAATCACTTTCAGGCTGGGCACGTCCATACTGAACGGCACGCCGGTTTCGCGCGCGGCGGCTTTGAGCAGGTTGTCGAACAGGTCGATTTCGTAATTGCTGTTCACATGCTGCATCACGGCGGCCATGCGCTCCAAGCCCATGCCGGTATCCACGCTGGGTTTGGGCAGCGGGTTCATATTGCCCGCTTCATCGCGGTTGTACTGCATAAATACGCAGTTCCAGATTTCGATAAAGCGGTCGCCGTCTTCTTCCGCGCTGCCCGGCGGGCCGCCCCAGATGTGGCTGCCGTGGTCGTAGAAAATTTCCGAGCAGGGGCCGCAGGGGCCGGTATCGCCCATCTGCCAGAAGTTGTCGGAAGCGTAGCGGCTGCCTTTGTTGTCGCCGATGCGGATAATCCGGCTTTCGGGCAGGCCGATTTCGTCGCGCCAGATGGCATAGGCTTCGTCGTCTTCGGCATAAACGGTGGCCAGCAGTTTTTCTTGGGGGATATTCAGCCATTCCGGGGAAGTGAGAAACTCCCAGGCAAATTTGACGGCATCACGCTTGAAATAGTCGCCGAACGAGAAATTGCCCATCATCTCAAAAAAGGTATGGTGGCGGGCGGTATAGCCGACGTTTTCCAAATCGTTGTGCTTGCCGCCGGCGCGCACGCATTTTTGCGCAGTAGTGGCGCGGCTGTACGGGCGTTTGTCGAAACCGAGAAAAACGTCTTTGAATTGGTTCATGCCCGCATTGGTAAACAGCAGGGTCGGGTCGTCATGCGGCACGAGTGAAGAGGAAGGCACAATCTGGTGGCCTTTGCTTTCAAAGAATTTGAGGAATTTTTGGCGCAGTTCGGAAGTTTTCATCATCACTTTTTTCTTAAAAAATAAACCGTTTTTCAGACGGCTGCAACAGGAAGGGAGGCCGTCTGAAAAACAGGAAAAACCGTATCCGGCAATCTCCGAATATTACCGCAGTTTTCCCGCCGCGCCTACTCAAAAACGGGCAAGTCCTTTATACTGGCGGCCGGCCTGCGCGGCCTTTTGTATTTTCCGCCATGCAGGCCTTATCCGTATTGTGTCTACCATGAAGGAATGTCCATGTTGAAAAAACTGTTTCTGCTCGGTGCTGCCGTGTTTTCGCTGGCAGCCTGCGGCGGCAAATCCGAGCAGCCGCCAAACACTTCGTCTCCTGCTTCCGCCGCTTCGGAAGCCGTATCCGGTCTGCCGGAAACGGCGGCCGTCAAAGTCTATAATTGGTCGGACTATGTCGATCCGCAGACGCTGCGCGGGTTCGAACAGAAAACCGGCGTGAAACTGACTTACGATATTTACGACAGCGATGAGACGCTGGAAGCCAAAGTGCTGACAGGAAAATCGGGCTACGATGTGGTCGCCCCGTCCAATGCCTTTGTCGGCCGCCAGATTAAGGTGGGGGCTTATCAAAAAATCAATAAAGAGCTGATTCCCAACCTGAAACACATCAGCCCGAAACTGCTGCAACTGATGCAGCAGGTGGATCCGGGCAACGAATACGCCGTACCGTTTTTCTGGGGCAGCAATACGCTGGCTATCAATACCGAACGGGTGGAAAAAGCCTTGAACGGCCTGCCGATGCCCGAGAATCTGTGGGCTTTGGTCTTCGACCCGCAATACACCGCCAAGCTCAAAAGCTGCGGCATTTCCTATCTCGACAGCGCGGCGGAAATTTACCCGCTGGTACTCAATTATCTGGGCAAAAACCCCAACAGCAGCGATCAGGCCGACACCGATGCGGCCACCGCGCTTCTCAAAGCCAACCGCCCGAATATCAAACGTTTTACCTCATCGGGCTATATCGATGATCTGGCGCGCGGCGATACTTGTGCGACTATCGGTTTCAGCGGCGAACTCAATGTCGCCAAACGCCGCGCACAGGAAGCCGGACGCGGCGAAAACATCGAAGTGCTGATTCCCAAAGAAGGCGTGGGCATCTGGGTGGACTCCTTCGCCATTCCGGCCGATGCGGCCAATGTGCGCAACGCCCACCGCTTTATCAACGACTTTCTCGACCCCGAAGTCGCCGCCGTAAACGGCAATTACGTGTCCTACTCGCCCTCCTCCATGCCCGCGCGCGATTTGATGGACGAGTCTCTGCGCAACGACCCGACGGTTTTCTTATCGGAAGAGGATTTGGCCAACAGCTTCATTATGGTGCCGCTGGATCCTGCACGCCTGCGCGACATGGTACGCGAATGGCAGCGGATTAAAGCCGGCAGCTGATTCTCCGCCCTCATCAAGGCCGTCTGAAAACACCGCACCGGTGCCGTTTCAGACGGCCTTTTTCCTGCCTGCACATTTCCAACATATCCCACCTGCCCTTCTCAAGCCATGTCCTGCGACTGCCCATGGCTGCCGCCGGGTACACGGCTCCCCGTTACCTGTTTCCGAACCAAACCGTTTTTACCGCCCCAAACTAATATATAAAAATGTAGACAATTTATTGCAGCAGGCAAATTTTTTTTGGTATCTTCGGTATTCGTTTTGTTAAATTGTTTACAATTTACCGGAGGGAACATGAAGAAAATCACCGCCATGATTAAACCATTCAAATTGGAAGATGTCCGGAAAGCTTTGAGCGACATCGGCATTCAGGGCATGACCGTTACCGAAGTCAAAGGCTTCGGCCGCCAGAAAGGCCACACCGAAATTTACCGTGGCGCAGAATATGCGGTGGATTTCCTGCCCAAAGTACAGTTGGACATCGTGGTCAGCGATCACGAGGCCGAACAGGTAATCGAAATGATTATCGAATATTCACGTACCGGCAAAGTCGGAGACGGAAAAATTTTTGTGACCCCCGTTGAGCAGGTCATCCGTATCCGGACAGGGGAAACCGGTGATGACGCCGTCTGAAACGACCCGATAGTGAACACAATGAAAGGTTTGAAACATGAGATACGCTTCCCTACTCCCGTTTTTTCTGCTGTCCGCCTCCGCTTCGGCCGACACAACAGTCAGCTGGCAGCAGCCCTTGTCGGCCATTGACTCCGGCAATACTGCTTGGGTCATGATTTCGGCCATACTGGTATTGTTTATGACGGTTCCCGGATTGGCGCTTTTTTACGGCGGCATGGTCCGCAAGAAAAACCTTCTCTCAACCATGATGCACAGCTTCTCGGCAGCCGCTCTGGTCAGTATCTTATGGGCTGCGGTAGGCTATTCGCTGGCTTTTACGCCCGGAAATGCCTTTATCGGCGGTTTGGACCGCATTTTCCTGAACGGAATGGGACTGGATCTGACTCAAAATTCGGTCAGCGTCTCCCCCAATGCGGACAGCATACCCGAAACGGTATTTATGTTTTTCCAAATGACGTTTGCCGTTATTTCAACCGCCATTATTGCCGGTGCATTTGCCGAACGGATGAAGTATTCTGCCATGATGCTGTTTTCCGGCCTGTGGATACTGCTGGTCTACGTACCGACCGCACATTGGGTGTGGGGCGGCGGTTTTATGAGTGAAGGCGGCGTGCTGGATTATGCCGGCGGCACCGTCGTGCACATCAATGCGGGCATCGCCGGTCTGGTGGCTGCACTGGTACTGGGCAGACGGACAGGTTACGGCAGAGAAGCCATGCCGCCGCACAATCTGGCACTGACACTGATCGGCGCGGCCATGCTGTGGGTGGGCTGGTTCGGCTTTAATGCGGGTTCGGCCGTAGCTGCGGACGCTTCTGCCGGTATGGCAATGGCCGTTACCCAACTGGCTGCGGCTGCCGGCGCACTGGCATGGCTGCTGTGCGAGAAATCCGTCGGCCACAAACCCTCTGCTCTGGGGCTGGCTTCCGGTGCGGTGGCCGGTTTGGTCGGCATTACGCCTGCGGCAGGCTTTGTCGGCCCCAAAGGCGCACTGATGATCGGCGGCCTGACCGCGCTCGGCTGCTACTGGGCGGCAGTTACCGTAAAACGCAAACTGGGCTATGACGACTCACTGGACGCTTTCGGTATTCACGGCTTCGGCGGCCTGATCGGCGCCATACTTACCGGCCTGCTGTTCGACAACCGCATCTTCGGCGGCGAAGCCGCCATCGGCAGCCAGGTATGGATCCAGACCAAAGACGCTTTGATTACCGTCCTATACAGCGGCATCATGAGCTTTGTGATTTTGAAAGCCACTGGCCTCGTATGCGGCGGCCTGCGTGTCGGACACGATGTCGAACGGGAAGGCTTGGATGTGAATATCCACGGCGAACGCGTCGAATAGACGGCAGCCGTCCTTCTCCGCATACATTCCTTCAAACAGCCTGCCACCTACACCGCAGCGCCGGATAAGGAACGGCAGGCTTTCAAACGGCCTGATGATGTGCCAGATGCTAAATCTGCCTGCATCTGTATGCAAACCGGCACACCGTTCGCCCCCGGCAGAACCAGCATCAAACACAGCAGGCGGCAGACTGGTGCCTGCCGCCTGAATGGACTGAATATATCTCTACCCGATCCTGCTGTTTGTCAGTATGCAGGGTTATTTGTGTTTTACGGGCATCAACCGAATTTCCATTACGTAGAATGCATCGAAATCCTGCCAAAACATGCCTGCCCACCGGCAGACGGCCGGCCGTATTCCCGATAAAATAACCCTTTTGACCTCTCCCCTTCAACCATGCTCAGCTACCGCCACGCCTACCATGCCGGCAACCATGCCGATGTTCTCAAACATTTTATTCTCTGGCTGACGTTGGATTACTTCAACCGAAAAGACAAACCGTATTGGTATATCGACACCCACAGCGGTGCCGGCCTGTATCGGCTGGACGGCAGCGAAGCACAGAAAGTCGGCGAATACCGCCAAGGCATCGAGCGTCTGATGCAGGCCGAAACGCTGCCGCCGCTGCTGGAAACCTTCCGAGGCCGTCTGAAAGCCATTCTGCCGCAGGAAAGCCGCTATTGCGGCTCGCCTTGGCTGGCACAGGCACACACCCGTGCCGACGACAAACTGCGCCTGTTCGAGCTGCACCCTGCCGACTTTGCCCACCTGCAAAACAATATGCAGGCTGCCGGACTGAAAAAGCGCGGCCTCGTCCGCCAAGAAGACGGCTTCGCAGGCCTGACCGCCCTGCTGCCGCCGCCGACCCGCCGCGCCGTGGTGCTGATGGATCCGCCGTATGAAGAAAAACAGGATTACGCGCGCGTGATTAAAACCGTACAGGCGGCACAAAAACGCTTTGCCTCGGGCTGCTATCTGATCTGGTATCCCTGCCTGAGCCGCGAAGAGAGCCGCAAACTGCCCGAACAGCTGAAAAAACTCGCCCCCCATCATTATCTGCAAGCCGAACTGCACGTCCACACCCCGCGCGCCGACGGTTTCGGTATGCACGGCAGCGGTATGTTCGTCATTAATCCGCCCTATCTGCTGGCTCAGCAATTGGCAGACACCCTGCCCGCACTGTGCCGCCTGCTCGCTCAGGACAGCGGTGCGCGCAGTCATCTGGACAGCCGAAACGACTGAAAAACCGCCTTGCTGCCGTTTTCAGACGGCCTCGAAGCCAACCGTCCGTACCGGTACACATCCTCTGCCGTACAGAAATAAAAAAACGCCGCCAGACACAAAGGCCTGCGGCGGTTCTATATTATTCCGTCTCTTGCTTACAGCGCGTCTTTCAGGGCTTTGCCGGCGCGGAATTTCGGGGTTTTGGCTGCGGCAATGGTCAGCGGTTCGCCAGTTTTCGGGTTACGGCCCTGACGCTCGGCACGCTCGCCTACGTAGAAAGTACCAAAACCAACCAGAGTAACCGTATCGCCCGCTTTGAGCGCGCCGGTAACGGCATTAACCAGACCGTCCAAGGCTTTGCCTGCGGCGGCTTTGGAAATATCGGCTTCTTGAGCAATCGCTTCAATCAATTCAGACTTGTTCACAATAAGTCCCTTTCTATCGTAAAGGTTTAGATAAAACCCCGAAATATCGGGTATCTGGAAACATCAAAACACCATGTCCGCCTTTATAGCAAGGCTAAATTCACTGTGTCAAGCAAAAGACGGCGGCAGAATGCTTTTTCTGCCGCACATCCGATCCGCTCCCCTACTTTTACAACACATTCCGGCCGGATTCAGTGTTTGCGTGCTTTTGTGCTTGACTTGACGCTTTTTTCCAGAACCGGCGCAGGCAGAGAAGCAACCTCGGCCGCTTCGGGCTGGCGTTCCAGACCCAACGCCAAAACCTCCTCTATCCATTTGACCGGGTGAATGGTCAAACCGGCTTTGACATTATCGGGAATTTCCTCCAAGTCTTTGACATTGCCCTGCGGAATCAGCACGTGCTTAATGCCTCCGCGCAGTGCCGCCAGCAGTTTTTCTTTCAAACCGCCGATGGGCAGCACTTCGCCGCGCAGGGTAATTTCGCCCGTCATCGCCACATCGGCACGCACCGGAATTTCCGTCAATGCCGAAATCATCGCCAAAGTCATGGCAATGCCTGCACTGGGGCCGTCTTTCGGTGTCGCACCTTCGGGTACATGGATATGGATATCGCGCTTTTCGTAGAAATCGGCCGCAATCCCCAAGCCTTCCGCACGCGAACGCACCACGCTCCACGCCGCACTGATGGATTCCTGCATCACATCGCCGAGTTTGCCCGTGCGCACGATATTGCCTTTGCCTTTGAGTGCGGCTGCCTCTACCGTCAGCAATTCGCCGCCGACTTCCGTCCATGCCAAACCGGTTACCTGCCCGATGCGGTTTTCACTCTCGGCCACGCCGAAATCGAAGCGGCGCACGCCCAGATACGTTTGCAGATTGCTGCTGTCTACCACAACGGTTTTCGGCTTAGTGCGGCGCGTTCTGCCCTTCTGTGCATCTTCGGCCAACTGGGCCGCCATGACCACCTTGCGGCAGATTTTGGCAATTTCCCGTTCCAGTGCGCGCACACCGGCTTCGCGGGTGTAATAGCGGACAATATCGCGCACGGCCGACTCTTCGATGCGCGCCTCACCATCACGCACACCGTTGCGCTGCATCTGCTTGGGAACCAGATACTGCATGGCGATGCTGACTTTCTCGTCTTCCGTATAACCCGACAGACGGATAATCTCCATGCGGTCGAGCAAGGCAGGCGGAATATTCATACTGTTGGACGTAGCGATAAACAATACATCGCTCAAATCATAATCCACTTCGACAAAGTGGTCGGCAAACGCATTATTCTGTTCCGGATCCAACACTTCCAGCAGCGCGGCAGCAGGGTCACCACGAAAATCGTTGCCCAACTTATCGATTTCATCGAGCAGAAACAGCGGATTTTTCACACCGGCCTTAATCATACCCTGAATGATTTTGCCCGGCATTGAGCCGATATAGGTACGGCGGTGGCCGCGGATTTCGCTCTCGTCTTTCACCCCGCCCAAAGCCATGCGCACATATTGGCGGCCGGTGGCTTTGGCGATGGAACGGCCCAGCGACGTTTTACCCACCCCGGGCGGACCGACCAGGCACAGAATCGGCCCTTTGAGTTTGTCGCTGCGTTTTTGAACCGCCAGATATTCCAAAATCCGCTCTTTGACTTTTTCCAGGCCGTAATGGTCTTCATTGAGTACCAAATCGGCCTTGGCGATATCTTTAATCACGCGGCTTTTCTTCTTCCACGGCAGTTCGAGCAAAGTATCGATATAGTTGCGCACCACCGTCGATTCGGCCGACATCGGCGGCATCATTTTGAGTTTTTTCAACTCAGACAAGGCTTTTTCCTCTGCCTCCCGACTCATGCCCGCCGCTTTGATTTTGCCTTCCAGAGCATCCTGTTCGCTGCGCTCGTCTTCTTCGCCCAGCTCTTTCTGAATCGCTTTGACCTGTTCGTTGAGATAATATTCGCGCTGCGATTTTTCCATCTGCCGTTTTACCCGGCCGCGAATACGCTTTTCCACCTGCATAATGTCCAACTCGGCTTCCAGCTGGCCGAGCAGAAATTCCATACGCTCGGCCACATCGAGTTTTTCCAGCACCATCTGGCGCAGGTCCAGCCGCAATTGCAGATGGGCGGCCACGGTATCGGCCAGACAACTGTTGTCTTCAATACCGTTGATGGTGGCCAATACTTCATCGGGAATTTTTTTGTTCAATTTGGCAAACTGGGCAAACTCCGACAGCAGCGCGCGGCGCAGTGCCACCAAATCGGCATTGGCGGTTTCCGTCTCCTCCGCTGCCTCAACATGGGCGAAGAAATGGTCTTCGGTACTGCCCACCCGCAGCGCGCGGGCGCGGCTGATTCCTTCGACCAAAACCTTGACCGTGCCGTCGGGCAGTTTCAATACCTGCAACACATTGGCGACCGTTCCGACCTCGTGCAGATCGTCTGCCTGCGGTTCTTCCTCGTTCGGGTTGCGCTGTGCCAGCAAAAATACCTGACGGCCGGCATCCATCGCACTGTCCAAAGCGGCAATCGATTTGTCGCGCCCCACAAACAGCGGCAGCACCATATGCGGATAAACCACCACATCGCGCAGCGGCAGCAGCGGCAGTGTACGGATTTCGTCCCAATCTTGATTATCGGCCATTTTTCCTACCTTCTTAGAATGATGCGCGCCAAATGCGGGCTGAAAAAAGGATTTCAAGAGTACCGCTGCATTTTCCGCCCTTGGCAGGCACGGACACCGGCCGCATATAGCGGCAGACTTTACCGCCGCTTTCGGCTAAAATACGCAGCCGCGTTTAAATGGCCGCAAAGGCCGTCTGAAAATCGGATATGGCCTTTTCAGACGGCCTTGCGGCAATCCGTATCAAATGGAAAGAAACCCCTTATGTCAGAGCAAACTTCGTTAATCGAATTCCCCTGCAATTTCCCGATTAAAGTGATGGGCGTGCAACACCCCGAGTTTCAGGCACGCATTCTCGCCTGCATCCGCGAACACGCACCGGCCACCACCGAAGCCGACATTACCGTCCGCCCCAGCAGCAAGGGCAATTATTTGGGCGCGACCGTTCAGCTGGCCGATATTCAAAATCAGGAACAGCTCGACAATATCTACCGTGCACTGACCGGCCACGAGCTGGTGAAAGTGGTGCTGTAAACCATGAAAACCGTCCATCTCGGTCTGGCCGACTACGCACCCGTTTTCGAGGCCATGAAAGCCTTTAACGACTCGCGCGGCGAACATACGGAAGACGAATTGTGGGTGGTGGAACATCCGCCGGTGTTCACACAGGGTCTGGCGGGCAAACCCGAACACCTGCACGAGGCCGGCCATATTCCCGTTGTACAGATTGACCGCGGCGGCCAAATCACTTATCACGGCCCCGGCCAGCTGGTCGTTTATACCCTGATCGATTTCAAACGGCGCAAACAGAGCGTGCGCCACATCGTTTCCGCGCTGGAAAACGCCATCATCGCCACGCTGGCCGATTACGACATCACTGCCGCCGCCGACCCGCAGCGGCCGGGTGTGTATGTGGACGGCAAAAAAATCGCCTCGCTCGGTTTGCGGATTAAAAACGGCTCGGTTTATCACGGGCTGGCATTGAACGTCGATATGGACTTGGCCCCGTTCCGGCAGATTAACCCCTGCGGCTATGCCGGTCTGGAAATGACGCAGATGGCCGACCGGCTGACCCCCTGCCCGCCGATGTCCGAAGTGTCGGCAACCCTGACGGCCCATTTACAGCACGAACTGGCCTGAACCGCAGGTATCAACCCAACCGCAGCCGTTTTCAGACGGCCTGTACAGAAAGCAAGCACATGAGTATCGAAATCAAGCCCGACAACGCCCAAGGCGTGAAACACAAAGGCGCGGCGAAAACCGCGCGTATTCCGATTAAAGTCGTGCCGTTGGAAGAAAAACTGAAAAAGCCGAGTTGGATCCGCGCCAAAGTGCCGACCGGAAAAAAGTTTTTCGAAATCAAAAACATTCTGCGCGACCAAAAAATGCACACCGTGTGCGAAGAAGCCTCATGCCCCAATATCGGCGAATGTTTCAGCAAAGGCACGGCCACCTTTATGATTATGGGCGACATCTGCACGCGCCGCTGTCCGTTTTGCGATGTGGGACACGGCCGCCCCAACCCGCTCGATCCCGACGAGCCGAAGAATCTGGCCGAAAGCGTGGCGGCGATGAAACTGCGCTATGTCGTCATCACATCGGTGGACCGCGACGATTTGCGCGACGGAGGTGCGCAGCATTTTGCCGACTGCATCCGTGCCATCCGCGAGCGCAGCCCCGAAACCAAAATCGAAATTCTGGTTCCCGATTTTCGCGGGCGTTTGGACATCGCCCTGGATATTCTGGCGCAAACCCCGCCAGATGTGATGAACCACAATCTGGAAACCCACCCGCGCCTCTACAAACAGGCACGCCCCGGTTCCGACTACAAGCATTCTTTGGAATTGCTGCGCCGCTTCAAAGAAATGAAGCCAGACATTCCCACCAAATCGGGCATTATGGTCGGCTTGGGCGAAACCGACGAGGAAGTGCGCGAAATCATGCGCGATATGCGTGAACACAATATTGAAATGATTACGGTTGGGCAATATTTGCAACCGTCTGATGGGCATTTGCCTGTGTTGCGCTATGTTACGCCCGAAATGTTCAAGCAGTTTGAGCGCGAAGCCTACGACATGGGCTTTACCAACGCCGCCATCGGCGCCATGGTACGCAGCTCCTACCACGCCGACGAGCAGGCTTCGCAAGCCTTGCAGGAAGCGCTGTGAATACTCACTATTTTTGCTATTTTTTTTGCAATTATGGCAAGGAGTTTGCCGATGTCGGATTTGAAAATCCGATCTACGGTCTTTTGACATTTACAGCATTCGGATAATGATAATTGTAGGTTGGATTCTTGAATCCAACATTTCAACGCCATTTTGTGCCATTGCCTTTTTAATGTCGGTTTGAAAATCCAATCTACGAAACTTGTATCCGACTTTTGTAGGGGGTGGATTATTTTGTTATGTCGGATATAAATATCCGACCTACGCAATCACACAATTCAGACGGCATCAAATCTTGCACGATTTTGCTATTATCTACTTTGCCGCAGCCATCAGATCGGCGACATCGGCAAAAACTTGTTTTGCCTCTGGCGTAAAAGCCGCTCCCGTTTGCCCATAGGTGCAGCCCGACAAGCCGGATACAAGTATCCGGCCTGCACAGCGGCATACAGCCCGGACAAAAAAGGCCGTCTGAAAACCGGTTTGGGTTTCAGACGGCCTTATATATTACAGGCTGATATTATTACAGACCCAAAGAAAATTAACTAGACCTCACAGCATCTTTCGATTTGAATCTGCACGGCAGCCGATTAGAACTTTACACCTTTGTGCAGTGCCACCACACCCGCACTCATATTGTGATAGTCCACCGCATCAAAGCCCGCATCCGACATCATCTGTTTCAGGGTTTCCTGATCGGGGTGCATGCGGATCGACTCGGCCAGATATTGATAGCTGTCGGCATCTTTGGCAATCAGCTTACCCATCAGCGGCAGCAGTTTGAACGAATAAAGATCATAAGCCGGTGCCAGCGGTTTGAAGACTTTGGAAAATTCCAGCACCAGCAAAGTGCCGCCCGGTTTGAGTACACGGTACATTTCTTTGAGGGCATCTTCTTTGTGCGTCATATTGCGCAGGCCGAAAGCCACGGAAACCAGATTGAAATAATTGTCGGGGAACGGCAGTTTTTCCGCATCGGCCAGCGCAACGGGCAAGATTATACCCTCGTTGAGCAGACGGTCGCGGCCGACGCCGAGCATGGAAGAATTGATGTCGGTGAGCCACACTTCGCCCGTTTTCCCCACCCGCTTGGCCCAGCCGCGCGACAAATCGCCCGTGCCGCCCGCAATGTCCAAGACTTTATCGCCTTTTTTCAGGCGCGCGGTACTGATAGTGAAATGTTTCCAAACGCGGTGCAGGCCGCCGGACATCACATCGTTCATGATGTCGTAGTTTTTGGCAACCGAATGGAATACTTCGGCCACTTTGCCGGCTTTTTCGCTTTCATCGACGGTTTGGTAGCCGAAATGGGTTTTGTTGTCGCTCATCATGTCTTTCTCTGGCTCTTCATGCCTGCCGCTTGGTGCTCTTGTGCCGACTCGGCAAAACGCGAAGCACCCGCAGCTTGGAGGCGTTGCAGATAATCAGGCCACATTGTAGCGTATCCGTGCGCCAATTTATACAGGTAATCCCAATCGTACAAACCCGAATCGTGGCCGTCTGAAAACGTTATTTTCAACGCATAATGGCCTGCCGCCGCCAGCGACACAACAGACACGTCTGCTTTTCCCGCCTGCAACACCCCATTGCCCCGCCCGTGTCCGCGCACTTGCGCACTGGGCGAATAAACGCGCAGATACTCCGCACTCAGAACTTTTTCGCCACTACTGTAATAAAGCGACAGAAAACGGCCGCCCGAATGCAGGCGGATTTCCTGCGGAACCGTTTGCCATTTCATATTTTTACCTTTCTCGAAAACCGCCCGAACGCCCGTCGGGTGCTATAATGCGCCGTCAGTCTGTGTTATCGGCAGACAGATGGCGGATTTTTCATTTTCTGCTACCGTCCTCCGGCTGCCCGAACAGAAAGTAGGAAGACAACACAATCCCGCTGTTCTCCCAAACCGATAAAATATTTCTACCCACCACACACAGTGCCGCCCACGGCGGAACACCGCCACAGCGCACTTCCGCCCCCCGCCGGTACTGGGATGCTGCTTTTCCGGGCCGTCTGAACGGCGGTTTGTCCGCAGCATGCACTTCCCATTCCGGCTCGACACACAATGGAATTTTATTACTACTTCATCTTTGCCGCCGCATTTTTTACCTTGCAGCTTCTGATCTGGAATTTAGTCCGTACCCTCGCCTGGCTGTCTCAGCTTACACCCCGAAACCGGAAAATACTGCTGGCTGCCGCCTTAACCGCGCTGAACATGCTTCCGGCGGCGGCATTTTTACGCTTGGGCATCAGTTTTAAATGGATTGGTGCGCTGTTTGCGGTATTGTGGCTGGTGTTTATCGTCAGTGCGCTGACATTCTGTATCTTAAAACTGGGCAGAAACCGCGCCGGGCTGGAAGGCCGTCTGAAAGCCGCTTATCCCTTTGTATTCGCCGCACTGGCGGCTTGGGCCGTTTACCATGCCTACACGCCGCGTACCGTCTATTATTCGGTGCAGATCGACAAGCCCCTGGCTGAACCGCTGCGCATCGGGCTGGCCAGCGACCTGCATTTGGGCAGACTGGTCGGCAAACACCAGATCGACCGTCTGACCGCCTTATTTGCGGCAGAGAAAGTCGATATGGTTCTGCTGGCGGGCGACATCATGGACGACAGTACAGAAGCTTATACGGCGGGCAATCTGCAATCCGCCCTACGCCGTCTGAAAGCACCGCTCGGCGTATATGCCGCTTTGGGCAACCACGATTATATGGTCGAGCCGCAAAAAGTACGGCAGGAGCTGGAAAAAGCCGGCCTGACGGTTTTGGAAGACGAAAGCATTTCGCCGGACGGGCGGTTTTATGTGGTCGGGCGCAAAGACGACATGGTCAAAAACCGCCGCAACGCCGATACACTCTTGGCAGACCTGGATACAGAAAAACCGGTTTTTCTGGTGGAACACCGTCCGACAGAGTTTCCCAAATTAAGTACCCTGCCGGTGGATCTGGCGGTGGCGGGACACACCCACAAAGGGCAGATTGCTCCCGCCAACCTGATCGCGCAAGCAGTCAATTTTATGAATTACGGCTACCGCCAAATCGGCAGCGGCCATTTTATCGTTACCTCGGGTTTCGGCTTTTGGGCGGTACCGTTCAGACTGGGTTCGCAGTCGGAAATCGCCGTGATTGACGTCCGCGGTACACTGCCCGCCCACGCTTACGGCAGCCAGTAGAACAAACAGCCGATGGCGGCCAGTGCCAGTACGATGCCCGCCGCATTCAGCGTACTGATTTTTTCCCCGAATACCGCCGCGCCCACCAGCGTACCCAGCACAATCACACCGATATTCATACCGGCAAACACCAGCGTGGGGTTTGCCGACATCACCTGATGTGCACGGATATACGACAAAATATTGGCAAAATTCAGCGCACCCAGCAGCAGGCCGCCCGCCACGCTGCCCGTCCGCCAGCGCGTCCCTTTGGCAAACAGATAGGCAAACATCAGCACCGCCGCCAGCATAAAGGCCACCAGCAGGTTGGCCGAAAAAGCCTGCCCGCTTTTCGACAACTGTTTAAACAGAATATCGATAATACCGTAACCACCCCATACACCCAGCAGCAACAGCGCACCCGAACCGCCCGCCGCTTTTTTGCCGCCGCCGTCTTTCCACAACAGGCAGAACAGCGCACAAAATGCCAGCACCAAGCCGATCAGGCGGTTTTGCGCCAACGGTTCGCCGAACAGGGTAAACGCAGCCAGCACGGGCAGAAACAGCGACAGCCGCTGTGCAGCATCGGATTTGACAATCCCGGCCGTCTGAACCGCCCGCCCCATCACCACAAATACCGAAGGCAGCAGCACACCCAAAGCGGCAAACAGCCACCAAGTCGGCAGCAGCTGCCGCCAGCCGGCCACATCGGGTTGCAGCCAATACAGGCATAACGCAATCGCCATCAGGTAATTCACCGCCACCGCCTGTTCCAAATCCACCTGACGGCTGCGCGCCACTTTCAACAGCACGGACACCGCCACGCTGCACACAATACTGATTAACAGATAAATCATCACTGCTCCCTGAAAAAATAGTCAAAACGGCCGTACTGCCACCGCATTTGAATGGATTGGGTGTCGCACCGTACGGTTTTTCATGCACAACGGCGACCCGTTGCTACACCGCCACCCGGACCGTTTGCGGATTCAGATGCTTCAACGCCTCCGGCCGTACCGACACCAGAAAACCGCGTTTGCCGCCGTTGATATACATTTCGTCCAAATCCCAAATACTCTGCTCGACAAACACGGGCAGCGCGGTTTTGAGGCCGAACGGGGAAGTGCCGCCGACCAGATAGCCCGTCCAGCGGCCGGCCTGCGCGGGGTCTGCCGCTTCGATGTGCTTCATGCCCAGATGGCGCGCCAGATTGCGGGTGGAAATCTGCTTATCGCCGTGCATCAGCATCACCAAGCCCTGTTTGCGGTCGTTTTGCAGGATAATGGTTTTGATGACTTTGTGCTCGTCTACGCCCAGACAGGCGGCCGAATGCGCCGTGCCGCCGCGTTCCGCATAAGGATAGAGATGCGGCGTAAAGTCCACTTGGTGCGCGCGTAAAAAGCGCACCGCTGCGGTAATCGGATAATCGGTTTTGCCCATGTTGATACTCCGCACTAATCTTCCGCCCTTGCCTGCCGCGGCTGCGGCCGTTATATTAGTCGGGCGCCCGCCGTAAATGCGGCTGCGCCCGCCAAGGGCTGCCGGTCCGGCAAACGTATTTTCAGACGGCCTTTCTGCCGTCTGCACTTTGATTTTCCACCCCATCATCACTCAGGAGCAAGCTATGACTATCCGCTATTTCGGCCAAACCGCGCGCCTGTCCGAGGCCGTCTGCGCCAATGGCTTGGTGTTTTTGTCGGGCATGGTGCCGGAAAACCCCGAAGCCGATACCCGGGCACAAACGCGCGATGTGCTGCGCCAGATTGATTACTGGCTGAACGAATGCGGTTCGGATAAAAACCATATCTTGGAAGCCACTGTTTTCCTGCGCGATTTGGCCGATTATGCGGCCATGAATGAGGCATGGGACGAATGGGTCAATCCCGAACGCGCGCCCGCCCGCGCCTGTGTCGAAGCTAAGCTGGCCGACAGCGCGTGGGCGGTGGAAATCAAAGTGTCCGCCGTTCAGCGCGCCTGATTTTCCGAGGCCGCACGCAAAGTGTCCAGCACTTCCTGCGCGTGGCCGGCCGTTTTGACTTTGCGCCATTCGTGAACCACTTCGCCGTTTTTGTCCAGCACAAAAGTGCTGCGCTCGATACCCAAAGATTCTTTGCCGTACAGTTTTTTCAGTTTGATGACATCGAACAGGCGGCAGACGGTCTCGTCGGCATCGCTCAGCAGTTCAAACCGAAAACCCTGTTTGGCGCAGAAATTCTGATGGGTTTTGACGCTGTCGCGCGATACGCCCGCCACGGTGTAACCCAAAGCCTGAAAATCGGCCAGCCGTGCCTGAAAGTCGCGCCCTTCGGTGGTGCAGCCCAGGGTGTGGTCTTTCGGATAGAAATACAGCACCAAAGGCAGATGGTCGTCTGAAACAAAATCGCGCCCTGCGGAAGAAGGAAGTGTGAAAGAATAAGCCATCAGCATACTCCTGACAAAAGCCGTTGTAAAAAAGCCATCTTACTGGCTTTTCAGACGGCCTGCCAAGCGTGCAGACGGTATATAATGATGTTTTTCAGCCCTTGAAGGAATAGCGCATGAACACCGGAGCCGTAACGGCATGGCTGCAAACCCTGCAAAACCGCATCTGCGACGAATTGGCCGCCCAAGACGGCGCGGCCGGATTTGTGTCCGACCGCTGGGAAAGCCCGCTCGGGCAAGGCATCAGCCGCGTATTGAAAGAAGGTGCAGTTTTCGAGCAGGCGGGCGTGAATTTTTCCCATATCAAAGGCACATCGCTGCCTGCGGCGGCCAGTGCGCGGCGGCCGGATTTGGCGGGTGCGCCGTTTGAAGCGGCGGGCGTATCGCTGGTAATCCACCCGCGCAATCCCTTTGTGCCGACCAGTCATGCCAATGTACGCTTTTTTGCCGCCTATCCCGAAAACGCCGCGCCGGTGTGGTGGTTCGGCGGCGGTTTCGATTTAACGCCGTTTTATCCGTTCGACGAAGACATTCTGCACTGGCACCAAACCGCCAAAAACCTCTGCGATGCGTTTTCAGACGGCCTGTATGCCGAATTGAAAACCTGGTGCGACGATTATTTTTATCTGAAACACCGCAACGAAACGCGCGGCGTCGGCGGCCTGTTTTTCGACGATTTGAACCGCTGGGACTTCGAAACCTGTTTTGCCTTCACCCGCGCCGTGGGCGAAGGCTATCTTAATGCTTATGTGCCGATTGTCGCCAAACGCAGACACACGCCCTACGGCGAGCGCGAACGCCGGTTCCAGCTTTACCGGCGCGGCCGCTATGTCGAATTCAATCTGGTGTGGGACAGGGGAACCCATTTCGGCCTGCAAAGCGGCGGGCGCACGGAAAGCATTTTGATGTCGCTGCCGCCGCTGGTGCGTTTCGAATACGATTACCGCCCCGAACCCGGCTCGCCCGAAGCACGTTTGAACCGCTATCTCATGCCCCGCGACTGGCTCGCCGGACTGCCTTTTTCCGACTAACCGCCCCGCCTTGGAAACCTGATCATGCCCATTGTCAGCCAAAAACATTTTCTGAAACTGCTCGATTACACCGCCGGAGAAATCACCGCCTTATTGGATTTGGCCGCCGAACTGAAAGCGGCGAAAAAAGCCGGCCGCGAAGTACCGCGCCTGACCGGCAAAAACATCGCGCTGATTTTCGAGAAAACTTCCACCCGCACCCGCTGCGCATTTGAAGTGGCCGCGCGCGACCAAGGCGCGGGTGTTACCTATCTCGAACCCTCCGGCAGCCAAATCGGCCACAAAGAGAGCATCAAAGACACGGCGCGCGTGCTGGGCAGAATGTACGATGCCATCGAATACCGGGGCTACGGCCAGGCCGTAGCCGAAGAATTGGCTGCGTACGCCGGTGTGCCGGTGTTCAACGGCCTGACCGACGAATTCCACCCTACACAGATGCTGGCCGATATGCTGACGATGCGCGAACACAGCGGCAAACCGCTGAATCAGACGGCCTATGCCTATGTGGGCGACGCGCGCTACAACATGGGCAATTCGCTGCTGATTACCGGCGCACTTTTGGGCATGGACGTGCGCATCGGCGCGCCCAAATCGCTGTGGCCGTCTGAAAACATCATTGCCACCGCACAGCGGCTGGCCGAAAAAAGCGGCGCGCGTATTCTGCTGACCGACAAGCCGCAGGAAGCGGTAAACGGCGTCGATTTTATCCATACCGATGTTTGGGTGAGCATGGGCGAACCGGCCGAAGTGTGGCGCGAACGCATCGGGCTGCTGCGCGATTACCGCGTCACCGCCGGCCTGATGGCCGCCTCGGGCAACCCGAATGTGAAGTTTATGCACTGCCTGCCCGCCTTCCACAACCGCGAAACCCAAGTCGGCGAATGGATTTACCAAACATTCGGGCTGGACGGCGTGGAAGTCACCGAAGATGTGTTTGAGAGCGAGGCCAGCATCGTCTTTGAGCAGGCGGAAAACCGTATGCACACCATCAAAGCCGTTCTGGTGGCCCTGCTGGGAGATCACAGCTGATGTGGTCGCCCGAAGCCGTCGGCCTGATGCTGGGCATGGGTGCGCTGGCCGGCCTGATTGCGGGACTGTTCGGTATCGGCGGCGGCATGATTCTGGTGCCGGTGGTGCTGTGGGTGCTGCAAATTCAGGGCGGTGCGGGGTCGGCACATGCCCAGCATCTGGCCGTCGGCACCTCGTTTGCCGTGATGGTGTTCACGTCGTTTGCCAGTGCCTATGCCCAATACCGCAAACAGGCCATCGAGTGGCCGGTGTTCAGAAGCATGGCACCGGGCATGATTTTGGGCGTGGCCGCCGGTGCGCAGATGGCACGCTATCTGCCCAACAGCGGTATGCAGATTTTCTTCGCCTGTTTTGCCGCCGTTCTGGCTCTGCGCACCCTGCTGGGCATCCGTCCCGCAAACATGCGCAGCCTGCCCGGCCGGCGCACGCTCTTCGGCATGGGCGGCCTGTTCGGCATTCTGTCGAGCTGGGTGGGCATCGGCGGCGGTTCGCTTGTCATTCCCTACCTGTCCGCCTGCCATGTTTCCATGCACCGCACCGTTGCCACTTCGGCCGCGCTGGGTTGGCCGATTGCGCTGACCGGCGCGCTGGGCTACTGGCTGGCCGGCCTCACATCCGGTGCCGTACTGCCGGAAGGCTCCGCCGGTTTCATCTATCTGCCTGCCGTGCTGGTTCTGTCCGCCGCTACCGTCTTATTCGCCCCCATCGGCGTGCGGCTGGCGCACAAACTGCCCGCAGGCCGTCTGAAAACGGGTTTCGGTATCCTGTTGCTGCTGATTGCCGCCAAAATGCTGTGGCAGGTGTTCCGCTGAACCGCGCCGCTGCCCTGCCGGCCGTCCGAAACCGTTCCGACACCGTTTTCAGACGGCCTCCCCGCCCGACAAATCCCAAGCCAAAACAATACAAATCGCGTATAATCCGCCCGTTTGTCCAACTGCCCGGAAACTGTATCCATGTCTGTCGTCCTGTCTTTGCGCGGCGAGCGCGCCCTGTCCGATTTCCGTATTGAAAAACTGCTGCAAAAAGCCGCTGCGGCCGGGCTGCCGCCTGCCGCCGTCAGCAGCGAATACCGCTATTTCGTCCACAGCGACGCCCCACTGAACGAATCCGATACCGCCCGCCTCCAAGCCCTGCTGGCCGCAGAAGCCGACGGGGGGCAGGATACCGGCGGCCGCACGCTGTTTCTCATCACGCCGCGCATCGGCACCATCTCGCCTTGGGCCTCGAAAGCCACCGACATTGCCGCCAACTGCGGCCTGTCGGGCATACACCGCATCGAACGCGGTACGGCCGTGTGGCTGGACGGGCATTTGGACGAAGAACACTACCGCCGCTGGGCGGCTCTGCTGCACGACCGCATGACCGAAAGCGTGCTGTCCGATTTTCAGTCGGCCGAAAAACTGTTCCACAGCGCGCCGGAGCAGACCTTTGCCCGCATCGATATTCTGAACGGCGGCCGCGCGGCCCTGGAAGCGGCCGACCGTGACATGGGACTGGCACTCTCGCCGGACGAAATCGAATATCTGCTGGAAAATTATCAAGCCATCGGACGCAATCCGAGCGACGTCGAACTGATGATGTTCGCGCAGGCCAACAGCGAACACTGCCGCCACAAAATCTTCAACGCCGATTTTATTCTGGACGGCGAAAAACAGGAAAAATCCCTGTTTTCCATGATCCGCGACACCCACAACGCCCACCCCGAAGGCACGGTGGTCGCCTACAAAGACAATTCCTCCGTCATCGAAGGTGCGGAAATCGAGCGTTTCTATCCCGATGCCGCCGCCGGTCAGGCCTACCGTTTTCATAAAGAAAACACCCACATTATCATGAAAGTGGAAACCCACAACCACCCCACCGCCATCGCGCCGTTTGCCGGTGCGGCCACCGGTGCGGGCGGCGAAATCCGCGACGAAGGCGCCACCGGCAAAGGTTCGCGCCCCAAAGCCGGCCTCACCGGCTTTACCGTCTCCAATCTCAATATCCCCGGTTTCGGCCAGCCTTGGGAAACGCCTTACGGCAAACCCGGCCACATCGCCACGCCGCTGGACATCATGATCGAAGGCCCCATCGGCGGTGCGGCGTTCAACAACGAGTTCGGCCGCCCCAATCTGTTGGGCTACTTCCGCACCTTTGAAGAAAAATTCGGCGGCCGTGTGCGCGGCTACCACAAGCCGATTATGATTGCAGGCGGCTTGGGCAATATTCAGGCCGCACAAACGCATAAAGACGAAATCCCCGAAGGCGCGCTGTTAATCCAGCTCGGCGGCCCCGGTATGCTGATCGGACTGGGCGGCGGCGCGGCCTCTTCTATGGATACAGGTACCAACGATGCCGGGCTGGACTTCAATTCGGTTCAGCGCGGCAACCCCGAAATCGAACGCCGCGCACAGGAAGTCATCGACCGCTGCTGGCAGCTGGGCGGCGACAATCCGATTATTTCGATTCACGACGTGGGCGCGGGCGGTCTGTCCAACGCTTTCCCCGAACTGGTCAATGATGCCGGGCGTGGCGCAATATTCAACCTGCGCGCCGTACCTCTGGAAGAAAACGGCCTCACACCGATGCAGATTTGGAGCAACGAAGCGCAGGAGCGTTATGTTTTGGCGGTTTTGGAACAGGATTTGGACACATTCCGCGCCATTTGCGAACGCGAACGCTGCCCGTTTGCCGTTATCGGCACGGCCACCGACGACGGTCGTCTGCAAGTGCGCGACGACTTGTTCGACAATCACCCCGTTGACCTGCCGATGAACGTTCTGCTGGGCAAACCGCCGAAAACCACGCGCAGCGACATCAGCGTCAGGCCGTCTGAAACCGCCTTCGATACAGACGGCATCAACCTGACCGAAGCCGCCTACCGCATTTTGCGCCTGCCCGCCGTCGCCGCGAAAAACTTCCTGATTACCATCGGCGACCGCAGCGTGGGCGGCCTGACCCACCGCGATCAGATGGTCGGCCGCTACCAAACCCCCGTAGCCGACTGCGCCGTAACCCTGATGGGTTTCAACACCTATCGCGGCGAAGCGATGAGCATGGGCGAAAGACCCGCCCCCGCCCTGCTGGACGCGCCCGCCTCCGGCCGCATGTGCATCGGCGAAGCGGTAACCAACATCGCCGCCGCCCATATCGGCGATATGGGCAACATTAAACTTTCCGCCAACTGGATGGCCGCCTGCGGCAACGAAGGCGAAGACGAAAAACTCTACCGCACGGTTCAGGCCGTGTCGCAAACCTGTCAGGAACTGGGCATCGGTATTCCGGTAGGCAAAGACAGCCTGTCGATGAAAACCGTGTGGCAGGACGGCGCGGAACAAAAATCCGTTACCTCGCCGCTAAGCCTGATTATTTCGGCATTCGCGCCCGTTCAGGACGTGCGCAAAACCGTTACCCCCGAATTGAAAAATGTAGCAGACAGCGTGCTGCTGGCAGTGGATTTGGGCTTTGGCCGGGCGCGTATGGGCGGTTCTGCCTTGGGGCAGGTATACAAGCAAATAGCCGGAGAATCGCCCGATTTGGACGATGCAGGCCGTCTGAAAGCGTTTTACACCGTTATTCAGCAACTGGTGGCCGAAAACAGGCTCTTGGCCTATCACGACCGCAGCGACGGCGGCCTGTTTGCCGCACTGGCAGAAATGGCGTTTGCCGCCCGGGTCGGCCTGACGGTTGATCTGGGTGCCGGAACGCACACACCCGATACCGTGCTGCGCACCCTGTTTAACGAAGAATTGGGCGCAGTCATTCAAATCCGCAACGAAGACCGTGCCGCCGTCGAAAAAATGTTTGCCGATTGCGGCCTGCGTGCCGCATTGGACAACGGCATCACGGCACATTTAAATTCAGACGGCCGCCTGCGCATTCTCGGCACCGGCGGTACACAGACAGGCAGCATTCTGTTTGACGAACCGCTGACCGAACTGCAACAGGCATGGCAGGAAACGTCCTACCGCATCCAACGCCTGCGCGACAACCCCGAATGCGCCGACAGCGAATTTGCCCTGCTGGACGACAACAAACGCAGCGCGCTGTCTGCCGATTTGACTTTCGACATTCGCGAAGATATCGCTGCGCCGTTTATCCACCGCGGTGCCAAGCCGAAAATCGCTGTTTTGCGCGAGCAGGGCGTGAACGGCCAAATCGAAATGGCTGCCGCCTTTACCCGCGCCGGCTTTGATGCCTATGACGTGCATATGTCCGACCTGATGGCCGGGCGTGTCAAACTCGCCGACTTCAAAATGATCGCCGCCTGCGGCGGTTTCAGCTACGGCGACGTATTGGGTGCGGGCGAGGGCTGGGCCAAATCGATTCTGTTCCACCCTGCCCTGCGCAACCAATTTAGCGCATTTTTCGCCGATCCGAATACCCTGACTCTGGGCGTGTGCAACGGCTGCCAGATGGTGAGCAATCTGGCCGAAATCATTCCCGGCACCGCCGCCTGGCCGAAATTCCGCCGCAACCGCAGCGAGCAGTTTGAAGCCCGTTTGAGCATGGTGTCCGTTGCCCGCTCGCCCTCGCTAATTCTGGCCGAAATGCAGGGCAGCCGCCTGCCCGTCGTCGTCAGCCACGGCGAAGGCCGCGCCGATTTTGCCCGTCAGGGCGGCCGCGTGCCGTCCGAAACCGCCATCGCGCTGCAATACACCGACGGCTTGGGCGAGGTCACCGAAACCTACCCGCTCAACCCCAACGGCTCGCCGCAAGGCATCGCGGGCGTAACCAATACCGACGGCCGCATCACCATCATGATGCCGCACCCCGAGCGCGTTTACCGCACCGTACAAATGAGCTGGGCACCCGAAACATGGCGCGACAGCGAATTGTCCGGCTGGTACCGCCTGTTTGCCGGTGCGCGCAAAGCCCTGGGTTAAACGCCGCGACAGCAAAAGGCCGTCTGAAAACCGCACCATCGGCGTTTTCAGACGGCCGAATATATGACAGGCTGGATTTCAGAGCAGGTGTCGGATACTCCGTATCCGACACCTGCCACGCCCTCAAAATCCCGCTCCGGCAATTTCGGAATCAATAACCCTGCCTACTTCAACGCTGCCAGAATCCCATCAATGCTGGCTTTGGCATCACCGAAACACATCACGCTGTTTTCATTGAAGAAAAGCGGGTTTTGCACACCTGCGTAACCGGTATTCATCGAACGCTTGAACACCACCACTTCTTTGGCCTTCCACACCTCCAAAACCGGCATACCGGCAATCGGACTGCCCGGATCGGTCTGTGCGGCAGGATTGACCGTATCGTTCGCACCGATTACCAACACCACGTCGGTACCGGCAAAATCATCATTGATTTCGTCCATTTCCAGCACGATGTCGTAAGGCACTTTGGCTTCGGCCAACAGAACATTCATATGGCCCGGCAGCCGCCCTGCAACAGGATGGATACCGAAACGTACCTGCGTACCGTTCCGGCGCAGCAGCTCCACGATTTCGGCCACCGGATATTGCGCCTGCGCCACCGCCATACCGTAGCCCGGCGTGATAATCACGCTGTCGGCGTTTTTCAGCATTTCGGCCACTTCGGCGGGCTTCGCTTCGCGGTATTCGCCCACTTCACCGCTGTCCGATACGGCAGACGAGCCGTCGGTACCGAAACCGCCCGCGATGACGGAAATAAACGAACGGTTCATGGCCTGACACATGATGTACGACAAAATCGCCCCACTGGAACCGACCAGTGCACCCGTTACAATCAGCAAATCATTGCCGAGCATAAAGCCTGCCGCTGCCGCCGCCCAGCCCGAATAGGAATTGAGCATGGACACTACCACCGGCATATCCGCGCCGCCGATGGAAGCCACCAGATGCCAGCCGAAAGCCAAGGCAATCAAGGTCATCACCACCAGGGCAGGCCAACTGCCGTCCGCCCCGACAAAACCGGTCAGCAGCAGAAAAGACAGTACCAAAGCCGCCAGATTGAGCTTGTGCCGGTGCGGCAGCTGCAAAGGCTTGCTTTTCAGACGGCCGTTGAGTTTGCCGAACGCCACCAGCGATCCGGTAAACGTTACCGCACCGATAAATACGCCTAAAAATACTTCAATCAAATGAATGGTGTGCATTTCAGACGGCATATTGCCCGCTTCGATAAAGCTGTTGAAGCCCACCAGCACGGCGGCCAGGCCGACGAAGCTGTGCAGCAGCGCAATCAGTTCGGGCATTTCGGTCATTTCGACTTTTTGCGCTTTATAAATACCGATTGCCGCGCCCAGCGCCATGGCAATGATAATCCAGCCCAAGCCGGCGGTGTTTTCGCTGAAAATCGTGGCGAACAGCGCAATCGCCATACCGGCGATGCCGTAATAGCAGCCGTTTTTGGCGGTTTCCTGTTTGGAAAGCCCCGCCAGCGAGAAAATAAACAGAATAGCGGCAACAATGTATGCCGCGGTTACGAGTCCTGAAGACATGATTTGTTCTCCGAATTTTTGTATTTTAGATCGCTCAGGCCGTCTGAAAAACCGTACCGTAGGCACGCTCCACTTTGCACACGCGGACGGCGAAGTCGGCATACCAGATGGATTTGCCTGTTTCTTGGGCGATGCGGTGCTCGGCATGGCTTTTCCATGCCGTGATGTCCGCTTCGCTTGCCCAGTATGAAACTGTGATGCCGAAGCCGTCTGCCCGCACGCTTTCTGCGCCGAGAAAGCCCGGCTGCTGTTGCGCCAACTCAACCATGCGCCCGGCAGTTTTGGTGTAGCCTTTGTCGCCGTCGGTGCGCTGCGATGTGAAAATCACGGCGTAGTAAGGCGGTTCGGGTGTTTGGGCAAAAGTCATTTCCGCATTCCTTCAGTGGTTTCTTCAGACGGCCTTCAAGCCTATCCTTTACGGAACATATTCAACATACGGCGGGTAACGTAAAAACCGCCGAAGATATTCACGCTGGCAATCAGCACCGCGATAAAGGCGAGCAGCGACACCAAGCCGTTGCCCTGGCCGATTTGCAAAAGTGCGCCGACCACGATGATGCCGGAAATCGCATTGGTTACCGACATCAGCGGCGTGTGCAGCGAATGGCTCACGTTCCACACCACGTAATAGCCGATCACGCAGGCGAGCACGAACACGATAAAGTGGTTCAGAAAAGCGGCAGGCGCCACCGCACCCACCCATAAAACCAACACCGCGCCGATCACGGCAGGCGCAAGTTTTTTCCAAGCGGGAACGGGTTTCGGCTCGGGTTTGGCCGCAGGCGCGGCTTGGGCGGCCTGCTGTTGCGGCGCGGCGGAAACCTGAATGGCGGGCGGCGGGAAGGTGATTTCGCCCTCGCGGGTAACGGTCATGTTGCGGATAATCACGTCTTCAAAATCCAGCGCGATTTCGCCGTCTTTGTTCGGGCTTAACAGCTTGGTGAGGCTGACCAGATTGGTGGCGTAGAGTTGGGAAGACTGCCCCGCCAAGCGGTTGGCCATATCGGTGTAGCCGATGATTTTCACGCCGTTGTCGGTAACGAACAATTCGCCCGGGCGGGTCAATTCGCAGTTACCGCCGGTGGCCGCAGCCAAATCCACAATCACGCTGCCCGCCTTCATGCTTTCCACCATTTCTTTGGTAATCAGCTTGGGCGCGGGTTTGCCGGGAATGGCGGCGGTGGTGATGATGATGTCCACCTCTTTGGCCTGCTCGGCAAACAGCTTCATTTCGGCGGCGATGAATTCTTCGCTCATCACTTTGGCGTAGCCGTCGCCGCTGCCGCCCGCTTCCTGCGGAAAGTCCAATTTGAGAAACTTCCCGCCCATCGATTCGATTTGTTCGGCCACCTCCAAGCGCGTGTCGAACGCTTTTACCACCGCGCCCAAAGAGTTGGCCGTACCAATCGCGGCCAACCCCGCCACGCCCGCACCAATCACCAGCACCTGCGCGGGCGGCACTTTGCCCGCCGCCGTAATCTGGCCGGTAAAAAAACGGCCGAACGCATTGGCCGCCTCAATCACCGCACGATAGCCGCTGATATTGGCCATGGAAGAAAGCGCGTCCAAGGCCTGCGCGCGCGAAATGCGCGGCACCATATCCATTGCCAGCACATTCACTTTTTTGTCGGCCAGTTTCTGCACCAGATCGGGGTTTTGAGCCGGCCATAAAAAACTCACCAGCGTCTGCCCCGCTTTCAGACGGCCTGTCTCCTCCTCATTCGGCGGATTGACCTGATAAACCAACGGGCAGTCCCACACACTTTGCGCATCGGCCAACACCGCGCCTGCCGCCTCATAATCCGCATCGGCCAAACCGGCCGCCACACCCGCCCCGCGCTCTACCATCACGGTAAAACCGAGCTTCTGCAACTGCTCTGCCGATTCCGGCGTACACGCCACGCGGGATTCACCCGCCGCAGATTCTTTCGGGATACCGATTCTCATAAGTTTTCCTCACATTACACAATAAATTGTAAACAAATTTAAATTTATGGATATTTTTGTCTTTATAGAGCGTTCCGGCAGGAAAAACAAGCAGAAAATAGAAGCAATTACTCCACTCCGATCAGCAGATACAGAAAGGCCGTCTGAAAACGCACCCATCGCATTTTCAGACGGCCTGTAACGGAAAACGGGATTATTTCACGCGCATATCGCCCGTTTCGACAAACCGCTGGTGCCAAGAAAGTGCCTCGCTCAAAATGTGCGGCGTATGCAGGCCGCCCGCTTTTTCGGCACGGTCGAAATAATCGTTCAGCTGGTCGCGGTAATCGGGGTGCGCACAGTTGTTGATAATCAGCTTCGCGCGCTGGCGCGGCGATTTGCCGCGCAAATCGGCCATGCCCTGCTCGGTAACGATGAACATCACATCGTGTTCGGTGTGGTCGTGGTGCGAAACCATCGGCACGATGCAGGAAATCGCACCGTCTTTGGCCACCGAGGGCGACACGAAGAACGAGAAGAACGCGTTGCGGGTAAAGTCGCCCGAACCGCCGATACCGTTCATCATTTTGGTGCCCATCACGTGCGTGGAATTGACGTTGCCGTAAATATCGGCTTCAATCATCGCATTCATGCCGATAATGCCCAAACGGCGGATCACTTCGGGATTGTTGGTGTATTCCATCGGGCGCAGAATGATTTTGTCGCGCAGGAATTCGATGTTGTCGTTAAAGCGTTGCAGCGCGTCGGGACTGAACGACAGCGCGGTGGCCGAAGCCGACTTCATTTTGCCCGCGATAATCAGATCGAGCATACCGTCCTGCAACACTTCGGTGTAGCCGGTCAAATCGTCGAACGGCGCGTCCAACAGCCCGGCCAATACGGCGTTGGCCACGTTGCCCACGCCCGATTGCAGCGGCAGAAGGTTTTTCGGCAGACGGCCTGCCTTCACTTCGTGATTGAAGAAATCGATAATCTGCGCGGCAATGCGTTTGGAATTGTCGTCGGGGTCGGCAAATTTGCTGTTGCGGTCGCCGCTGTCGGTCATCACGACGGCAACGATTTTGTCCAAATCACATTCCAGATAGGGCGAACCGATACGGTCGAACGGGCCGGTCAGCGGAATCGGTTTGCGGTGCGGCGGCACGCCGATGTCGTATACCACATCGTGCATACCTTCCAATTTGGCGTTTTGCGCCGTATTGACTTCGACAATGATTTTTTTCGCCGCTTTCAAGGCTTCGTTGCCGTGGCCGATACCCATGGCCGGAATGATTTTTCCCTCTTCGGTAATGCCCGAAGCTTCAATAACGGCCAAATCAAAGCTGCCGTAGAAACCTTGGCGCATCTGCTGCTCGACATGCGACAGATGCATATCCTGATAAGCAATATTGCCCGCATTGATATTGTTGCGCAGAGTGGGATCCGATTGAAAAGGATTGCGGAAGCTGATGCAGTCGGCAGCGGCCAGAACACCGTCGCACTCGGGCGCGGTCGATGCGCCGGTTACCATACCGACTTTAAATTCTTCGCCGCGCGCGTGTGCCGCTTTGGCACGCTCGGCAATCGCGGTAGGCAGGGCTTTGGGATAACCCGCGCCGGTAAAGCCGCTCACGGCCAGCATCATACCGTTTTGCACAAACTCGGCCGCCTGTTCGGCCGACATGATTTTGGCGCGCAAGCCCTCGTGGCGCACGCGTTCTGCTGCTTGGGTCATGGATTTCTCCTTTTCTGTACCGGGAAACGGCACCGCACGGCAGCGCAGTACCCTGTCATGATATTTTCTGCTTCCGGCGTACGGTTACCGCCCGCAACCGGTCAGCGGCAAATATAGCGTAAAGACTTTTTAGTGTAAAGCTGCTCCCCGTTGCCGCCGTAAACCTGTTCTGTCTGATTTTTACAAACGGCCTGCATCATTCACCCGGATAATTATTATATAATCCCCGCCGTTCCGCTCCATGCGGTATTTATATTTCAGAAAGTCAATCACATGAAACAGGGTTTCAAATTCGGATTACTGGCCGTGGCCGCAGGTTTGGCACTGGCAGGCTGCAAGCAAAACGTTTCTGCCGGTACGGCGGAAAAGCCGGCATCGGCGGCGGCTGCCGATTTGGGTTCGCCGCTGCAACAGGCGAGCTACGCAATGGGCATCGACATCGGCCGCACATTCAAACAGATGAAAGATCAGGGTACCGAAGTCGATTTGAAACTGTTTAACGAAGCGGTCGAAGCCGTGGTAAACGGCAAAGAGCCGAAAATGACTGAAACCCAGGCACAGGAAGTCATGATGGCTTTCCTGACCGAACAGCAGCAGAAAGCTGCGGCCAAAGCCGAAGAAGAGGCCAAAGCCAATCTGGGCAAAGGTGAAGCCTTCCTGAAAGAAAATGCGGCCAAAGAAGGCGTGAAAACCACTACTTCCGGCCTGCAATATACGGTGAAAACCGAAGGCACCGGCAAGCAGCCCAAAGCCGACGATGTGGTAACGGTGGAATACGAAGGCCGTCTGATTGACGGTACAGTATTCGACAGCAGCAAAAAACAGGGACAGCCGGTTACCTTCCCGCTCAATCAAGTGATTCCGGGCTGGACCGAAGGTGTCCAGCTGATGAAGGAAGGCGGCGAATACACGCTGTTCATCCCGGCCAAACTGGCTTACGGCGAACGCGAAGCGGGCGATATTCCGGCCAATTCGGCACTGGTATTCGACATCAAGCTGGTTAAAGTCGAGCCGAAAAAATAATCTTCCGCAAGACAGCACTTTCCCGACCTGCACGGCCGCCCCGTGCAGGTTTCGGTTTTCACAGGACAGAAAAACATGAGCAGAATCTGGGTTCTCGGCGATGCCGTCGTCGATTTGATTCCCGACGGCAGACAGCACTACCTCAAATGCCCGGGCGGCGCACCGGCCAATGTCGCGGTGGGCGCAGCACGTTTGGGCATCGAAACCGGCTTTATCGGACGGGTCGGCGACGATCCGCCCGGCCGCTTTATGCTGGAAACGCTGCGTGCGGAAGGCGTGGCCACCGAGCATATGATTCTCGACCCCGACCACCGCACCTCAACCGTTATCGTGGATCTGGATCAGGGCGAACGCAGCTTTACCTTTATGGTCAATCCGAGTGCCGACCAATTCCTGCAAAGCGGCGATCTGCCGCATTTCTCGGCGGGCGACTATCTGCACTGCTGCTCCATCGCCCTGATTAACGAACCGTCCCGTTCCGCCACGCTCGAAGCCGTCCGCCGCATCAAAGCAGCCGGCGGACGCTTCTCTTTCGACCCTAATCTGCGCGAAACACTCTGGCCGTCGGCCGAAGAAATGAAAACCACAGTAAACCGCGTGGCAGCCATGGCGGATATCGTCAAATTTTCGGAAGAAGAGCTGACACTCTTAACCGGCATCACCGCACCCGACGAAGCCGCCCGCACATTAGCGGCGCAATCCCCCGAACAGCTGATTGTCGTTACCCTCGGCGCAGACGGCGCGGCTTACTATTTCCGGGGACAGAGCGGCCGCGTGGCCGGCAGGCCGCTGCAACCGGTCGATACCACAGGAGCGGGCGACGCATTTGTCAGCGGGCTGCTGGCCGGCCTGTACCGGGCAGGCAATCTGCACGACGAAGCGGTACTGGCCGAAGCCGTCCGTCAGGCCAACGCCTGCGGTGCGCTGGCCACCACGGCCAAAGGCGCGATGCCTGCCCTGCCCGACCGTGCCGGACTGGCAGCATTCTTAGCCGGCCGGGACGATACAGCCCCGGCCGAGGCCGTCTGAAAATCCCCGCCCGCAGCACCGACCCCGTTCAGACGGCCCTAAACACAAGTCTTGACCTGCATCAAAGCAGGCGGAACCGGCCTGTCCGATAATCGTACCCATACAGCAATACCATGATAAAGAAGGAGCAGAAAATGGGCGTGTTTCTCGAACTGTTCAAATCGCCGGTCGGTATTTTGTCCGCTTTTACTATTTCTTTTGTTGTGGTCATTGCCGCCTATTTGTTTTTCTGGGTGAGAAAACAGGCAGGACAATCGCCCAAGAAACCTTGATTTCCCAATGATCCTTTCCTCTTGATGTGTGTGTTTGGTGTGGCCTCGGCCACACCGTTTTTTTGAACGGTTTACCGCACCGCAGCGCAAACTGCCGCCGTTTCTGCAAAAAGGCCGTAGGTCGGATTCTCGGATCCAACAAAACCATGCCTAAAAAGCCAATCAGGTTTGATGTTTCAATCGGACAACTCTCTCCATCGCAAGGGCAAGTCGGATACAAGTATCCGACCTACTGCACTTTCTCGACAGCAATGACCATAAGTAGTAAAACAGCATAAAACACAGAAGCCGTCTGAAAACGCTCAATCGCATTTTCAGACGGCCTTTTCAATCAAAACGGAAACCGGTTACAGCAAATGTGCCACACCCGCTTTTTCTTCTTCCAGCTCGGCCAGCGTGGCATGAATACGCTCTTGGCTGAACGCATCGATTTCCAAGCCTTCCACCAGTTTGTATTCGCCGTTTTCGCACGTTACCGGGAAACCGAACACCGTACCTTCGGGAATACCGTAAGCACCGTCGGACGGAATACCCATCGTAACCCATTTGCCGTTGGTGCCCAGCACCCAGTCGCGGATGTGGTCGATGGCGGCATTGGCGGCAGAAGCGGCGGAAGACAGACCGCGCGCTTCAATAATGGCGGCACCGCGTTTGCCCACGGTCGGCAGGAACACTTCGGCATTCCATTGCTGGTCGTTAATCATGTCTTTCACACTTTCGCCGTTGATGGTGGCAAAGCGGTAGTCGGCATACATGGTCGGCGAGTGGTTGCCCCAAACGCACAGTTTTTCGATGTCGGCCACTTTTTTGCCGGTTTTCTCGGCGATTTGGCTCAACGCGCGGTTGTGGTCGAGACGCAGCATGGCGGTAAAGTTTTTCGCCGGCAGATCGGGGGCGGATTTCATCGCGATGTAGGCGTTGGTGTTGGCCGGATTGCCCACCACCAGCACTTTCACATTGCGGTCGGCCACTTTGTTCAACGCGGCACCCTGAACCGTGAAGATTTCGGCATTGGCCTGCAACAGATCGGCACGCTCCATGCCTTTGCTGCGCGGACGCGAACCCACCAGAATAGCGATTTGGGCATCTTTGAACGCCACTTCGGGATCGTCGGTGGTAAACATATCGGCCAGCAGCGGGAACGCACAGTCCTGCAACTCCATCATCACGCCTTTGACGGCATTCTGCGCCTGCGGCAGATCCAGAAGCTGCAAAATCACAGGCTGGTCTTTGCCCAGCATTTCGCCGCTGGCGATGCGGAACAGTAAGGCATAGCCGATTTGGCCTGCTGCGCCGGTGACGGCAACACGAACGGGGGTTTTCATACCGGTGGTTCTCCTCATATCGAGATGGTCGGGTGGAAAAAAGGCAGGCGGGCTGCCGTTAATATCGCAATGAAGTGTATCGGCCTTTGGCGGGTTTATCAAGCCGTCTGCACGGGAAATGTCCGCAAAGGCCGTCTGAAATCAGGATTCGAGGATTTTCGCCACGATTTCGCCCACGTCTTTGGACAGGCCCGATCCGGCAGCAATCCGCGCCACCTGCGCCCGCATCAGTGCGCGCGGTCCGGCCGCCAGATATTCGCAGATATTGAATGCCTGTACCAGACGCGCAGCGGTTTGCGGGTTAAAGCCGTCGATTTCGATAATGCGGTCGGCCAAAAAGGCATAGCCCGAACCGTCCGCCGCATGAAAATGCGGAATATTGCGGCTGAACGCACCCAAAAGCGAACGGGCTTTGTTCGGGTTTTTCAGGCTGAACGCAGGATGGCGGAGGGCGGCGGCCACCTGCTGCGGGGTATCGGCACGGTGGCTGGCGGCAATCAGGCTGAAATATTTGTCCATCACCAAGGCTTCACCGACAAACTTTTCGGCAAAACGCGCCAGCAGTTGATTGCGTTTTTCGCTGCTGCTGTGATTGACCGCCTGCAACATGCCCCATTCGTGGGTCATATTGTGCGCCATGGCACCGTATTCCAGCGCGATGAAATCCACCATTTTCGGCTCGGCACGCACGGCCAGCGCACGGGCGGCATTGCGCAGACGGCGCCAACCCGCCTGTTCGGGGTGGTATTCGTACGGCGCGGCCAAGCCGCTGTTTTCTTCGCGCTCGCGCGCCAGCAGACGCAGACGGCCGATTTCGTTGGCAAAACGGCCGGCCAGCTCGTCCAACAGTGCTTCGCGCGCGCGGTAAACGCGCAAAGGCTCGATATCGCGCCTGCCCGTCCACCATTCGCTTTCAGACGGCACTTGCAGCAGCAGGGCTTTGAATGCGGGCGGAATGTCGGCTTTCAGTACATATTCCACCGCCGAAAACAGCGCGTGATGTTCCGGCAGCGGCGCACCGGCCGCCAATGCGGCCTCGTTGGCGGCGATGGCGCGGCGGTAGAGGGTCTGTCCCGCTTCCCAGCGCACAAACGCATCGTCGTCGGCCGCCAGCAATACCGCCAAATCTTCGTCGCTGTACGCAAAATTCAAGATGACCGGTGCGGAAAATCCGCGCAGCAGCGAGGGTACCGCCGCACGTCCGACACCGGCCAAAACAAATTCCTGCTCGGCCGCGCTGACCGCCAACACGGCCTCATCGCAACGTCTGCCCTGATAGTCGAAGGCGATTTTTTCGCCGAACGCGCCCTGCTCCGAGCCGAACAGTGCCACTTTCAACGGCAGCAGCACCGGCTGTTTGCCGCTTTGCCCCGGCGTGTCGGGAATATGCTGTCTGACGGTCAAAACATAGTCGCCCGCTTCATTCAGACGGCCTGTTACGTCCAACACGGGCGTACCGGCCTGACTGTACCACCGCTCGAAACCGCTGAAATCGAAGCCGTTGGCATCGGCCATCGCCGCCAGAAAATCATCACAGGTAACGGCTTGGCCGTCATGGCGTTCCACATACCGTTTCATGCCCTTCTGGAAACCGTCTTCGCCCAAGAAAGTATGATACATGCGCACCACTTCCGCGCCTTTTTCATACACCGTCATGGTGTAGAAATTATTCATTTCCACATAACTTTCGGGGCGCACGGGGTGGGCAGTCGGCCCCGCATCCTCGGGAAACTGGTGCGCGCGCAGAGCCGACACGTTTTCAATCCGGCGCAACGCGCGGCTGGCGCGGTCGGCAGAAAACTCCTGATCGCGGAAGACGGTCAGACCCTCTTTGAGCGACAGTTGGAACCAGTCGCGGCAGGTAATGCGGTTGCCCGTCCAATTGTGGAAATACTCATGCCCGATCACGGCTTCCACGCCTTCAAAATCGGCATCGGTGGCGGTACGGCTGTCGGCCAGCACATATTTGGTATTGAAAATATTCAGGCCTTTGTTTTCCATCGCGCCCATATTAAAGTCGCCGACGGCCACCACCATATAAATATCCAGATCGTATTCCAGGCCGAAACGGGTTTCGTCCCACGCCATCGCGTTTTTCAGCGATTGAACGGCAAAATCCACTTTGCCCGCATCTTCGGCACGGGTGTAAAACGCAATCGCCACTTCCCGCCCGCTTTGTGTGGTAAACGTATCGTCGGTGCGCACCAAATCACCCGCCACCAAAGCAAACAGATAGGCCGGTTTCTTAAACGGATCCAGCCATTTCGCCCAATGGCGGTTGTCGGGCAGCTCGCCGCCGTCGACGCGGTTGCCGTTGGACAGCAAAACGGGATATAGGGTTTTGTCGGCAATAATGGTGGTGGAAAAGACCGCCATCACATCGGGACGGTCGGGATAGAAAGTAATTTTGCGGAACCCTTCCGGCTCGCACTGGGTATAAAGATTGCCGCCCGATTCGTACAGCCCCATCAATGTCGTGTTTTCAGACGGCCTGATGACGGTTTCCACCTCTACCACCACGCTCTCGTCCCCGATACCCTCGATGGCCAGCAGCCCGTCCTCCAGTGTATAGTCTTCCGCTGCCAACAGACGGCCGTTGAGCGATACGGAAAGCAGATCGGCCGAACCGTTCAAAACCAGAGGGGTACCGGCACGCTGCGCCGTCATCAGCAGGCGGGAGCTGACCCGCGTTTCTTCTTTGCCGATGTCGAAAGTCAGGTCGGCTTGGCGGACGAGATAATCGGGCGTACGGTAATCTTTCAAATAGTGGACGGCGGCCATCGCTCGTTTCCTTTCCTGTTCAAAACAGTGCGCATTTTAGTGGTTTTCAGACGGCCTGAATATGCCGCACTGCCCGATTCTGCGCGACAAACCTGTTTTGCGGCTTGTTTTCTGTGTTAAAAATAGTAATAATACTTCACTGAACCCGATTTCTGCCGCCCGCTTCTTTCACGGCGGCACTCTCCCGAATTTCCTGATACAAGAAAGCAGACAAATGGCGTTAATCGTACAAAAATACGGCGGCACATCGGTAGGCTCGGTCGAGCGCATCAAAAACGTTGCCCGCCGTGTAGCCAAAACCCGTGCCGAAGGGCACGATGTCGTGGTCGTGGTATCGGCCATGAGCGGCGAGACCAACCGCTTGGTCGCACTGGCCGGCGAAATGCAGGAATTTCCCGACCCGCGCGAGCTGGACGTAGTGCTGGCCACCGGCGAGCAGGTAACCATCGGTCTGCTGGCCATGGCGCTGAAAGACATCGGTGTCCCTGCCAAAAGCTATACCGGCTGGCAGGTTGCGGTTCAGACCGACACTGCGCACACCAAAGCACGCATCGATTCGATTGACGATACCAAAATGCGTGCCGATTTGGCTGACGGCAAAGTCGTGATTGTCGCGGGCTTCCAGGGTGTCACGGCCGGCGGCGACATTGCCACACTCGGCCGCGGCGGTTCGGACACTTCCGCCGTGGCACTGGCTGCCGCACTGAAAGCGGACGAATGCCAAATCTATACCGATGTGGACGGCGTGTACACCACCGACCCGCGCGTCGTTCCCGAAGCCCGCCGCATGAACTCCATTTCCTTTGAGGAAATGCTGGAATTGGCCAGCTTGGGTTCGAAAGTTTTACAAATCCGCTCGGTAGAATTTGCCGGAAAATACAAAGTGCGCCTGCGCGTATTGAGCAGCCTGGAAGAAGGCGGCGAGGGCACGCTGATTACCTTTGAAGAGGACGAGAACATGGAAAAAGCCGCCGTACAAGGCATTGCCTTCGATAAAAACCAAGCCCGCATCAATGTGCGCGGCGTCCCCGACAAACCGGGCATCGCCTATCAGATTCTGGGGACGGTTGCCGATGCCAACACAGAAGTCGATATGATTATCCAGAATGTCGGCGCGGAAGGTACCACCGACTTTTCGTTTACCGTGCCGCGCGGCGATTACAAGCCCACGCTGGAACTGATGAACAGCCTCAAAGACAGTCTGGGTGCGGCCGAAGTGGACGGCGACGATACGGTCTGCAAAGTGTCCATCGTCGGCTTGGGCATGCGCTCGCATGTGGGCGTCGCGGCCACCATGTTCCGCACGCTGGCAGAAGAAGGCATCAATATCCAGATGATTTCCACTTCCGAAATCAAAGTTTCCGTGCTGATTGACGAAAAATATATGGAACTGGCCACCCGGGTGCTGCACAAAGCATTCGAGCTGGACAAAGCCTGATAAAAAGGCCGTCTGAAAACCGCATGATCCGTTTTCAGACGGCCTTTTTTCCCATGCAACAAGGAGAAAGTCATGTCAAACCGCCCCCTGCCCCACCCCCATATCGATCCCGACGGCCTGCTCGAATACTCTGTGGTCTACACCGACCGCGCGCTCAACCATATGTCGCAGAAATTCCAAACCGCCCTGCGCTATATTTCTGCCACACTGAAAAATGTCTACCGCGCCCGCCATTGCGCCGTGATTCCCGGCAGCGGCACCTCGGCCATGGAAGCCGTTGTACGCCAACTTGCCCGCGACCGGAAATGCCTGATTATCCGCAACGGCTTTTTCAGCTACCGTTGGAGCCAGATTCTCGACAAAAGCGCCCTCGCTGCCGAAACCCGTGTATTGACCGCCCGCCAAAGCGGCGCACCGCAAGCCCCGTTTGCCCCCGCGCCGATTGACGAAGTCTGCGCCGAAATCGCCGCGCTGAAACCGGCATTGGTATTCGCCCCCCATGTCGAAACTGCTTCGGGCATCATGCTGCCGGAGGACTATATCCGCCGTCTGGCCGAAGCTGTCCACGCCGTCGGCGGCCTGCTGGTCATCGACGGCATCGCTTCGGGCTGCATCTGGCTGGATATGGAAGAATTGGGCATCGATATACTGATTTCCGCGCCGCAAAAAGGATGGAGCGGATCGCCCTGCTGCGGACTGGTCATGCTCAACGAAACCGCCTATCAGCAGGTACAGGCCGCCGAATCCGACAGCTTTACGCTGGATCTGAAAAAATGGCTGGCCATTATGGAGGCCTTTGAAAACGGCGGCCATGCCTATCACGCCACCCCGCCGACAGACGCACTGTACACACTGGCTGCCGTCATGCAGGAGGCCGAAACCATCGGTTTCGACCGCCTCAAAGCCGCCCAATACGAGCTGGGCGGCAGAATGCGCGCCCTGCTGGCCGAAAACGGCTTCCCCAGCGTGGCCGCCGCAGGCTTTGAAGCCCCCGGCGTGGTCGTTTCCTATACCGACCGTGCCGATATGCAAAACGGTCGTGCCTTTATCGGACAAGGTGTACAGATTGCCGCCGGCGTGCCGCTGCAATGCGGCGAAGGAGCGGATTTTTCCACTTTCCGTTTGGGGCTGTTCGGTTTGGACAAACTGCAAAACATCGACCGCACCGTCGCCGCCTTTGCCGAAGCCTTACAGAAAGCCGTTTGAATATCCCGATACGTCAATTGATAAACAACTGATAAACAGCCTGCCATACAGTCGCCAAACCATATTCCGGCAGCACAAAACGGGCAGTCAGTTGTATGTAAAACGGCAAAACGAAAATCCCAAGCCTTTCCGGCTTGGGATTCGGTATTTGGCAGAGAGGAAGGGATTCGAACCCTCGATACGCTATTCACGTATACACGCTTTCCAGGCGTGCGACTTAAACCACTCATCCACCTCTCTGTGGCAGAAACGTGATTATACGGACAAAACGGTTTGCAGGCAAGCAGCCGTATAAAACCGCGCGATTTTTAACACCTTTTCGGGCGACCTTTGACACCCGGCCGACAGATGTAAACGGGTTATCTTTGATACTGGCAAGCCGCGCAACGGTTATGGAGGGAATTTATTGCAGGAAAACAGCGGATTGTCGGGCATCACAAAAATTCGCTCATTCCTGAGCAGTTCCGTCAAAAAGTATCAAAGCCGCTTTTTACACCAAAATCTGAAAAATCTTTTAGAAATCAAAATCTAAAAAATCAAATCCATCTAATTTCCTCAGGTATCAAAATTAACACCACTCCACAGCCGTGTCTGCTTTTCTCCGACGCCGCCGATCAGGCTGCAAAAAGGCCGTCTGAAAACACTGATACGGCATTTTCAGACGGCCTTTCCCTACCTTAGCCTGAGCTTTCTACTGCGTCAGTCTTCATAATCTGACAGCGGCGGGCAGCTGCACACCAGATTTTTATCGCCGTATACATCGTCCACACGGTTCACACTCGGCCAGAACTTGTGTTCGCGCACATAAGGCAGCGGGAACACGGCTTCTTCGCGGGTGTAGGCGCGGTTCCACTCGCCGCTGATATCTTCGGCGGTGTGCGGGGCGCGTACCAGCGGGTTGTCGTCTTTCGGCCAAGTGCCGTTCTGCACCTTCAACACTTCCTGTTTGATGGCTTTGAGGGCGGCGATAAAGCGGTCGAGTTCGGCTTTGCTTTCCGATTCGGTCGGCTCGATCATCAGCGTACCGGCCACGGGGAAGGAAACCGTCGGTGCATGGAAACCGTAATCCATCAGGCGTTTGGCGATGTCGGTTTCCGTGATGCCGCTTTCGGCTTTGAGCGGGCGCAAATCGACAATACATTCGTGCGCCACACGGCCGTTTTTGCCGGTGTAGAGAATCGGATAGTCTTCGCTCAGGGCTTTGGCGACATAGTTGGCATTCAGCAAAGCCCAGCGCGTGGCCTGCTCCATACCGGTTTTGCCCATCATCGTGATGTACATCCAGGTAATCGGCAAAATACCGGCCGAACCGTACGGCGCGGCAGAGACGGCACTCATGCCCTCACCTGCACCTTCAATGGCGGAAACGCTGTGGTTGGGCGCAAACGGTGCCAAATGGGCTTTCAGACCGATGGGACCCATGCCCGGCCCGCCACCGCCGTGCGGAATGCAGAAGGTTTTATGCAGGTTCATATGCAGTACGTCGGCACCGACTTCGGCCGGCTGCATGATGCCGATTTGGGCATTGAGGTTGGCCCCGTCCATATACACTTGGCCGCCGTTCTCATGCACGATGCGGCAGATGTCGCGGATACCTTCTTCGTATACGCCGTGTGTGGAAGGATAGGTAATCATCAGCGCACCCAAAGCCTCGCGGTGCTGCTCGGCTTTGGCCTTCAAGTCGTCAATATCCACATTGCCTTGGGCATCGGTTTTCACGACAACCACTTTCATACCCAGCATGGCGGCGGTGGCCGGGTTGGTGCCGTGTGCCGACTGCGGAATCAGGCAGATATTGCGGTCGGGTTGACCGTTGGCTTCGTGATAGCGGCGGATCGCCAAAAGGCCGGTGTATTCGCCCTGTGCACCGGAGTTCGGTTGCAGGCAGACGGCATCAAAACCGGTAATGGCTTCGAGCTGTTTTTGCAGACCGGCCAGCAGCTCGCCATAACCGGCCGTCTGATCGCGCGGCGCAAACGGGTGGATATGGCTGAATTCCGGCCAGGTTACCGGCAGCATTTCGGCGGTGGCGTTCAGCTTCATGGTGCAGGAACCGAGCGAAATCATGCTGCGGTTCATCGCCAAATCGCGGTCTTCCAGTTTTTTCAGGTAGCGCAGCATTTCGTGTTCGGTGTGGTAACGGTTGAACACGGGGTGGCTCAAAATCTGATCGCGGCGCAGCAGGTTTTCCGGCAGGCGCTGCGGAGCCTGCTCCGGCAGGGTCGGCTCGGTTTGGCCGGTAAACAGGCCGTGCAGCGCGGCCAAATCTTCGCGCGTGCTTTCTTCGTGAAAGGCGGCGGCCAGTACGCTGTCGCCCGCGTGGCGCAGGTTGTAGCCCGCATCGATCGCGTTGCGGTAGATTTCATCGGCTTTGGCCTTGCTGCCGCAATCCACCGCGACGGTATCGAAAAACACGCCGTGCACCACTTTGAGGCCGTCTGAACCGGCCAAAGAGTCGGCAAAGGCGGCCGCCAGCGCGTGAATGCGCCGGGCGATGCGTTTCACGCCCTCGGGACCGTGGTACACCGCGTACATACCGGCCAGATTGGCCAGCAGAGCCTGTGCGGTACAGATATTCGACGTGGCTTTTTCGCGGCGGATATGCTGCTCGCGGGTGGACAGCGCCATACGCAGCGCAGGCTTGCCCGCTGCGTCTTTCGATACGCCGATGATGCGGCCGGGGGCGGAGCGTTTGAACTCGTCTTTAAAGGCAAAATACGCCGCGTGCGGGCCGCCGAAGCCCATCGGCACGCCGAAACGCTGGGTATTGCCCAAAGCGATGTCGGCACCGATTTCGCCCGGCGATTTGAGCAGCACCAGACTCATCACATCGGCCGCCACCGCCACAATCGTACCTTTGGCTTTCAATGCCGACACCACCGGCTGCAAGTCGGCCACATCGCCGTCTTTGCCCACATATTGCAGCAGCGCACCGAAATAGTCGCCCTCGGCGGCCGTCTGAATATCGCCGACCACCAGCTCGAAACCGAAATAGCGGGCTCGGGTCTGCATCACGTCCAGCGTTTGCGGCAACACGCGCGCATCAACGAAGAATTGTTCCGATTTGACTTTGCCCACGCGTTTGGCCATCGCCATCGCTTCGGCCGCAGCCGTGGCTTCGTCCAGCAAAGACGCACCGGCCACTTCCAAGCCGCTCAAATCGATACACATCTGCTGGAAGTTCAGCAGGGCTTCCAAACGTCCCTGCGCGATTTCGGCCTGATAGGGCGTGTAAGCAGTGTACCAGCCGGGGTTTTCCAGCACATTGCGCAAAATCACATTCGGCAGACGGGTCGGGTAATAACCCAAACCGATGTAGGATTTGTTGATGCGGTTTTTCGCCGCCACGGCTTTCAACGCGGCCAGCGCGTCGGCCTCGCTCACGGCTTCGGGCAAATCGAGTTTGCCCGGCATACGGATACTCTGCGGCACGGTGTTGTCGATAAAAGACGCCATGTCTTTTTCGCCCAAAGCGGCCAGCAGCGCGGCTTCGTCTTGGAAACTCAAATGGCGCGCGGCAAATTCGTCCGCATGGAACAATTCTTGAAAATTCATGTTTTCCTCATTTCGTTGAAACGGTTCGGTTGGCCAAAAAATCGGTTGTGCCGTTTTCAGACGGCATCCGGTTCAATATAGTGTATCGCGATGTGCTGCGGCGTGACCGCCACATAGCCGCCTTTGCCGCCGTACCAGTCGGGAATGACATAACGCGCGAGACTGCGGCCTTGATTCTGATGATGATGGACGGCGGGGCGGTGGGTATGGCCGTGAATCACCGCTTCAATGTGCGGATACTGCCGCCAGGCCTTCTGAACGCCCTGTTCGGTAACATCAGAAATAGCACTCTGCCCCACCGCCTGCTGCCGCGCACGGCTGGCACGGCGCATTTTCTCCGCCAAAGCCGCCCGCTGTTTTTTCGGCAGCGACAGCAGGATTTTTTGCAGCCATTTCCGGCGCATGATGCAGCGGAAACGCTGATAGGCTTTATCGTCGGTACACATTTCGTCGCCGTGCGACAACAGGCAGTTTTTGCCGTGCAGCACCACGCTGTGCACTTCGGGCAGCAGAATCATGCCTGCCTGCTCTGCATATCTGCGGCCGAGCAGAAAATCGCGGTTGCCGCAGATAAAATACACCGGCGTACTTTGGCCGAACGTTTTCAAAGCGGCAGCGGCTTCGCGGGCAATACCGCTCAATACATCGTCGCCCAACCACGCCTCAAACAAATCGCCCAAAACATACAGTGCCTGCGCCCTGCCCTGCCAATTATGCAGAAACTGCAAAAACAGGCGGTTCAAATCGGGCGTGTCGTCCGACAAATGCAAATCGGCAATCAGCAGAACCGGCCGCATAATGAATCTTTCTCCATCGGAGCGTGCCATTGTAACGCAAATCCTGATGTTTGGCTGGTATACCCGTTTTTCAGACGGCCTTGCGCATACCTTTTGCCGCCACCGCCAATGCCGCTGCCTGAACCGCCAGCAGCATCAGCACCACCGTCTGCCACCGGCCGTAGGCATATGCCAGCCCGCACAGCCACGCCCCCAACGTACCGCCGCCGTAATATGCCGCATAATACAGACCCGAAGCCAGCGACCGCCCTTGGGAAACGTAGGCGGCAATATAGCTGATGGTAGCCGCCTGCGCGATAAATACACCGCTGGACATGGCGGCCAGCGACAGCACAATCAGCCACAAAGGCGCGGCCAGCGTACCGACTACCCCCAATGCCGACAGCAGCACCGCCCCCATGACGGTTTTCGCACTGCCCCAGCGGCCGATCAGGCGCGACGATAAAGGGGTAATCACCATGCCGATTAAATAAACTGCAAACAGATTGGCCAAATCCGAGCTGCCCAAACGGTACGGCGTATCGGCCAGATGCAGGTTGATATAGGTAAAACAGCCCACCAGCGAATACAGCACACAGGCACCGAGCAGGCAGGCCGTCAGCACATAAGGGTTGTGCAAATGGCCGTAAAGCGTGGACAAGGCCGTCTGAAAATCGGGTTTGGCCTCAAAACGGCGCGATTCGGGCAGCCGCTGCCGGACGAACAGTGCACCCAATGCGCTGAAAGCCGCCATTATCCAAAACCCCTGCCGCCAGCCCAGCCAGTCGTTCAAATGGCCGAGCAGAAAGCGGCCGAGGAAACCGCCCAACACCGTACCCGCCACATACAGCCCCATCAGGCGCGTCATCAGCGCCCCTTCAAACTCTTCGCCCACATAGGCAATCAGCACCACCGTAATCCCCGGCACCGCCACGCCCTGCAACAGCCGCCACATCATCATTTCGCGCATCGAATCCGACCAGCCCAGCAGCGCGGTGGGCACAGCCAGAAACAGCAGGCTGCCGACAATAAAGCGTTTGCGCCCGAACGCATTTTTTTTTTTAATGATAATGGGAGAAACGAGATCTACACCCGCCACCGTCGCCCCCACCGCCAACCCGGCCTCCACCTCACCTGCCGCCAAATCGCGCATCAGAAACGGCAGCACGGCCTGCACCGAATACACCTGCAAAAACGCAAACAGGCCGGTCAGCATTACCGCCAGCCGCACCCCCCAATCCGCCGCCCGCACAGGCGTATTGCCCGCCGTCATTTCTCCCTCCCGCGCACACGCAAACGGCCGCCGGACACCTGTACCAGCAGTGCGGCCATCACCACCGCCACACCGCCCCACTGCCAGCCGTTCAAACGCTCGCCCAGCACCAGTGCGGATACCAACAGCGCGATAACCGGCACCAACAGAGCCAGAGGCGTTACCAGCGAAGCCGGATAACGCGCCAACAAGCGCCCCCAACCGCCGTAACCGAACAACCCCGACACATACGCCAAAAACGCCGCCGCCAACCAGCCGCCCGCACTCAAATCCGCGATCTGCCGCCCGACTTCGCCCGCCCCGTACAACCACAGCGACAACAGCAAAAACGCCGCCCATGACGAAATATTGCCCCACGCCACCAAAGACAGCGGATTCACCCGCCCGATAAACTTCACCGTCAGATTACCCAAGGCCCAAGACATTGCCGCCGCCAGCACCGCCCACAGTGCCGCCAGCGGCACTACCCCCCGGTATTGGCCGATCCCCGCCAGCAGCAGACCCGCAGCGGCCAGAAGCATGGCGGGCAGGTGGTGCCCGGCCACCGGTTCGCGCAGCCACACGACCGCCAGTATCACGGTAAAAAATACCTGCGACTGCAACAGCAGCGCAGCCAGACCCGACGGCATACCCCACGACAGTGCGGTAAACATCATGCCGAACTGGCCGAAACTGATGCACAAGCCGTACAGTGCCAGCCAGTACCAACGCACGGCCGGCCTCGGCAGCAGACACACCGCAGGCAGCAGCAGCGAAAAACGCAGCAAACCCAAAACCGCAGGCGACAACTCGGCCAAACCGGCCTTCATCACCGCAAAATTCACGCCCCACGCCGTTACCACCAATCCGGCAATCAGTGCATCACGTCCGTCCATTCCCTTTATCCTCCGGCTTTGCCCGTCGCGGTCCGACCCGCTTTTCAGACGGCCGTCCCGCACCGCCCTACTTGCCAGACAGGCGGAACACAGAGTATTGTACACACTTTAAGAAAACTTTACGCAACCGGCCGCTGCGCCGCCCTGCCCAACCACTATTGAAAAAGGTAAACCCATGAACCGCCCCGTACCCGCCGTATTCGGCAGCGTTTTCCATGCCGAAATGCCCGTTATCGCCTACCAGGACGGCACTTGGCAGCCGACCGTCTGGCAGTCTGCGGACGAATTGAAACTGACGCCCGGCGCGCATTCCCTGCATTACGGCAGCGAATGTTTCGAAGGCCTGAAAGCTTTCCGTCAGGCCGACGGAAAAATTGTCCTGTTCCGCCCCGAAGCCAATATCGCGCGTATGCAGCAGAGCGCGCGCATTCTCAATCTGCCCGTCCCCGACAGCAAACAGTTTCTGGATGCACTCGTCGAATTGGTGCGCCGTGCCGCCGACGAAATTCCCGATGCGCCCGCCTCGCTCTATCTGCGCCCCACCCTCATCGGCACCGATCCCGTCATCGGCAAGGCCGGTGCACCCTCCGATACTGCCCTGCTCTATATTCTGGCCTCGCCCGTGGGCGACTATTTCCAAGCCGGCTCACCGGTCAAACTGCTGGTGGAAACGGAACATATCCGCTGCGCGCCGCATATGGGGCGCGTCAAATGCGGCGGCAATTACGCCTCGGCCATGCCTTGGGTACTGAAAGCCAAAGCCGAATACGGTGCGGCCCAAGTCTTGTTCTGCCCCGGCGGCGATGTGCAGGAAACCGGCGCGTCCAACTTCGCCCTGATCCACAACCGCACCATCATCACCAAGCCGCTGACCGACGAATTCCTCCACGGCGTTACCCGCGATTCGGTGCTGAAAGTGGCTGCCGGCTTGGGCTATGCCGTCGATGAGCGGAACTTTACAGTCGATGAACTCAAAGCGGCGGTACAGGACGGCGCGGAAGCGATTCTGACCGGCACGGCGGCGGTGATTTCGCCGGTTACGTCTTTTATCATCGGCGGCGAAGAAATCGCCGTTTCCGGCACAGAACAGGGCAACGCCATCCGCAAAGCCGTTACCGATATTCAATTCGGTCTGGCCGAAGACCGCTACGGCTGGCTGACCGCCGTCTGCTGATGCCGCGTCCCGAAAACCTGCCGGAAACGGCAGGTTTTTTTATGCCTGATGCCATTTGGGCTTGCGGCGCAATACTTCGGCATAAACGGGACAATCCGCCGTATGCGCGCCGGGCAGATAGCCCGTACTCATCAAAAATTCGTTCACAATCTCGCGGCCGACAAATTTGAAGCGGCTTTTAAACAGTTTCACCCACTGCACCAAATCCTGCGGGTGGTGCGCATCGAGCCAGTTTTGGAACGAACCGTATTCACCCTGCAACAGCAGAATCTGCCGCGCATTGTAAACCGCCGCATCGATTTTCAGGCGGTTGCGCACGATGCCCGCATCGGCCAGCAGCCGTTCGCGGTCGGCCGCACCATATGCGGCCACGGCGGCAATATCGAAGCCCGAATAGGCCGTCTGAAAAGCGGCCTGTTTGTTTAAAATGGTGGTCCAGCTCAAACCGGCCTGATTGATTTCCAGCAGCAGGCGGCCGAAAAGCGCGTTGTCGTCCGCCAGGGGGAAACCGTATTCGCAGTCGTGATAACGGCGGTTGGGATTATCGCTGTTTTCGGGCAAAGCATGGCAGAACGCGCAATATGTCTCGGACATTTTCAGACGGCCTATATGATAGATTCAAACAAACTCAAAAAACTTCACAACACCTTGAAACCTCAGCCGTGATGATTGCATCAGCCCGGTTCGAGCTTCTGTATCGACCGCGTTAAAATCCCAGAAACCCAACGGTATCTTTCCATTTACCCCAGCGCAAAATCGGCCGCAGCCAACGCATGGATTTCGGCACTGTCGAATACGGGCAGCGGACAGTCTTCGGCTTTCAGCAGCAAGCCGATTTCGGTGCAGCCGAAAATGACGCCCTGCGCGCCCGCTTCCCGCAAACTTTCGATGGCACTCAGGTAGCTTTGTTTGGCCGTTTCGGTTATGCGGTTGCAGCACAACTCTTCGAAAATCACACGGTGGATTTCGTCCTGATGGCTTTCAGACGGCACCAGCGTTTCCACGCCCAAAGCGCGCATACGGCCGCTGTAAAAACTGTCGCTCATGGTAAAGCGCGTACCCAACAGGGCAACTTTCTGCAAGCCCGCCGCCTTAACTGCCGCTGCGGTGGCATCGACCACATGAATCAGCGGCACCGGCACAGCCGCTTCAATGGCAGGCGCGACTTTGTGCATGGTATTGGTGGCCAACACAATGGCCTGTGCGCCCGCCTGCACCAGTTTGCGCGCACTGTCCGCCAGCATGGCACCCGCACCCTGCCAGTCGCCCGCCCGCTGCATCGCGGCCACTGTTTCAAAATTGACACTGTGCATCACAATATCCGCGCTGCTGTTGCCGCCCAAACGGCGGTTGGCCTCGCGGTTGATGATCTGATAATACAGAACCGTGCTTTCGGCACTCATGCCGCCGATAATGCCCAAGGTTTTCATATTTTGCTCCCTATCTGTCCGTTTCGGGTATCCGCCCGTATTTTTACTTAAAAAACACCGCTAAAAAACACCGCCCGAAAAAACGCCTTGCCGTATGCGGAAGCAACTCCGGCGGTTTCCGGCCAAACCGCGAACCGTCAAAACCGCAAAAAGGCCGTCTGAAAAAGCCCGAACAGCCATTTCAGACGGCCTTGGCCGAGAACGTTTAACGCACTCAGCCGATTTCTGCGGCGTATTGTTCCGCGCTCAGCAGGCCGTCCAAATCGGCCGCATCGGCGGGTTTGATTTTGAAGAACCAGCCTTCGCCGTACGGGTCGCTGTTGGCAGTTTCGGGTGCGGCAGTCAGCGCATCGTTTACCGCCACCACTTCGCCCGCAATCGGCGCGTACACATCGGAAGCGGCTTTCACCGATTCCACCACGCCGGCCTGCTCGTCGGCAGCCAGCCCGGTGCCGACTTCGGGCAGCTCGACAAACACGATGTCGCCCAACAGCTCTTGCGCGTGTTCGGTAATGCCGACGGTAACAGTCCCGTCATTTTCCAGACGCAGCCATTCGTGGCTGGCAACGTATTTCAATTCGGCAGGGATATTGCTCATGGTATTCTCCATATTGAAAAGGTGGGTGTGGTTTATTGCAAACCGAAAATGCGGATATTTTTCCCGGCCGCTGCCTGCTGCAACGCAGCCAGATCGGCGGGTGAAGCATCAAGATAAACGGCATATTCGCGGGCAGCGGGGACGGCGGGCAGGTCGGCCAATGCGCGTTTGAGCGTGGCCACATTCACCGCGCGGCTGTTACCGACAATTCCCAAGGGTGCATTCGGACGTGCCGTCAGGATTTCGGTAATCCCTTTGACTGCGTTACTCTGCGTACCGGCAGCCAAAGCGGCCAGCATCATGCCTTCCGACACCGGATTGCCCGGCGACGGCACTCGGACAAAGAGCATCTGATCGACAACCTGACCTTTGGCAACCACAGCCTGCCGAATCTGCCCCATCTGCCGGCCGACGGGCTGCGTGGCGGCACAGGCTGCCAGAAGAAAAGCGGCGGCGGCCAGAAAAATGTTTTTCATCATCAATACTTACGATTCATAAAACAGTCATACGGTTTTCAAACGGCCTGATACAGCGGAAATCATTCAGGCAGCACAGGCCGAAAACTTATTTTTCGCACTGTTTGGTTGTTTCATGATAACGCCCGCCCTGATCCAGACAGATATCTTTGGCATCACAGGCAGCCAATGCCAGCAGCAGCGGCACAAGCCGCAATGCTTTGTTCACGGTATTCCTTTCTGCTTTCTGTTTGACCGGACAATCCGTTTTCAGACGGCCTTTCTTCATTTGGGCCGTCTGAAAGCAGAATACACCGATTTATTCAAACTGCTGCTTGCCGTTGCGCACAAACGGCAGTTTCAACACGCGCACGTCTACTTCTTTGCCACGCATCAATACTTTGGCCGTATCGCCGTTGAAATCTTTCGGCACTCGGGCGATGGCGATGGACTGTTTCAGGCTGGGCGAGAACACGCCGCTGGTGGTGATGCCTTTGCCCGCGTCGGTAATCACTTCCATATGGTCGCGCAATACGCCGCCTTTGGCGAGCAAGAGGCCGGCCTGCTTGAACGCCACGCCTTTTTCTTTCAAAGCCAGCAGCGCGGTTTTACCGACAAAATCGCGGTTTTCGTCTTTCAAGTCCACCGTCCAGCCCATACCGGCTTCGAGCGGGCTGGTGTCGTCGTCCATATCGTTGCCGTAGAGGTTCATGCCTGCTTCCATACGCAGGGTGTCGCGTGCACCGAGACCGCACGGCTGCACACCCGCTTCGCGCAATTGGGCAAAAAAGGCGTTGGCTTCGCTGCCGGGAAGAATCACTTCCACGCCGTCTTCACCAGTGTAGCCGGTGCGGGCGACAAACCAGTCGCCGCCCAAATCGGCACCTTGGAATACGGCCAGATTGTTTACCGTTTCCGCCCATTCGGGCTTCACTTTCAGGAGTTTTTCCACGGCTTTCGGGCCTTGAACGGCCAGCATGGCCAGATCGTAGCGCGGATTGATCGCGATGCCGAATTCTGCGCCGATTTTGGCAAACTGGGCGGAATCTTTCTCGCGGGTGGCGCCGTTGGAAACGATGCGGTATTGGGTTTCGGCTTCGTTGGTGCGGTATACGATCAAATCGTCAATCACGCCGCCTTTGTCGTTGAGCATGGCCGAATAAAGGGCTTTGCCGACAAAACCGAGTTTGGCGACATCATTGGCAATCAGTTTGCGGAAAAAGGCTTTGGCCTGATCGCCCGTTACATCGGTAACGAGCATATGGGAAACGTCGAACATGCCGGCATCGGTACGCACGGCTTCGTGTTCGGCAATTTGCGAGCCGTAATGAATCGGCAACTCCCAACCGGCAAAATCGATCAGCTTGCCGCCGGCATCTTGGTGGGCTTGGTGGAACGGGGTGGTTTTAAGGGCGGTCATCGGGTTTCTCCATAGCATATTAATGGCGCAAACGCGCCGCCCCATCTGTCCTTGAACCTGAGATTTTCGACGGCTGAGCGTCTTCTCCCCTTCGGTGGGCGCGTTGCGCCGCTCTCCAGATTTGAACGGTTTCAGTCCTTTTGCCTGAGCGATTATAGGGTGTTTGCGCCTTCGGCGGCCTTGCGGCTCTCTCCTGAAATCCTGTCGGATTATGGCGCGAAAGCCGTTTGCAGGCAAGCATTCTTTACACTCCCCGTACCAACGTTACGCCCGATTCGGCATATTCCGACAAAATCGGCACCCTGCCGACAAGAAACCGACCGTCTGCTGCCGTTTCTTGAAATATTATTCCCGACACCGTATTGTCGGTTAATTTTTTTTAGCTTATATTAAGGCCGCAAACAAGAAGAAATACAGGAAACAACCATGATGCCGCTCACACTCGACAAAACCGATTTAAAAATCCTCCAAGTACTTCAAGAAAACGGCCGGCTGACCAATGTCGAACTGTCCGAACGGGTGGCACTTTCGCCCTCACCCTGTCTGCGCCGTCTGAAACAGCTGGAAGATGCGGGAATCATCCGCCGTTATGCCGCCCTGCTGTCGCCTGCGGCGGTGGATTTGGGCCTGCAGGCATTTATCCGCGTGTCCATCAACAAAGCCACGGAAGCACGCGAAGACTTCGCCCGTGCCGTACAGACTTGGCCGGAAGTATTGAGCTGTTTTGCACTGACGGGGGAAACCGATTACCTGCTGCACGCGTTTTTTACCGATATGAACGCCTTTTCCCGCTTTGTGCTGGAAACCCTGCTCTCCCACCCCGGTGTACAGGATGCCAAATCCAGTTTTGTCCTCAACGAAGTGAAAAATACTACCGCGCTGCCGCTGGCCCACCTGCAACCCGAACCGGCATAACCTGACAGGCCGTCTGAAAACGCAGCAGCACGTTTGTCAGACGGCCTGCCGATACCGTAAAACGCCCATGTCCGACCTCGATACCGAATACATCGCCAACCGCACCCGATACTGGCTGGAAAAAGCCGTTATCGGCCTGAATCTCTGCCCGTTTGCCAAAGCCCCTTACGTCAAAGGGCTGGTGCGCATCAGCGTGAGCCGTGCACGTCATCTCGACGGCTTTCTGGAAGATCTCGACCGCGAACTGCAACATCTGGCCGCCACGCCGCCGCCAATACTGGAAACCACTTTGCTGGTTCACCCCACTCTGTTTCCCGATTTTCCGGTTTTCAACGATATGCTCGACGCTGCCGATGCCGCGCTGGCAGACAACCAAGTCGAAGGCATCATACAGATCGCACCGTTCCACCCAGATTTTCAGTTTGCCGGCAGCCGGCCCGACGACATCGGCAATTACACCAACCGCAGCCCCTATCCCACTCTGCACCTGATCCGCGAAGCGAGTATCGCCAAAGCGGTGGAAGCCTTTCCCGATCCCGAGCAGATTTTCGGGCGCAATATCCGCCTGCTGGAAGAAATGGGGCATCGTGGCTGGGAAAAACTCGCTGTCGGCTGCCCGCATAAGGAGAAACCGTGATGTGGCGCGCGCTGCTGTGGCTGGCCGGCGCACTGGCACTGGCCTTGGGCATTATCGGCATTTATCTGCCGCTGCTGCCCACCACCCCGCTGGTTCTGCTTGCCGCCCTCTGCTGGGCGCGCGCCTCGCCCCGCCTGCACCGCTTTCTGCTGCAACACCGCCGCTTCGGCCCGATACTGCACAACTGGGAATCCCGCCGTGCCGTACCGCGCCGCGCCAAATATCTGGCCTATATCATGATGACGTTTTCCTGCGCCCTGTTATGGTGGCGTTTCGGTTTGCAGAGCTGGTATTTTCCGGCCTCCGCCAGCCTGATTTGTGCGGCCACCGCCGTATGGATGTCGCGCCTGCCCGATGCCTGAAAACCGTTCCGCCAAACACCAAACCGTCAAAAAGGCCGTCTGAAAACAGAATTTCAGACGGCCTTGCCGTATCAGACGCATCGGAAACCGGCCTGAACCGTTCCGTCAAAACGCCGTCGAAATCAGATAAACCGTATAAGCCGCATAGGCCGCCAGCAGGAAGAGGCCTTTGCCGCGGCCGATTCTGCCTGTACCGCCCCGGCCGATGCAGAAAAACAGCAGCAAAACGGTCAAAGCCGCCATCACGGGAAAATCACGCTGCCAAATATCGGCCTGAACATCCATCGGGTGCAGCGCGGAAGCCAAACCGACCACCGCCAGCGTATTGAACAGGTTCGATCCGACCACATTGCCCACAGCAATATCGTGTTCGTTTTTACGCGCCGCCATAATCGAAGAAGCCAGCTCCGGCAGTGATGTCCCGACAGCCACGACAGTCAGGCCGATAATCAGGTCGCTGACACCCAGCCCCTGCGCAATCTCCACCGCCCCCCAAACCAGCAGCCGCGAACTGAGCACCAGCATCAGCAGACCCGCCGCCAGCCAGAAAATACCCCGCCCCAAAGCCATCTGCGGCAAATCTCCGGCAGACTCCGTTTCCGCACCCTGCCCGGCCTGCCTGAAATTCATCCATACCGTCCACAGCATATAGGCCGCCAATACCGCCAGCATCGTCAGGCCGTCTGAAAAAGAAAGGCTGCCGTCCAGCAGCAGGCCGGCCGATAAAGCGGTAACGGCCAGCAAAACAGGCAGTTCGGTTTTCACAACGCTTTTCTGCACCACAATCGGGCTGATCAGCGCCGTCAGACCCAAAATCAGGGCGATATTGGTAATATTCGATCCGTAAGCATTACCCAAAGCGATACCGGGGCTGCCCTCCAATGCCGAAAATACCGACACCACCATTTCCGGTGCCGAAGTACCGAAACCCACAATCACCATACCGATCAGCAGCGGCGGCATTCCGAAATGGCGGGCGGTTGCCGCCGCGCCGTCGATAAAGCGGTCGGCACTCCATACCAATACCGCCAAACCGGCCAAAACGGCCAAACCTGCATACAACATTTCACATTCCTGTTTTCTATTTATTCAAAATCATCCGTTTTCAGACGGCCAAACCGCCCGTACCGGGCCGTCTGAAAACACAAAACGGCAAAAGGAGCGGCTTTCCGCCCCTTTGCCGTACGGCCGCCTGCCGCCCTTAACGGCGGAAACGGCTGCGGCGCGGTGTCTGCTTGCGCCACATCTGCCACAGCAACACCAGCGCACCCAGCACAATACGGTGCCGCCATGCCGAAGGCAGCATAATCAGCCGCCACAGCAAATTGCCCTTGATGCCGCTGCCGATCAGCCCGCTCATGCGCGCCACTGCCAGATTATCGGCATGATCACGGCGAAGCTCGTCCTGTTTGACCTTGTCCAACGCCAATTGCAGGCGGTTGCGCATCACTTCCAACTCCAACAGCTCCCGCTGCTCTTTACGGTTTAATCTGCTCATGCTTCTCCAACTCCGTTTGGTTCAACGTATCGGCCGTCACGTCACCGCGCAAATAGGCCAGATCACGGCGGATATCGCCCAAAACACGGTTTACTTCCGAGCATTGGTGCCGCCAGCCCGACAATGCCCATGCAAACAGCACGGCAATCAGCAGCAGCAGTCCCCCGCCGATACCGAAAAATGTCCACACAGCCGTCTCCCGAGGCAAAACGGCATTCAGGCCGAACAGCAGACTGATCAAGGCCACCAGTGCCAAAACAGCCGCCACCGCGACCACGGCCAGCAGCCGTACCAGTGTTCCCAGCTGCTGCGATACGTCCATCTGCAAAATCTGCAAACGCAGCAACAGCAGATCGGTTCCCTTGTTCAGCAGCGTTTTATAGCGGCTGATGCTGCGGCTCAAACTCATGTTTGCTCCCTCCACACAATGAGATGGTAAAACCCGTTGCGATAAGAAAACCGCTAGGCGGTACAGCCCTAGCGGTTTTCGGGGCCTGATAGACGGGCCGGTTATCAGCGGCGGTTCAACAGAACGCCGACCACCAGACCTGCCAGTGCGGCAAAGCCCATTGCGTAGTAAGGTTTGTCCTGTACATAAGCATCGGCCTGTGCGGCGTGTTTTTTCACGCGGCGGGTTGCTTCGCTTTCAAAGTCCTGCAATTTGTCCTGGGCGGCAGCCAGTTTGTCTTTCAGCTTTTCAGACAGGGCTTTGGCCTCTTCGGAACCGCGATCCACACCTGCTTCATACAGGCCTTCCACTTCGTCCAATACGGAACGGACTTCTTTCAACAATGCTTCTTTTTGGTTGTCAAAATCTTTTTTCATACTGCAACTCCCGATTAATTTGAATGATGTTTTTCGTCTTGGATCGCAGCGCGGCATGGCCGCTGCTTGCTTTTTACTATAAGGGCGCAAACTGCCGATCACAACCGCGTTTTATGTAAAGATACAACAAACTGCCTTTACGCTTGCCACGGCAGCCACCATTTTGCCAACAGATACATCAATGCCCCGCCGCCGGCTAATACGGCAAAAAACACACCTTTTCTGCGCGCATTCGGACAGAAAATGTACACCGCCAGCGAAAAGCTGAAAAACATGGCCGCCGCCACACCTGCCAACCGCCGCCCCTGAAAACGGTTAAGCGGATAGCTTTCCGTCAGCACGACATACATCTGCCACACCGCAGCCAGGCACATACTGACAATGCCCGCCGGCAGAAAAATCAACCCCAAAACCGCTTTCGACACCGTGCCTCCCGTTCCCGAAAATCTGCGCCGACCTACCGTCATGCAGCCGCCTGAGGAGTCTTTACCCGACAGCAGCTTCCCTTACGCCCGTTTTCAGACGGCCTTTATTTCAATCGGCAAACATTTGTTTGAACCACAACACAATGCTGTCGTACACGCGGCCGAACCAGCCCGCTTCGCCGACGTCGTTCAACGCCACCACATCGCGCGACTCAATCTCTTGGCCGCCGCTCATGATTTTCAGCTTGCCCAGCACCTGACCTTTGCTGACCGGCGCCAGAACGGGCTGTACGGTTTCCAGTACCGGCCGGATGTCTTTGCTGCTGCCCCGGGAAAACGTGAGATAGGCATCGTCCAAAAAACCCACAGCTACTGTATTGGCAGCACCCTTATAAAGTTTGACCTGCGAAACCGTCTGGCCGGCCTGATAAGCTTTCAGCGTATCGAACGACTGCAATGCCCAGTTGAGCAGTTTGCTGCTTTCGGCCGCCCGCGCTTCGGGGCTGTCGGTTCCGACCACCACACTCAACACGCGGCGGCCGTTGCGGTTGCTGGATGCAATCAGATTATAGCCCGCGCTGGCGGTATGGCCGGTTTTCAGGCCGTCCACGCTCGGGTCGCGGTACAGCAGCAGATTGCGGTTGGGCTGATCGATATTGTTGTATTTAAACGATTTCATCGAGTAAATCGGATAATACTGCGGATAGTCGCGGATAATCGCCGCCGAGAGCAGGGCCAAATCGCGCACCGTTGTCAGATGCCCTTCGCCCGGCAGGCCGGTGGCATTGATAAAGCGGGTGTTTTTCATGCCCAGCTGCTGTGCCTGCACGTTCATTTTGTCGGCAAAACCGGCTTCCGTACCGCCCAAGGCTTCGGCCAGAATAATCGCCGCATCGTTGCCCGACTGCACAATCAGCCCTTTGAGCAGGTCGCTCACGCTCACGGGCTTGCCCAGATTGACAAACATGCGCGAGCCTTCTGCACGCCATGCCGCCTGCGAAGCCAACAGTTCCTGATCGGGTTTGAGCACCCCTTCTTCCAGTGCTTTGAACGTCAGATAGGCCGTCATCAACTTGGTCAGCGAGGCCGGTTCGATTTGGGTATCCAAATCCTTGCCGGCCAGAATCCGGCCGCTTTGCAAATCCTGCACCAGATAAGCCGCAGCGGCAACCTGGGGCGGTTGGGGCAGTACCGGAGCGGCGGCCGGTTCGGCTGCGGCGGCGGTTTGCGGTTGGGAAGCGGCTGCATTACCGGCAGCCGGAGCGTATTGGGTCAGTAGCGCGGCGGCCAATACCGCTGCGCAGACAGTTTTTTTCATCATAGAGGATTACCGCAAAAAACGCGCCGCACCATTATCGTGCGCCACAGTATCGGTTGTCGGAAAAAGCCGGGGCAGAATCACAGGCAGGCCGTCTGAAACACCGATTATCCGCTTTTTCAGACGGCCTGCCGCACAATCCGCAAACGGGCGGTATTATACGCACAAGGCTGAGGCTTGCTAAATTTTTCTTGCTTTCGCCGTCTGTCGTCGGTATGGTTTTACATTTTTCCGAACGAATTTTACGCAATCCAACCATGAGCGCCCTACCCCACCGCCATTATCTGACCAAAGTCCTCACATCGTCCGTTTACGATGTGGCCGTCGAAACCCCGCTGGAAGCAGCGCGCAGTCTGTCAGGCCGTCTGAAAAACCGGATTTTGCTCAAACGCGAGGATTTGCAGCCGGTATTTTCGTTCAAAATCCGCGGTGCCTACAATAAAATGGCTTCACTTTCACCGGAAGAGCTGGCGCGCGGCGTGATTACCGCCAGCGCGGGCAACCATGCGCAGGGCGTAGCGCTTTCAGCACAAAAGCTCGGCTGCACCGCTACAATTGTGATGCCGGAGACCACGCCGCAGATTAAAGTCGATGCGGTACGTGCGCGCGGCGGCCGCGTCGTGCTGGCCGGCACTTCCTACACCGATGCCTACAACCATGCCGTCAAACTGGTTGCCGAAAGCGGTTTGAGCTACATTCCGCCTTTTGACGACCCCGAAGTGATTGCCGGACAGGGCACCATCGGCATGGAAATTATCCGCCAGCATCCCAAGCCGATTGATGCGGTTTTCGTTCCCATCGGCGGCGGCGGACTGGCGGCAGGCGTAGCAGCATTTATCAAACACGTCCGCCCCGAAATCAAGGTTATCGGCGTGGAAACCGACGATGCCTGCGCCATGAAGCAGTCGATTGATGCCGGAAAACGGGTGGAATTGAAAGATGTCGGCCTGTTTGCCGACGGCACCGCCGTGAAACTGGTGGGCGAAGAAACCTACGCCCTGTGCCGCGACCTGCTCGACGATATTATTCTGGTGGACACCGATGCCGTATGCAGCGCGCTGAAAGACATTTTCGACGACACCCGCAGCATCACCGAACCTTCCGGCGCGCTCGCGCTGGCCGGCCTGAAAGCCTATATCGCCCAATCGGGTTGCGAAAACCAGACCCTGATTGCCGTCAACAGTGGTGCGAACATGAATTTCCACCGTCTGCGCCACGTTTCCGAGCGCAGCGAGCTAAGCGAGGGCAACGAGGGGATTTTTGCCGTTTCCATTCCCGAAGCACCGGGCAGCTTTCTCAAATTTATCAATGTACTGGGCAACCGCAACATCACCGAATTCAACTACCGCTACGGCGATGATCAAACCGCGCATATTTTTGTCGGCATTCAGGCGGCCGGTGCCAAAGACTTAGCCAAAATCAGCGAAGAACTCAGTGCCGCCGGCCTGCCCAATACCGACCTGACCCACGACGAAATGTCGAAAATCCATATCCGCTATATGGTGGGCGGGCGGACGCACAAAATCGCCGACGAGCGTGTCATCAGTTTTGAATTCCCCGAACGGCCCGGCGCATTGGCGGCGTTCCTCAACCATATGCAGAGCAGTTGGAACATCACACTTTTCCACTACCGCAACCACGGTGCCGACTACGGCCGCGTGCTGGTAGCCATCGACGTCCCGCCTGCCGATGATGCCGCCTTCGCCGCCTTCCTCGACAATTTGGGCTACACCTATCAGGACGAAACCGACAACACCGCCTACCGCCTGTTTCTCGGCCGTCCCGATGATGAAGCAAAGGCCGTCTGAAAACGGGCAGGCGGCTTGGTATACGCACAGGCAGCCGCCCGGCCGCACTCAGTGTGCAGGATAGGCGCACCCGTCCGGCAAAACGGCCAGTACGCCCGCCAGCTGCCCGTATGCCGTCACCGCCCGTACCTGACCGTCGGCGGCATGAACAGCTACTCCGTTCAAATTGCGGTATCTGTAAAGCAGTTTGTCGCCGCGCCGCCGCGCAAACGACACCACCGCTTCGGCAGCCGACGGCTCAAAAAATACCATCAGATTCTGCTTATCCGGACATACGCCGTGCACCTTCTGCACGGCGTTCACCGGCCGCTGCCCGGGCAGGTTTTGGCAGGCTGCCAACAACGGCAGCAGACACCATATGCCGCAGCACCCGAGTCTGCGGAAAACACGTGCCGCCCGATTCATTTCTGCCCCCCACTTCCACACCATAAAAACACCGCTGCCGCAAAAAGGCCGTCTGAAACCCCGAAAAACGGTTTTCAGACGGCCTTTTACCGTATGACGGCCGAAAAACCGCTACATCTGAATCGAACCGCTGACCGTCTGCGTTATCTCTTCGCTGCCCGGATTATCGGTAACCATTTCCGGCGCATCCGACAGCGCCATGGCGACCGGTGCCATCTTCGCCGCCCGCATACCCCCGCTGTAGCTGTTAAAACTGCTGTCCAGATTCAGGTTCACAATTTTATACCCCGAAAAGCCCAAAGTCCGGCTGACGACTTCCGCCCGTGCCTGAAAATTTTCCAAAGCCTGACGGCTCAGCCGGTTCACGGTTTCACTGCGTTTTTGCGCAGAAACACGGAAATTCATGCCCTGCAACACTGCTTCCTGCTGGCTTTGCGCAATCAGTTTGTTCAGCGCCTGAAAATCCCGGCTCTGCACACGGACAGTTGCCTGATCGAGCCAAGCCGCCACTTTACCCTTTTCGTAACGCGGCGAAACACTGCGGTGCACCAGCTCGCTTTCCATTGCCTCCTGTCCGCGGATACGCGCATTCAGGATATTCAGCTTGCGCGTTACCGCATTGCTGACCGCCTGCCGGTCGCCACCCTCTTCACGCACGGTCAGGCGTACATCCATCAAGTCGTTGGCCACCAGTGCCGTCGCACTCTCGCTGAACGACACCACATTGTAATTCAGCCCCTCGGCTGCCGCAGGCAGTGCCGCCAGCATCAGCCCGCACATGATGATCCGTTTCATCTTCTCTCCCAAAACTGTTTTCAGACGGCCTGATTATAAACCCGCCGTTCCGAAAAAACAGTACTGTCCGTCCGCACCACGCCTCGCCCAATGCGAACAATATAGTTTCCAAGCCCTGTTAAAAAGCGTAAGATGGCGGGTGTTTCCTTTTCCGACCCCACTTTCCGAAAGGCACGTTTTTATGTTCTTCGACAATATCCAAGCCGCACCGGCCGACCCGATTCTGGGTTTGGGCGAAGCCTTCAAAGCCGAGCAGCGCGCGCAAAAAGTCAATCTCGGCATCGGTGTCTATAAAGACGCACAAGGGCAGACCCCGATTGTCAAAGCCGTCAAAGAAGCCGAAAAACGCCTGCTGGACAGTGAAAACACGAAAAACTATCTGACCATCGACGGCGTGGCCGACTACAACGAACAAACCCAAATTCTGCTGTTCGGCGAAAACAGCGAAGTCATCGCTTCCAACCGCGCCAAAACGGCACAAAGTTTGGGCGGCACCGGCGCGCTGCGCGTGGCGGCCGAATTTATCAAACGTCAAACCGGTGCGCAAAATATCTGGATTTCCACCCCGACCTGGCCGAACCACAATGCCATTTTCCAAGCCGTCGGCATCCCTGTCCGCGACTACCGCTATTACGACAAAACCACCCACGGCTTGGACTGGAACGGCCTGATCGAAGATTTGTCCCAAGCCCGGGCGGGCGATGTGGTGCTGCTGCACGGCTGCTGCCACAACCCCACCGGCATCGATCCCACGCCCGAACAATGGCGGCAATTGGCCGATATGGCGGCCGAAAAAGGCTGGCTGCCGCTGTTCGACTTCGCCTATCAGGGCTTTGCCAACGGCTTGGAAGAAGATGCCTACGGGCTGCGCGTGTTTGCCGAAAAGAACAGAGAATTGCTGGTTGCCAGCTCGTATTCCAAAAACTTCGGCCTCTATAACGAGCGCGTGGGCGCGTTTACGCTGGTGGCCGCCGATACCGAAACCGCCGGCCGCGCTTTCAGCCAAGTCAAATCGATTATCCGCACGCTGTACTCCAACCCTGCCTCACACGGCGGCTCAACCGTCGCACTGGTGTTGAAAGACGCGGAGCTGAAAGCGCAATGGATTGCCGAGCTGGACGAAATGCGCGGCCGCATCAAACAGATGCGCGAAAAATTTGTCGCGCTGCTGAAAGAAAAAGGTGCCAAACAGGATTTCGACTTTATTGTCCGGCAAAACGGTATGTTCTCGTTCTCCGGCCTCACACCCGAACAGGTGGATCGTCTGAAAGACGAATTTGCCGTCTATGCCGTCCGTTCCGGCCGTATCAATGTGGCCGGTATCACCGACGACAATATCGACTATCTGTGTGAGAGCATTGTCGGAGTGCTATAAATACTCTCCCTGATTCCGGTGCGCTTCGGCGCACCTTTTTTTTTGCCCGTCCGCCGTGCTGCCGTACGTCATATTCCTGCAACAATCGCTTGTTACACTCCGCGCACAAATCCTAACAAATGGGCATCAATCATGACCGAGCTTTCCAGACAACTGAAACGCCAGCGTCTGCTGGACGGTTTATTTGTCGGCACCACGCGCACTTTCGCTTTTCTGGTGCTGGCCAGCCTTGCGGGCATTCTGATTTCACTGATTGTCGGTGCGATGCCGAGTATGCGCGAATTCGGTTTCGGATTCTTCACTTCGGCAGAATGGGACACGGTGGCCGGGCGCTACGGCGCACTGGCACCGGTGTACGGCACGCTGGTCACTTCGGCCATCGCTCTGCTGATCGCGGTGCCGGTCAGTTTCGGTATTGCGGTTTTTCTGACCGAATTGTGTCCGATTGTGCTGCGCCGCCCGCTGGGCATCTGTATCGAACTGCTGGCCGGCATTCCTTCGATTATTTACGGTATGTGGGGGCTGTTTGTCTTTGCCCCGTTTTTCTCTGAATACATTCAGCCGTTATTCATCAAATATCTCGGCCCGCTGCCGCTGGTCGGCATACTGTTCCAGGGCGCGCCGATGGGTATCGGCCTGTTTGCCGCCGCGCTGATTCTGGCGATTATGATTATTCCCTATATCGCTTCCGTGATGCGCGATGTGTTTGCAGTCACACCGCCGATGCTCAAAGAATCGGCCTACGGTTTGGGCAGCACCACGTGGGAAGTGATGCGTCATGTAGTTCTGCCCTACACCAAAGCCGGTGTGGTCGGCGGCATCATTCTCGGACTGGGCCGTGCCTTGGGCGAAACCATGGCAGTCACATTCGTCATCGGCAACACCTTCAACATCAGTGCCAGCCTCTATACTTCGGGCGTATCGATTACCTCTGCTTTGGCCAACGAATTTGCCGAAGCAGCCAATCCGATGCACCTCTCCTCGCTGCTTTATCTGGGTTTGATTCTGTTTGTCATTACCTTTGTCGTACTCTGCCTGTCCAAAGTCATGCTGCTGCGCATGAGCCGCAACGAAGGCCGCAGCCACTAAACCGAAAGGCCGTCTGAAAATGAACGCTTCCCTGTATTCCCGCCGCCGGTTCATCAACCGCTTCAATCTGACCATGGCTTGGCTGACAATGGCTTTCGGCCTGTTCTGGCTGGGCTGGATTTTCGTTACCCTGTTCGGCCACGGTTTCAGCGGCCTGAGTCTCGGCCTCTTTACTGCCGACACCCCGCCGCCGGGCGTGGAGGGCGGTCTGCGCAACGCCATTCTCGGCAGCCTGCTGATTACACTGTTCGGCCTGCTGGTCGGCACCCCCATCGGCATTTTGTGCGGTATTTACCTGGCCGAATTCGGCCAGCGCAGCAAAATGGCCGCCGCCACCCGTTTTATAAACGATATTCTGCTTTCCGCCCCCTCCATCGTCATCGGTCTGTTCATCTACGAACTGGTCGTCGTGCGCCAAGGCCACTTCTCCGGTTGGGCCGGTGCACTGGCACTGTCCCTGTTGGTGGTACCGGTAGTGGTGCGCACAACAGAAGACATGCTCAAACTGGTTCCCAACTCGCTGCGCGAAGCCGCTTATGCGCTGGGTACGCCGAAATGGAAACTGGTCAGCATGGTCACACTGCGCGCGGCCAAGGCCGGCGTGCTGACCGGCATTCTGCTGGCTTTTGCCCGCATCTCCGGCGAAACCGCACCGCTGCTGTTTACCGCACTGAACAACCAGTTTTTCAGCATTAATATGAACCAGCCCATCGCCAACCTGCCGAACGTCATCTACCAGTTTGCCATGTCGCCTTATGCCGACTGGCACAAGCTGGCCTGGGCCGCCGCCCTGCTGATTACCCTGACCGTTCTGGCTGCCAACATTACCGCGCGCTATGTCGGCAACCGCAAATAAGCACCCCCGATGACCGTGTTTTCAGACGGCATAACGGCATAAAAAGGCCGTCTGAAACACCCAACACACGATAAGGAAACACGATGCAAGCGAGCAAAATCACCGTCCGCAACTTCAATTTCTACTACGGCAGCTTCCATGCCCTGAAAAACATCAATCTGGATATTCCCGCCAACCAGGTTACGGCCTTTATCGGCCCGTCGGGCTGCGGCAAATCCACCCTGCTGCGTACTTTCAACCGTATGTACGACCTCTATCCCGGTATGCGCGCCGAAGGCGAACTGCTCTTGGACGGAAAAAACATTCTGGACAAAAGTGTCGATCTGAACCTGCTGCGTGCCAAAGTCGGCATGGTGTTCCAAAAACCGACCCCGTTTCCGATGTCGATTTACGACAATGTTACTTTCGGCGTGAAACTGTATGAAAAATTGAGCAAAAGCGACTTGGACGACCGCGTGGAATGGGCGCTGAAAAAAGCCGCGCTGTGGGGCGAGGTAAAAGACAAGCTCAAACAGAGCGGCAACTCACTGTCCGGCGGCCAGCAGCAGCGTCTGTGCATCGCCCGTGCTGTGGCGGCCAAGCCCGAAGTGGTGCTGCTGGACGAGCCGACCTCCGCACTTGATCCGATTTCCACCGCCCACATCGAAGAATTGGTAACCGAACTGAAACAGGACTACACCATCGCCATCGTTACCCACAATATGCAGCAGGCCGCCCGCGTTTCCGACTATACCGCCTATATGTATCTGGGCGAGCTGATTGAAGTGGATCATACGGACAAAATGTTCAAAAACCCGAGCCGCAAAGAAACCGAAGACTACATTACCGGCAAATTCGGCTGACCGGATCATTCCACCCCGCTTTGGTGCGCTTCGGCGCACTTTTTTTCCGCCTACCGCCCACAACTGCTGCACAGCTTATCTTTTGCTCCTTTCTCTTCCGCTGCTGCCGCGCCCATTCCAAGCCGGCCTAAACCTCAGGCCGTCTGAAAATGTAATCGGCAGACTGTAACTCTATCCGCATCAAATACCGAAATACCGTCCATATTATTGTAATCAAGGATATTACAGTATCTGAAATACGGACAATATTCTCCCTCGCACCGCTGCCGTCTGCCTCTTCAACACAGCCTGTATCTGTACCGCCTGCCGGTTGCCGGTGTCCGACAGAAAAAACGGCACAACAGAAAAAAAGCCGTCTGAAAACGGCATCATGCGTTTTCGGACGGCCTGACCAATGAAGCGTTTTACACTTTTACCGTATCGGCAACTTCACTGTATTTGGCGATTTCGTTAAAGTTCATGTAGCGGTAAATCTGATCGCCCTGTTCGTTGATGATACCGATATTGGCCCGGTATTCCTCAACTGTCGGGATTTTGCCCAACTTGGAGCAAATCGCAGCCAGTTCCGCCGAACCCAAGAACACATTGGTGTTTTTACCCAAACGGTTGGGGAAGTTGCGGGTGGAGGTGGACATCACGGTGGCACCTTCGCGTACTTGCGCCTGATTGCCCATACACAGCGAGCAGCCGGGCATTTCCATACGCGCACCGGCACGGCCGAGTACGCCGTAGTGGCCTTCGTCGGACAATTGGTTTGCATCCATTTTGGTCGGCGGTGCCACCCACAGGCGTACCGGAATATCGCTCTTGCCTTCCAGCAGTTTGGAAGCGGCACGGAAATGGCCGATATTGGTCATGCACGAACCGATAAAGACTTCGTCGATTGCCGTACCGGATTTTTCGGACATAAAACACACATCATCGGGATCGTTCGGGCAAGCGATAATCGGCTCTTTGATGTCGTCCATATTGATTTCGATGACAGCCGCATATTCGGCATCGGCATCGGCTTCCAAAAGCTGCGGATCGGCCAGCCAAGCCTCCATGGCCTTGATGCGGCGTTCCAAGGTGCGCGCATCTTGATAGCCGTCGGCAATCATGTTTTTCATCAACACGATATTGGACTTCATGTATTCGATAATCGGCTCTTGATTGAGCTTCACGGTACAGCCGGCGGCCGAACGCTCGGCAGAAGCGTCGCTCAGCTCAAACGCCTGTTCCACTTTCAAATCGGGCAGGCCTTCGATTTCCAGAATGCGGCCGGAGAAAATGTTTTTCTTGCCGGCTTTGGCCACAGTCAGCAGACCCTGCTTGATGGCATACAGCGGAATCGCATTGACCAAATCGCGCAGCGTAACCCCCGGCTGCAATTTGCCGGAGAAGCGCACCAATACGCTTTCGGGCATATCCAGCGGCATCACGCCGGTGGCGGCGGCAAAGGCCACCAGCCCGGAACCTGCGGGGAAAGAAATGCCCAGAGGGAAGCGGGTGTGCGAGTCGCCGCCGGTACCGACGGTATCGGGCAGCAACAGACGGTTGAGCCATGAGTGAATCACGCCGTCGCCCGGACGCAGCGAAACGCCGCCGCGCGTGGAAATAAATTCAGGCAGCTCTTTGTGGGTTTTCACGTCCACCGGTTTCGGATAAGCGGCGGTGTGGCAGAACGACTGCATCACTAGGTCGGCAGAGAAGCCCAAGCAGGCCAAGTCTTTCAACTCGTCACGGGTCATCGGGCCGGTGGTGTCTTGCGAGCCGACAGTAGTCATGCGCGGTTCGCAGTAAGTGCCGGGACGGACACCTTGGCCTTCGGGCAGGCCGCAGGCACGGCCGACCATTTTCTGCGCCAGCGAGAAACCGGCATTACTTTCGGCTGGCGGCTGAGGCAGGCGGAATTTGTCGGAAGCGGGCAAGCCCAGTGCTTCGCGCGCTTTGGCTGTCAGACCGCGGCCGATAATCAGATTGATGCGCCCGCCGGCCTGCACTTCGTCCAGCAGCACCTGCGACTTCAATTCAAATTCGGCAACCGTCTCGCCATTTTTCACGATTTTGCCTTCATACGGCAGAATATCGACCACATCGCCCATTTTCAGTTGCGATACATCGACTTCGATCGGCAGTGCGCCCGAATCTTCCTGGGTATTGAAGAAAATCGGAGCGATTTTTCCGCCCAGACACACACCGCCGAAACGTTTGTTCGGCACAAAAGGAATGTCTCTGCCGGTGTGCCAGATGACTGAGTTGGTGGCCGATTTGCGTGAAGAACCGGTGCCGACTACGTCGCCGACATAAGCTACCGGATGGCCTTTGGCTTTCAGTTCTTCCAAGAGTTTGATGGGGCCGACTTCGCCAGGCTTATCGGGGGAAATACCGTCGCGCGGGTTTTTCAGCATCGCCAGCGCGTGCAGCGGAATGTCGGGACGGCTCCACGCATCGGGGGCGGGAGACAGATCGTCGGTATTGGTTTCGCCGTCTACCTTGAAGACGGTTACGGTAATTTTTTCGGGAACGGCTTCGCGGGAGGTAAACCATTCGGCATCCGCCCAAGACTGCAATACGGCTTTGGCATGTGCATTGCCCTGCTCGGCTTTTTCCTGCACATCGTGGAAAGCATCGAACATCAAGAGCGTGTGTTTCAGGCCTTCGGCCGCAATCGGCGCCAGCTTGTCGTTATCCAGCAGCTCAATCAGCGGGTGGATATTGTAACCGCCGAGCATGGTACCCAGCAGTTCGGCAGCATATTCGGGCGACACCAGCGGGCTTTCGGCACTGCCCTCGGCAACGGCGGCCAAGAACGAGGCTTTGACTTTGGACGCATCGTCTACGCCGGGCGGAATGCGGTTGGCCAATAAGTCGACCAAAAACGCCTCTTCGCCTGCGGGCGGGTTTTTCAACAGCTCAATCAGGGATTCGGTCTGCTTGGCATCCAGCGGCAGGGCGGGAATACCCAATGCTTCGCGCTCTGCTGCGGCTTTGCGGTAGGCTTCTAACATCTCTTGTTCCTTTTTGCTTTTTCTTCTGAATGAAACCGCCCCGTGTTTACGGCGGCACCCGCCATATCATAAACCAATTCTTCACGTATTGAAACCGATTTGACACAGATGCCGAAAGGCCGTCTGAAAAACACAACGGGCGTTTTTCAGACGGCCTTGACACGGATAAACCAAGTACGGACTAGCGGCGGCTCTGCGCGTAAATCCCCCGCATTTCGGGCAGCAGCCTGCGCATGGCTTCGATGCGCGCGTTGTTGTTCGGGTGGGTGGAAACAATCGCGTTGAGCGCATTGTTGTTGTCATTGATGCGGTTCATTTTTTCCCACACGGTCAGGGCCGCTTCGGGGTTGTAACCGCCCTGTGCCATCAGGCGCATACCGCCCGCATCGGCCTCGTATTCCTGACTGCGCGAGAACGGTTTGTTGATACCGTACTCGCTCAACAGGCCCGCACCGAGATTCAGCGTGTCCGAACTCACGCCGGTTTTCGCTTGAAGTACCGCCCCGCCCAACTGCACGGCCAGTCCCGTGAGGATTTTCTGTCCGGCCTCCTGTTTGCCGTGTTCGTTCAGGGCGTGGGTCATTTCATGCCCGACCACGGCGGCGATTTCGTCATCGGTCAGATTCAGTTTTTCCGCCAAGCCGGTATAAAACGCCATTTTTCCGCCGGGCATCGCCCATGCGTTCAATTCTTCGGAACGGATCACCGTCATTTCCCACGCAAACGGCACGCCGGTGGTATTGGCACGCTCGGCGTACGGTTTCAGGCGCATGAAAACGGTTTGAATGCGTTTGGCGGTGCGCGACGTGCTGTCCACCACCCGCTGCTGCCGTGCCTGACCGATGACCTGCCGGTAGCTCTTGGCCGCTTCCTGATTGAGTGCGGCACTGTTGTAGCCCGCCATTTCGGCCACGCCGGTGCAGCCGCCCAACGTCATCACAGCGGCCAGAGCCGCCGCAAGCAAACGTTTTTTCATGATTTTTCTCCTGATGGATGAAACAGAAATTATCCGGTGTCCAGCGTACAGAATTTTCGCCGCCTCGGCAAACTTTCCGGCCGCTCCACACCGTTCTCAGATTCAGACGGCCTCTCCGCCCCGGCACGATGCGGCCAACTCCGCCAAGGCTTCGCGCAAGGCATCCAAACCCCATGATTCGGTTACCGAAATATTCACCGCCGCCGGCCATCCCGCCGCATCGCGCAGCATACCGGGACGGCGCGCGGCAGCAGCGGGCAAATCGATTTTGTTGTACACCGTCAATTGCGGCAGGCTGCCCGCGCCGATTTCGGCCAACACATGATTGACATCATCGATTTGGCGTTCGTAATCGGGATTCGACGCATCGACGATATGCAGCAGCACATCGGCCAGCGCGGTTTCTTCCAATGTGGCCGAAAAGGCGGCCACCAAGCCGTGCGGCAAATCGCGTACAAAACCGACGGTATCGGTCAGCACCACCGAGCAGTCTTCCGACAGGTACAGCCGCCGCGCCGTGGTGTCCAAAGTGGCGAACAGCTGGTCTTTGGCCAACACGCCGGCTTTGGTCAAACGGTTGAACAGGCTGGATTTTCCCGTATTCGTATACCCCACCAGCGCAAAGGTCGGCAGCCGCCCCGCCATACGCGCCTTGCGCCGCGTTTCACGTTGCTTTTCCACATTTTTCAGCTGTTTTTTCAAAGCGTTGATTTTGACCTGAATCAGGCGGCGGTCGGTTTCCAATTGGGTTTCGCCCGGCCCTTTGAGGCCGATGCCGCCTTTCTGGCTCTGCAAATGGCCGTAGCCGCGTATCAGGCGGCTGCTCAAATGCGTCAGCTGCGCCAGCTCCACCTGCAATTTACCCTCCTGGCTTTGCGCACGCAGGGCGAAAATCGCCAGAATCAGGCCGACACGATCCAACACGCGGCATTGTAAAACCCGTTCGAGATTGCGCTCCTGTGTGGGCGTCAATTCGTGGTTGAACACCACCAGATCGATTTCGTGCAGGCGCACGGCTTCGGCCAACTCGTCTGCCTTGCCCGTCCCCACCATCAGCGCGGCATGGGCGCGGTCGCGTTTTGCCGTTTCGGTATGCACCCACTGCGCACCCGTGGCCGCCACCAATTCGCCCGCCTCGGCCAGTGCGGCCTGAAACGCACGTTCGCGCTGCTCGTTGCTGCCGGAAAAATCGGCCGCCAACATCACGCCCACCAGCATCACCCGCTCCGGCGCGAACACTGTGTCCGGGCGCAACACCTTTCTGTTTGAAAAATCCGCCAAATCCGCTACTCCGCTTCTTCACTGCCCGCCATGCCGTTTCAGACAACGGACGGCCGTCTGAATCTGCTTTTAATATACAAATAATATACAAAAGACGTTTTTCAGACGGCCTTCATGACAAAAACCTTCACTTTCGCCATCATACCGCAAATTTGCTACAATCCCCGCCATTCTTTTATAGGAGCGCAGCATTTATGGATACCGCCATCAACCGGCTGCAAGCCGTGATTTTCGATTTGGACGGCACTTTGTGCGATTCGGTAGCCGATCTGGCCGCTTCGGCCAACGCCATGCGCGCCGCGCTGAATCTGGCACCGCTGCCGCAGGACACCATCGAAAGCTATGTCGGCGACGGCGTCGGCGTGCTGGTACACCGCAGCCTGACCGCCGATTACTGCGGCCGGGCCGAACCCGCCTTATGGGAACAGGGGTTTGTCTCTTTCGTGCGCCATTATGCCGAACACATCGCCGATGCCACCCGTCTCTACCCCGAAACCGAAGCCGGTTTGCAGTTATTGAAATCGCTGGGCATTCCGCTGGCTGTCGTCACCAACAAAAACGAAGTGTTGGCCGTCAAACTGCTCAAAGCCTTGGGGCTGGCCGATTATTTCACCATCGTTCTGGGCGGCGACAGCCTGCCGGAAAAGAAACCGTCGCCCGCACCGCTGCTGCACGTTGCCGAAATTTTAGGGATTGCGCCGCAAGAGATGATGATGGTGGGCGATTCGGCAAACGACATTCTGGCTGCCAAAGCCGCCGGCTGCCTGAGCGTGGGTGTTACTTTCGGCTACGGCGATATGGCGGAACTGTCGCAAAACCCCGCCACCAAGCCCGACTGGCTGATCGGTGCGCTGCCCGAAATTTATGAAAATCTGAAACCGCAAAAAGATACGGAAACCGACTGACCGACCAACATGGTACAGGCCGTTTTCAGACGGCCCGAAACCCGATGAAACCGACCAAATCCCTGCGCAGCCGCGCCCTCGAAATCCTGTCGCGCCAAGAAATCAGCCGTGCCGAGCTGAAAAAAAAACTGGCGCGCCATGCCGAAAGCGAGGAAGAAATCGAAGCCGTCATCAACGAATTTGCCGACCGCAACTGGCAGTCCGACGAACGCTTTGCCGAAGCCTATATCCACAGCAAAAGCCGCCGCCACGGCCGTCTGCGCCTGCAACAGGCTCTGGCCGCCAAAGGCGTGGGCGCGGACATCGTCGCGCCGCTGCTGCCCGGCCGCAATGAAGAACTGGCCGCCGCCGTCGGCGTTTTGGAAAAAAAATTCGCCGCACCGGCGGACAATCCGGCGAACAAACTCAAACAGATGCGCTTTCTCGCCTACCGAGGTTTCGATGCCGACACCGTCCGCCGCGCCCTGAAAACGGCCTGGCAGGAAGACGAAACGGAAAACGGCTGAACCGTACACCATACACGGTTTATCCATGATGCGGGCGGCGTACTTTCAAACGGCCTATACCGGCCCAGGCCGTCTGAAAATATATTATCTGCGCACTGTTCCCGAGTGATTCTTCACCGCTTAAAGCAGCCGTATGCCGTCTCAGGCCGTCTGAGACCGAGGTTCAGACGGCCTTTCTCAGCACAGCCTCCCGAAAAAAAAAACACTGCCCGGCCGCAGACGTTTTATTAACAATGCAATAAACTCTTTATTTCCCATATTTCCGCATCTTGATGTTTCAACAATAAAAATTCATTACCATCTGCACAAATCAATCCCCCACCGCCGTCGGGCTATCCAATCTTCTGATTTGTCCCATCAAAATAATTTATTTTACGCCGCCGCCCATTCTTGTTTACATTCGCTTACACCAAGAAAAACAGGAGAATTTTATGGCAGCAGCTTCCGCAGGCCTGCGTTTCCGCGAGGCCGTCCGAACCGAAAACCCGCTGGCCGTCGTCGGGTGCATCAATGCCTATTTCGCCCGTCTGGCCGAGCACAGCGGTTTCAAAGCCGTTTACCTTTCCGGCGGCGGCGTGGCGGCCGCTTCGTGCGGCATTCCCGACTTGGGCATCACCAATATGGAAGATGTGCTGACTGATGCCCGCCGCATTACCGACAATGTGGATACGCCGCTGCTGGTGGACATCGATGTCGGCTGGGGTGGCGCATTCAATATCGCGCGCACCGTGCGCCATTTCGAACGTGCGGGCGTGGCCGCCGTCCATATCGAAGACCAGGTCGCGCAGAAACGCTGCGGCCACCGCCCCAACAAAGCCATTGTTTCCCAAAGCGAAATGACCGACCGCATCAAAGCAGCCGTCGATGCACGGGTCGATGAAAACTTCGTCATCATGGCGCGTACCGACGCGCTGGCCGTCGAGGGCCTGAATGCCGCCATCGAACGTGCGCAAGCCTGTGTGGAAGCCGGTGCCGACATGATTTTTCCCGAAGCGATGACCGAGCTGTCTATGTACCGGCAATTTGCCGATGCGGTAAACGTGCCGGTATTGGCCAACATCACCGAATTCGGCGCAACCCCGCTCTATACGCAGCAGGAATTGGCCGAAAACGGCGTGAAAATCGTACTCTACCCGCTCTCGTCGTTCCGCGCCGCCAGCAAAGCCGCGCTCAATGTGTATGAAACCATTATGCGCGACGGCACGCAGGCCGCCGCCCTCGACACCATGCAGACCCGCGCCGAACTCTACGAACACCTGAACTACCACACATTCGAGCAGAAATTAGACAAACTGTTCGGCCAATAAACAGAAATCCCTTTCAGACGGCCTGCCGGCAAACAGGCCGTCTGAAAACCGGACACCCGACAAACCCAAACAAAGGAGAACACCATGACTGCCGAAACCCCGACTTTCAAACCCAAAAAATCCGTCGCCCTCTCGGGCGTACCGGCCGGCAACACCGCACTGTGCACCGTAGGCCGCAGCGGCAATGATTTGTCCTACCGCGGCTACGACATTCTGGATTTGGCCGCCCACTGCGAATTTGAAGAAGTGGCACACCTGCTGATCCACGGCCACCTGCCCAATACATTCGAACTGGCGGCCTACAAAGCCAAACTCAAATCCCTGCGCGGCCTGCCGATACGCGTGATTCAAGTGCTGGAAAGCCTGCCCGCCCACACGCACCCGATGGACGTACTGCGCACCGGCGTTTCCATGCTCGGCTGCGTCCACCCCGAACGCGAAAGCCAGCCTGCTTCCGAGGCACGCGACATCGCCGACAAGCTGATTGCCAGCCTGGGCAGCATGCTGCTGTATTGGTACCAATACTCGCACAACGGCAAACGCATCGAAGTCGAAAGCGAAGAAGACAGCATCGGCGGCCATTTCCTGCACCTGCTGCACGGCAGACGGCCTTCCGAAAGCCATATCAAGGCCATGCACATTTCGCTGATTCTGTACGCCGAACACGAATTTAACGCCTCCACGTTTACCGGCCGCGTCATCGCCGGTACCGGCTCGGACATTTACTCCGCCATCTGCGGTTCCATCGGCGCGCTGAAAGGCCCCAAACACGGCGGTGCCAACGAAGTGGCCTACGACATTCAGAAACGCTACCGCAACGCCGACGAAGCCGAAGCGGACATCCGCGAACGCATCGGCCGCAAAGAAATCGTCATCGGTTTCGGCCACCCGGTTTACACCGTTTCCGACCCGCGCAACGTCGTCATTAAAGAAGTGGCGCGCAAGCTGAGCAGCGAAACGGGCGATATGCGCCTGTTCGACATTGCCGAGCGGCTGGAAACCCTGATGTGGAACGAGAAAAAAATGTTCCCCAATCTCGACTGGTTCTCTGCCGTTTCCTATCAGAAAATGGCCGTTCCCACCGCCATGTTTACCCCCCTGTTCGTCATCGCGCGTACCGCCGGCTGGTCGGCACACGTTTTGGAACAGCGCAGCGACGGCAAAATTATCCGCCCGAGCGCCAACTACACCGGCCCCGACGATTTGGCATTTGTGCCGATGGATCAGCGGTAAGCCTGCGTTTTCAGACGGCCTATCCTTCGGCCGTCTGAACAGACCGTAAGCCGGTATGCCGTACCGGTATTGCCGCTACTGTCAGGCCGTCTGAAAATCGGAATGGCAGTAGCGGCATCATCTGTCCCGACACACAAAGGAATGGCGATGAATCTGTTGCCCTACATTGCTTTGAGCATCTTGGGCGGATTGATTATTCCGTTGCAGCTGGCGATGGTAAACGCATTTCGTCAAGCTACCCATGCCAGCCAGTTGCAGGCGACTTTTTATCTGTATTTAGGCGGTGCGATTGCCTCGCTGGTGCTGTCGTTGGCATTTAGCGGCAGCATCAAGCCGCCACAGGTGCAACATGCCCAGTGGTGGATGTGGCTGACGGGATTTTTGGGCAGTTTTTATATTCTGTTCATGTTTATCGCCGCTCCGAAAATCGGTGCTGCCAATACTTTGCTGTGGGTGTTTTTGGGGCAAATGCTGTTTGCTACGCTGCTTTCGGTAACAGGCTGGTTTGGGCTGCCTGTACAAAGGGTGGATTGGCTAAAACTGTGCGGTTTGGGGCTGGTGTTTGCTGGCGGTTTGCTGATGATTTATGCCGAAAGCCGTTAATTTAGAACTTGGGCGGCCGTCAGGCCGTCTGAAAAAACGCAGGCCGGATAACCATATCCGCACGGCCGCCCAATCCGTACCGGCTGCCGGTCAGGCTGCCTGACATCTGCTATGACTCAAACACCTGACGGCAAGACCGAACCATGATGTTGACTGCAAACCGCCATACCGCCCTATCTGCCTTGTTCGTACTGATTTGGTCGTCAGGCTTTATTGTCGGGCGGCTGATTGTCGGCACGGTATCGCCGAATATTTTCTTGGGCATCCGTTTTGCCTTGTCTGCCGTGATGTTCGGCGTGTTGGCTTCGGTGCTGCGGCAAACCTATCCGCCCGTGCGTGCATGGGGGCGGCATTTTATGGTCGGACTGCTGAGCAACGGGCTGTATTTGGGCGGCAGCTACTGGGCAATCGGCGAGGGGCTGCCTGCGGCATTGATGGCATTACTCGGCGGTTTGCAGCCTTTGCTGACGCTGGTTATCGGCGTGCTGCTGTTGGGGGAACGCACCGATGGCAGGGCATTGGCGGGGATTATTGTCGGCTTGGGCGGATTGTATTTGGCAGTATCGCCGTCGCTGGGCTTGACCGGCGTGTCATTTGGCGTGCTGGCGGTGGCATTTTTGTCGGTGTTGGGGATTACCGCCGGTTTGCTGCTGCAAAAACACTGGCTGGGCAAGGCGGATTTGCTGCCGTCTTTGGCACTGCAAAATGCCGCAGGTGCCGCCACGGCAGTCATACTGGCTCGGCTGCTCGGTGAAAACTTGCTGATTGTTAATTTTACTTTTACCTTGGGTGTGTTTTGGGCGGTATGCATTCTGTCGGGACTGGGGCTGTATCTGTTTATCCGCCTGATGCAGGGCAGCGGTTCGGTACAGACGGCGGCATTGGTGCTGCTTGCCCCGCCTTTGGCAGCGGTACAGGCGTGGCTGCTGTTCGGCGAGACGCTGACCATAGTGCAGATGGCAGGCTTTGTGCTGGCTCTGGTGGGGGTGTGGTGGTGCAGGCGCGGCTGACTATGGTTAAAATGGCCGTTTTCAGACGGCCTGAATACGCAGCCGGCCGCTGCCGCTTACCCTATCAACAAAAACAGGAAGCAAGCGCATGAAACAGCTCTATCTTTTCTATCTGGGCGGCCACGCCGGACGCGCGAATATCGAAGTACACGATGTGCAGTTTGCCGCCTGCCGCGACTGGCGCGAAGCCGTCCCCGCCCTCAAAGCGGCCTGGTTCGGCGATGCCGGCAAAATCCACATCGACGGTTGGCAGGTCGTGAACTGGGCTGACGGCCACGATGTGCGGCTTGACCGCACTGCTCCCGAAAACAACGGGCAGAAGCTGTATTTTGTCAATGTCGGCGGCTACCGCAAAGACTGTCTGGCCGAACAGCACGCATTCGGCCTGTTCGTCGCCCCGTCGCCCGAAACGGCCAAACAAAAAGCCCTCGCCGTGCTGCTGCCCGGGCACGGTTCGGCACACAAAGACAATCTGAAAGACATCGACAACGTCTTGCTGCTGGACAATATCGGCGGAGCATTCGTCCATTTGACCCCCAACCCTGACGGCTCGCCCGCCCCCATCGGCTTTCAGGGCTATCTGCCGATTTGACGATTCCCGGCTTGACTGTTTGCAGGAGGATTTATGCCGCTGATTTCCGCCGACAACACGCTGATGCTCCGGGCGTTTCTGATGACTGCGGCCGCTGCCGCCATTGTGGTCGAACAAAAACGGCGCGGTGCGGCCAAACTGCCGGGCGCGGTCACGGCTCTGCTGCAATAAAGCATTTTCAGACGGCCTGCCGCCGGTTGGGGCCGTCTGAAAACACCGTCATGCCAACCGGCGCCCGAGAAGAAAAACGAACGCAAAGGACAACCCATGAATACCGATACCCTCTACCGCAAACCTCTGCCCGGCACCGGTCTGGACTACTACGACGCACGCACCGCCTGCGAAGACATCCAACCCGGCGCATACGATACCCTGCCCTATACCGCACGGATACTGGCCGAGCAACTGGTGCGCCGCGCCGATCCCGCCCGCCTTGCCGACTATCTGACCCAACTTATCGAAGGGCGGCAGGACTTGGATTTTCCGTGGTATCCCGCCCGCGTGGTCTGCCACGACATTCTGGGGCAGACGGCTCTGGTGGATTTGGCCGGCCTGCGCGATGCCATTGCCGAAAAAGGCGGCGACCCCGAAAAAATCAATCCCGTGGTGCCGACCCAACTGATTGTCGATCACTCGCTGGCGGTGGAGCACGGCGGGGACGACCCCGATGCTTTCGCCAAAAACCGCGCCATCGAAGACCGCCGCAACGACGACCGCTTCCATTTCATCAATTGGAGCAAAACCGCATTTGAAAACGTTGATGTCATTCCGGCGGGCAACGGCATCATGCACCAAATCAATCTGGAAAAAATGTCGCCGGTGGTACAGGTACAGAACGGCGCGGCTTTTCCCGACACCTGTGTCGGCACGGACAGCCACACGCCGCACACCGACGCGCTGGGCGTGATTTCCGTCGGCGTGGGCGGGCTGGAAGCCGAATGCGTGATGCTCGGCCACCCCTCGATGATGCGTACACCCGATATGGTCGGCGTGGAACTGACCGGCCGGCGCCGCCCGGGCATCACCGCCACCGATATTGTGCTGGCACTGACCGAATTTCTGCGCAAAGAACGCGTGGTCGGTGCATTCGTGGAATTTTTCGGCGAAGGCGCGGACAATCTGACGGTGGGCGACCGTGCCACCATTTCCAACATGACCCCCGAATTCGGCGCAACGGCCGCCATGTTCGCCATCGACCGCCAAACCATCGACTACCTGAAACTGACCGGCCGCGACGAAGAACAGGTCAGACTGGTCGAAACCTATGCCAAAACCGCCGGTCTGTGGGCAGACAGCCTGAAAAACGCCGTTTATCCGCGCGTGCTGACTTTCGATTTGTCCGCCGTCACGCGCAATATGGCCGGCCCCAGCAACCCGCACGCCCGTTTTGCCACCGCCGATCTGGCCGCCAAAGGCATCGCCGCGCCCTACGAAACCCGTTCAGACGGCCTGATGCCCGACGGTGCCGTCATCATTGCGGCGATTACCAGCTGCACCAACACATCCAATCCGCGCAATGTCGTGGCCGCCGCCCTCTTGGCGCGCAATGCCAACCGGCTGGGACTGACACGCAAACCGTGGGTCAAATCCTCGTTCGCCCCTGGTTCCAAAGTCGCAGAAATCTATCTGAAAGAAGCAGGGCTGCTGTCCGAAATGGAACAGATCGGCTTCGGCATCGTCGCCTTCGCCTGCACCACCTGCAACGGCATGAGCGGCGCACTCGACCCGGAAATCCAGCAGGAAATTATCGACCGCGACCTGTATGCCACCGCCGTCCTGTCGGGCAACCGCAATTTCGACGGCCGCATCCACCCCTATGCCAAACAGGCTTTTCTGGCCTCGCCGCCGCTGGTGGTGGCCTACGCGATTGCAGGCAGTATCCGCTTCGACATTGAAAACGGCGTACTGGGCATTTCAGACGGCCGCGAAATCCGCCTGAAAGACATCTGGCCGAGCGATGAAGAAATCGATGCCGTGGTGGCCGAATATGTGAAACCGCAGCAGTTCCGCGATGTGTACATCCCCATGTTCGACACCGGCCGCAGCGGCAAAACTGCCACCCCGCTGTATGACTGGCGGCCGATGTCCACCTATATCCGCCGTCCGCCGTATTGGGAAGGCGCACTGGCAGCCGAACGCACGCTGACCGGCCTGCGTCCGCTGGCGATTCTGCCCGACAACATCACCACCGACCACCTCTCCCCGTCCAATGCCATTCTGCCCGCCAGCGCGGCAGGCGAATACCTGGCCAAAATGGGCTTGCCGGAAGAAGACTTCAACTCCTACGCCACCCACCGGGGCGACCATCTGACCGCGCAACGCGCCACCCTAGCCAACCCCAAACTGTTCAACGAAATGGTGAAAAATGCAGACGGCAGCACCCGTCAGGGTTCACTGGCACGTGTCGAACCGGAAGGCACCGTGATGCGGATGTGGGAAGCCATCGAAACCTATATGAACCGCAAACAGCCGCTGATTATCATCGCCGGTGCCGACTACGGGCAGGGTTCCAGCCGCGACTGGGCGGCCAAAGGCGTCAGACTGGCAGGCGTGGAAGCCATTGTCGCCGAAGGCTTCGAGCGTATCCACCGCACCAACCTGATCGGCATGGGCGTACTGCCGCTGCAATTCAAAACCGGCACCAACCGCCACACCCTGCAACTGGACGGCACGGAAACCTACGATGTCGCCGGCCGCCGCACCCCGCGCGGCGACCTGACCCTGATTGTCCGCCGACGCAACGGCGAAACCGTCGAAGTCCCCGTCACCTGCCGCCTGGATACGGCGGAAGAAGTCCTGATCTACGAAGCAGGCGGCGTACTGCAACGCTTCGCACAAGACTTCCTCGCCAATCAAGCCGCCTGACGCATCTCTCAGACGGCCCCGCCGTCCGAATCCGTGTACCGGTTTGTCCATAAAAGGCCGTCTGAAAACACCAACCCGTTTTCAGACGGCCTATCATCATAAAACCTTTGCCGAACTTGGTAGGTCGGATTCTAGAATCCGACACTTCCACCATAAACTGACCCACCCATGCCATCACAACCGCTAAAAATAATAAGTCGGATTCAAGAATCCGACCTACGTCTGTAACCCATTCCGCCGATGCGGAAATAATCCAAGCCGTCTGAAAACACTCCCCCTTTTTCAGACGGCTGGAAATAATAACGGCCTTACCAAACAGTAGGTCGGATTCTCGAATCCGACATTTCCACCATAAACCAAGCCCATGCCATCACAACCGCCAAAAATGATGTCGGATACCCGTATCCGACCTACGTTTCTGCCACCCATTCCGCCAATACGGAAATCAATAAAACCGTCTGAAAACGCTCTTGCCCTTTTCAGACGGCCTGCAATGAACGGCCTAACGGAAACAGGCCTCATACAGCGGCTGCAATGCACGGACTTGCGCTGCCAGCCATGCCGTACAATCCGTTTTACCGATTTCCGCACGCTCGATATGGCGGCCGATACAGAAAAAATCATCTCCGTCCAAGGCCAAACCTGCCGCACGCTGTTCGGCCGCTGACGGATAATCGGCATACTCCCCATCGCTGTCGCGCCACATCGGCCAATCATCAAACGCCCCGCCCGCCAAAGCCTGCGTCCATTGACGGTATTGCGCCAAAGACGATACCGACTGCGCCGCGCGGTGGCTGTGCCAATCCAGATGCACACTCAAACGGCGGCGGTTGAGCAGCAGCGCAATCATCACGGCCGAATCACGGTAACACTCGTATTTAAAATACGCAAAAAAATGCGCCCGCACCTGCCAGCCGTTACACCAACGCTCGATATGCGGCGGTGCAAACCCCGCCCCCAAATCCGCCGCCACCGCTTCCACCGTCTGCCGCCACACCAGCCAAGCCGCACGGTGTGCCGCCTTAATATCATCAATCCGCTCGGGACAAGAACGCTTCATTTGTGCAAACTGGAAAAACGGCAACTCGAATATTCCGCAATGTTCAGACCGCAACATAGTTTACCCCCATCAAAAAACCATGGTAAACCAATCCGCCACACACGCTTTCGATATAGCGCAAAAGGCCGTCTGAAAAAGCGGGTAACCTATTTTCAGACGGCCTTCAATGTAGGTCGGATGCTCGAATCCGACATTTGGCGGAGTGTTCGGGAAATGTCGGATACCAGTATCCGACCTACGCCGGCTAAACTTGCCACGCCGATTAAGTCGCAATCCTTGAAAACAGCAAAAGATTAAACATTTTGTCGGATACAAGTATCCGACCTACTCTTGCTGTAACATGGTTTACCCCCCATCAAAAAAACCATAGTAAACCAATCCGCGCACACGCTTTCGATATAGCGCAAAAGGCCGTCTGAAAAAGCAGGCAACCTATTTTCAGACGGCCTTAAATGTAGGTCGGATTCTCGAATCCGACATTTGGCGGAATGCTCGGGAAATATCGGATACAAGTATCCGACTAGGCCAGCTGAAAAACAGGAAAATGTGTTTTTCAGACTTGCTAGATAAATCCAAAAAATTCTTTAAATTTTTCCCAAAAACTCTTTGGCTTGCAATTTTGATGATTTTGCTCCTTATTTTTTCATTTATTTGTGATATCTCTTTTTCAATATTGCTAACTCTATCTAATATTGCATTAATTTTTTCATTACTAGATTCTGAATCTTGCTTTTGAATTATATATACAGTAAAAGCAGGAACACTTACATATGCGAAATTATAAACAACTTTCAATATAAAATTTTCAGTCTCACTAAGTACTGACATGATTATTGCAATAGAAATTGCTGCCAACATTACTATGTTAAATTTTATTGAATCTAGCCTTTTATTAACGGCTAATTTATAGAATCCGAATAAAAAGAAAAACCAACTTAATAGAAAAATAATAGTAGCATTGATGACAACATCGCCATTTTTATACTCTTCTAGTATTTTTTTATATTCTTCTGGTGATTTCTGTAAGATCTGCAAGAAATGACATATCAAAAATAATAATCCATAATAACCAGATGCTAAATACAAAATAAATTTCAAGTACTTTTCTGATTTATCTTGCTCTACTGGTTGGTAATTTACTTTACACTTATTTGAGTTAAATTTTCTGATAAAAAAGAAGTTCACAATAACTGGAATAAATGCCAGTACATATACAGCCAAATTAAGACTAATGTTCAAAAATAATTGTTCACTCATATATCACCCATACAACTTTTTAAATTTAAAAAATAAATAGCACTTACTACTCCGCCCCAAACAACAACCCTTCCTTAATCCCCCGAATCCGATCGCGCAACACCGCCGCTTCTTCAAACTGCAAATCGCGTGCCGCCTGCTGCATGGCTTTTTCCAAGCGGGCGATTTCTTTCACCGCATCTTCTTCGCTGCGGATTTTGCCCACCTGCACCTTGCCTTTGCCTTTCAGACGGCCTTTGCCGCTGTCTTCGTCATGATAAACGCCGTCAATAATATCTTTGACCTTTTTATTGATTTGGGTCGGCACGATGCCGTGTTCTTGGTTGAATTTCATCTGTTTTTCGCGGCGGCGTTCGGTTTCGTCGATGGCGGCCTGCATCGAATCGGTGATTTTGTCGGCATACAGTATCGCCACGCCGTTGACGTTGCGGGCGGCGCGGCCTATGGTTTGGATCAGGCTGCGGTGGGAACGCAGGAAGCCTTCTTTGTCGGCATCGAGAATGGCGACCAGCGACACTTCGGGAATGTCTAGGCCTTCGCGCAAAAGGTTGATGCCGACAAGCACGTCAAACAGTCCCAAGCGCAAATCGCGGATGATTTCCACGCGTTCGACAGTGTCAATATCGCTGTGCAGATAACGCACTTTCACGCCCAGTTCGCTGTAATAGTCGGTCAGCTGCTCGGCCATGCGTTTGGTCAGCGTGGTAACGAGTACGCGTTCGTTTTTGGCGATGCGGCCGTTGATTTCGCTCAGTAAATCGTCTACTTGCGTGGCGACGGGGCGGATTTCGATTTGCGGATCGACAAGGCCGGTGGGGCGCACGACTTGTTCGACCACCTGTCCGGCGTGTTCTGCTTCGTATTGGGCGGGCGTAGCGGAAACAAAAATGGTTTGCGGCATGATTTTTTCAAATTCGTGGAATTTGAGCGGGCGGTTGTCCCGCGCGGAAGGCAGCCTGAAACCGTAGTCCACCAGATTCTGTTTGCGGCTGGCGTCGCCTTTGTACATGCCGCCGATTTGGCTGACGGTAACGTGGCTCTCGTCGATAAACATGATGGCGTTGTCGGGCAGATAGTCCATTAATGTGGGCGGCGGCTCGCCTTCTTTTTTGCCGGAAAAGTGGCGGCTGTAATTTTCAATGCCCTTGCAGAAGCCCATTTCATACAGCATTTCCAAATCGAAGCGCGTACGCTGCTCGATGCGCTGCTGCTCGACGGGGCGGTTTTCGCGGCCGAAAAATTCGATGCGTTCGCGCAATTCCTGTTTGATGCCCTCGCAGGCGCGCAAAACCGTATCGCGCGGGGTAACGTAATGGCTGGACGGGAATACGGTGTAGCGGCCGACGCGTTGCAGGCTGCCGCCCGTGAGCGGGTCGAACAGGTCGAGGCGGTCGATTTCGTCGTCAAACAGGCTGATGCGCAATGCGTTGTCCGAGCTTTCGGCGGGGTAAACGTCAATCACATCGCCGCGCACGCGGAACGAGCCGCGTTTGAAGTCCATATCCCCACGCTCGTATTGCATGGAAACGAGGGTGGAAATGATGTCGCGCTGTTCCATGGTGTCGCCCTCTTTCACCGACAGCACCATCTGCTGATATTCGGTGGGGTCGCCGATACCGTAAATGGCGGACACGGTGGCGACGATAATCACGTCGTTGCGCGTCATCAGGTTTTTGGTGGCGGACAGGCGCATCTGCTCGATGTGTTCGTTAATCGCGGAATCTTTTTCGATAAACAGATCGCGCGACGGCACATACGCTTCGGGCTGGTAGTAATCGTAGTAGGAAACGAAATATTCCACCGCATTTTCGGGGAAAAACTCGCGCATTTCGGCATAAAGCTGCGCCGCCAGCGTTTTATTGTGCGCCATAATAATCGCGGGACGGCCGCTTTGCGCGATGACATTGGCCATGGTGTAGGTTTTGCCCGAGCCGGTTACCCCCAACAGCGTTTGATAGGCAAGGCCGTCTGAAAGGCCTTCCAACAATCCCGCGATGGCGGCGGGCTGGTCGCCGGCGGGGGGAAAGGGCTGGTGGAGTTTGAAGGGGGAGTGTTCGTATTGGATAATCTGCATATTTTCAGACGGCCTGAATCGGGGAAAAGCGCGATTATAACAAAGCGGACAAGAATGCCCGCTCACGGCGGCGCGCAAAAACGCTATAATATGCGGCCGTTTTCCCGCACACCACCATGAATCCGATTCCGCCCGCCCCCGCTTTGGCCGAACTCGTCCGCCAGCCCTCATTAACCCGCGCCTTGTCGGCTTTGGGCAGCTTTCGGGTGCAGCTGGATTTTTTGGGCGAAACCGGCCGCTTTCTGCCGTTCGGCGGATTCTGTTTCCACGCCCCGCGGTTTGCCCGCAATGTTACCCTGCTGCTGGACGATATTCCGGTCGTCCATGCGCAAAGCCTGTGCAGTCCGCAATCCGAATGGCGGGAAATACTCGATTGCGGCACCACGCCGCTGGGGCAGATTCTGTTTTCAGACGGCCTGACACTCAAACGCAGCAAAATCCGTTTTTCCCGCGCCGAACACTATTTGCTCACGCGCCAGTCGTGGTTTGAACACCGGGGCGAACGCCTCTATCTGAGCGAATGCTTCCTGCCCGCCCTCAGCCGTTTTCTGCCCGAATAGGCGTTTTGGCCGCCCGAAAATACGCAGGCATCATACGCGGCGGTTTCAGACGGCCTCCGTTCTGCCCACACGCAACCGTCCGCTATTCCGCTATAATGCCGCATCCGCAACCTTTCAAAGTTCAGCTATTATGCAGACCCTGCCTTTCCAAACCGAAATCGCCGAGCGTATGCTCGTGAACACCGAAAACGAACACATTCACCCCGATGCCCGCTTTATCCGAACCGCCAACGGCTACTGGCTGGCCTGGCACGAGGGCAAAGCCGCGCTGCTGCCCCCCGATACCCCGCTCGATGTGCCGTGTTTCTGGGTAGAAGGCGCGCAGGATTTGGCCGAACTGGTGGCTTTGGTGGAAAACGGCGATTTCGACCATGTAGAAGAGTTCGACGGCGACGACGATGCTTGGCACGAAACCGCCTGTCAGTACCACCATCATTAAAAAAGCCGATACCGCCATGGCCGTCAAAACCGTTCATCAAATGCTCAACCTGCCCGCCGCTCAGGACGACGGTTTTTTCCATGCCGACTGGCCCGCGCCGCCGACGGTGCATACCCTGCTCACCACCCGCCGGGGCGGTGTCGGCAGCAAACCGTTTGACAGCCTGAATCTCGGCAGCCATGTCGGCGACCGCCCCGAAAATGTGGCAGCCAACCGCGCACGGGTGGAACAAACCGTCGGCCGTCCCGTCATCTATCTCAACCAAGTCCACAGCACCGATGTCGTCTACGCCGACTGTGCGCACAACGGCCATACCGCCGATGCATCCGTCAATTCAGACGGCCTGGCCGCCTGCGCGGTGATGACGGCCGACTGCCTGCCGGTCTTATTCTGTGACGAAGACGGCACAACCGTTGCCGCCGCCCATGCCGGTTGGCGCGGGTTGGCCGGCGGCATTGTGCAGAACACCGCCGATGCCATGCGGGTTCCCCCCGAAAAACTGCTCGCCTATCTGGGCCCTGCCATAGGCCCGGAAGCCTTTGAAGTCGGCCAAGATGTATGGGACGCATTCTGCCTGCCCGACCCCGGCGCGGCCGGGGCGTTTGACCCTATCGGCGAAGGGAAATATCTGGCCGATATTTACCGGCTTGCCCGCCGTATCCTGCGCCGCCACGGCATCAACCGTATTTACGGCGGCAACCGCTGCACGGTTTTGGAGCGCGACCACTTCTTTTCCTACCGCCGCGACGGCCGAACCGGCCGCATGGCCAGCATCATTTGGCTGGAAACTTCCCACTAAGTTCGGCCGGAAAAAACAGCACCGCCTGTTTCAAACGGTCGACCCTATACCGTCGGATAAGCCGTTTCCGCCGACCGCCATGTGATGCCGTCTGAAAAGTCTGACGGTTGCCCCATCTCAGACGGTTGCGGCAAAACGCTCCCCGCCCCCGCTTCCCGCATTTTCTGCACGGCATGCAGCATCGCAACTGGACAGATCCTGTTACCCGCCTCAGACGGGATATACTCAACCTTCTACCCCGCACACCTGCACAAACAAAACCCGCTTTCCCGTACGGCCGCCACCGGCAGCAAGGCCGTCTGAAAAGGCAGCACCGACTACATCCGACAGCAAAATCCGTTTCATCCTTTTTTTCAGACGGCCTGCATATCCGCCTCACATACAGAAAAGGCCGCACCGCAGATCATGCGGGCGCGGCCGTATGGTGCGCACTCAGGCCGCTTCTCGGAAACGGGCAGTGAAGTGGCGCAAAACGGACGGTTCGTAAGTAAAGGCCAAACCCTTGATACCGGCTGCCCGTTCACGGACACGGGCAAACGCTTCGATAATAAAATCCATATGGGTTTGCGTATAAGTGGCTCTGGGCACGGTCAGACGCAGCAGCTCGGCCGGGCAGGGCAGCTGCTCGCCCGTTTTCGGATTGCGCCCCAACAGCAAAGACCCGATTTCCACCGCACGGATACCGGCCTCCCGATACAGTGCACAGGCCAATGCCTGTGCGGGAAACTGCCCGGGCGGAATATGGGGCAGCAATTTGCCCGCATCGACAAAAGCGGCATGACCGCCGGGCTGCTGGCAGACCACCCCTGCCGCCTCCAAGCCGTTGACCAGATATTCGACCTGGTTGATGCGGTAGGCCAGCCAGTCTTCGCGCATACCGTCACGCAAACCCACCGCCAACCGCTCCATCGCACCGCCCTCCAAACCGCCGTAGGTCGGAAAACCCTCCTGTGCCACGCAAAGCGTACGGCAGTCCTGATAAATGTCTGCTACCGTTTCGTCTTTAAAGCACAACAGTCCGCCCATCGGCACCATTGCGTCTTTTTTCGCCGACATCGCCAATATGTCGGCATGGCGGTAGCATTCGTAAGTGATTTTTTCGATGCTCCAATCCCGGCATTCCGCTTCGCGCTGACGGATAAAGTAGGCATTTTCGGCAAAACGCGCCGAATCCATGACCACTGGAATATCGTACTTCTGTGCCACGGCATATACCGCACGCAAATTGGCCAGCGATACCGGCTGGCCGCCGGCGGAATTGCAGGTAATGGTACAGACGATATAGGGCACATTCTGTGCGCCTGCCTGCACAATGCCCTGCTCCAACTTGTCCAAATCAAAATTACCTTTGAAATCGTGCTTCACGCCGGTATCGAAAGCCGCCTGCGTATGCACATTGCAGACGGCCGCACCGTTCAGTTGGGAATGGCCTTGCGTGGTATCGAAAAAATAATTGGAAAACACCACCATCTTACTGCGGTCCAAGCCTTTTTCGCGTTCCCGCTTCCGGATCAAAACCGGAATGTAAATCTGTTCCGCACCACGCCCCTGATGGGTGGGAATCGTATAACCGTAACCGAAAATCTCTTTTACCATATCAGCGAGCGCGTAATAGCTGCGGCTGCCGCTGTAAGCCTCATCGCCGCGCAGCATGGCCGCCTGCATATCCTGCGTTACCGCGCCGGTGCCGCTGTCGGTCAGCAGATCGATAAAAACATCCCGACTGTCCAACAGAAACGGATTCAGCCCCGCCTGCACAATCGCCTGCTCGCGGTAGGCGCGCGTCGTGCGGGCAACCGGCTCGATAACACGGATACGGAACGGCTCGGGCAAATGTTTGAAATGTTCCATCACAAACCTCCTGATATGCTCAATCTAAAAACAGCAGAACAAACCGTAAACAGCACAAAACAGACCGTTCTACGGAAAAAAGAAGGTAAAAGAAGGATCATTGACAAACCATGCCAAAACACATACGGACATAACAGACCCCGCCGATTGTCAGTTGCGCCATGATGCGGGACAGCCACACTGCCCGCCCGCCAAACTGTTCCTGAAACATACAGCCCGCAGAAATTATGCCACAAGCATGAAAAGATTCAAGTTGTGCCGTCCGTCCGCAAAAAGGCCGTCTGAAAACGGCAAAACCCGTTTTTCAGACGGCCTTATATATTACAGGCTTATATATTATTAAAGACTCGAAGAAGCTTAATAAAACTTCACAGTATTTTCCGAAACTGCCCTGCCGACAGCCCGTCAAAAACCCGCTGTTTGCGGACTGCCCGAAGCTGGCCGCCACAGCGGGCCGTATGGTTCCGGCAGCCGCCTTACATCGCTTTCAAACGCGCGATGCGGTTGTCCAATGTCGGGTGGGTGGAAAGCAGCGAATCTCTGCTTTCGCTGGCAATGCCCATCGCCGCCATTTCTTTGGGCAGCTGCCCGGTTTCGCCTTTTAGGCGTTGCAGCGCGGCAATCATTTTCGGCGCACCCACCAGTCTGGCCGCGCCGGCATCGGCACGGTATTCGCGCTGGCGGCTGAACCACATCACGATAAAGCTGGCGAGAAAGCCGAACAATACCTGCAATACCATGCTCACCATAAAATACACACCGCCGCTGTTTTCGCTCCGGCCGTTGTTGGCGATGATATTGGCGGCAATACGCGACAGGAAGACGACAAAAGTATTCACCACGCCCTGAATCAGCGTCAGCGTGACCATATCGCCGTTGCCGATGTGTGCCACTTCGTGCGCCAGCACGGCTTCGACTTCGTCGCGGCTCATGTGTTGCAGCAGACCGGTGCTGACCGCAACCAGCGAGTTGTTTCTGCTCGCGCCGGTGGCAAAAGCGTTCGGCTCGGGCGAGTGGTAAACCGCCACTTCCGGCGTTTTCAGATTCCACTGGCGCGCCTGCGCAGCCACCGTATTCACCAGCCAGGCTTCCAATTCGTTGGCAGGCTGTGTAATCACTTCCGCACCCACCGCACGTTTGGCCATGCTTTTGGACATCAGCAGCGAAATAATCGATCCGGTAAAACCGATGACGGCCGAATAGGCGAGCAGGCTGCCGTACTGGCCGGGGTCGCCGTTCAGGCCCAAAATGCGCAGAATGATACTGATGACCACCAAAACAGCGATATTGGTCAGCAGGAAAAGTGCGATGCGTTTCACGGGATTATCCTTATTTCAGTAGTAGTTGCGTGTATTCGGTACAGCATGGCGATTGTCGCAAAAAGCCGTACCGTATACCAGATAATGCTTGTAAAAGGTTTGCAAAACCGCAGGCGGCGGTTTTAACGTTGCAGCCGGCCGTTCAGACGGCCTTGCGGCGGCCGGACGGAATCGTGATTCATTCGCGAATCTGGCCGCTGCCCAGCACCACCCATTTCTGCCCGGTCAGCCCGTGCAGGCCGACCGGGCCTCGGACATGGATTTTATCGGTGGAAATACCGATTTCGGCACCCAGCCCGTATTCGAAACCGTCGGCAAAGCGGGTGGACGCATTCACCATCACGCTGGCACTGTCCACCAAACGCAGGAAACTTTGGGCCCGGCCGTAATGCTCGGTAACGATGCTGTCGGTATGGTGGCTGCCGTGGCGGTTGATGTGGGCGACGGCTTCGGCCAAGTCGTCCACGATTTTCACGGCCAGCACGGGGGCGAGATATTCGGTATCCCAATCGGCTTCGGAGGCCGTCTGAATATCGGGCAAAACCGCCAGCGTGCGTGCACAGCCACGCAATTCGACATTTTTTTCCCCATACAGCCGCGCCAGCTCGGGCAGCAAATCCTGCGCGCGCGCCTGATGCACCAGCAGGGTTTCCATCGTATTGCAGGTACCGTAGCGCGACGTTTTGGCATTCAGGGCAATAGCCAATGCTTTGTCCCGGTCGGCAAATTCATCTAAATACACATGGCAGATGCCGTCCAAATGCTTGATAACCGGCACGCGCGCTTCGGCCGCCACCCGCGCCACCAGACTTTTGCCGCCGCGCGGAATAATCACATCAATCAAATCGGGGCTTTGCAGCATCGCGCCCACACCGGCACGGTCAGTCTGTTCGATAAACACCACCGCGTCCTGCGGCAGACCGCCCTCAACCAGCGCGCGCGTAATCAGTCGGGCAATCGCCGTATTGCTGCGTACCGCCTCGCTGCCGCCGCGCAAAACGCAGGCATTGCCCGATTTCAGGCACAACGCGGCCGCATCCACCGTAACATTCGGCCGCGCCTCGTAAATCATGCCGATCACGCCCAAAGGCACCCGCATTTTGCCGATACTCAGGCCGTTGGGACGGGTGCGGAAACCGTCCATCTCGCCCACCGGATCAGGCAGTGCCGCCACTTGGCACAAACCCTCGCGCATCGCGGCAACGATTTTTCCGCTGACGGCCAAACGGTCAAGCATGGCCGCGTCCAAACCTTTTTCCCGTGCCAGCCGCATATCTTCGGCATTGGCAGCCAAAATATCGTGTTCATACTCGGCCAACAACGCTTCCAGCCGCAGCAGTGCGCGGTTTTTCTGCTCGGTTGAAGTCTCTGCCAGCGCATAAAAAGCCGCTTTCGCCGCCTGCGCCCGCGCGCGTACATATTGTTCGATTTCCTGCATCACACTGTCCCGCCCTTCGTTTCAGAAGCGCGCAGTGTAAGCGAAAAACGCGGCTTTTGTGAAGCAGACGGCTTTACCCTGCGGATACTTGGTCTATAATCGGCACCATCTTTCCACCGGCAAGGATACGCCATGCCCCCCATCCGTTTGACCGTGTTAGGCTGCGGCAGCTCTTCCGGCACGCCCGTGGCCGGCTGTGATTGCGCCGTCTGCACCGACCCTCGGCCGCAAAACAGCCGCAGCCGTTGCAGCGCATGGCTCGACATCGGCGGACAGGGCTGGCTAATCGACACCACGCCCGACTTCCGCACACAGGCCTTGCGCGAACAACTGCCGCGCATCGACGGCGTACTCTATACCCACCCCCACGCCGACCACCTCAACGGCATCGACGATTTGCGCGCCTTCTGCTACAAACAGCAAAGTGCGATTCCGATTTACGGCAGCGGCTTTACCCTCGACAATATCCGCGAACGCTTCGGCTATGTTTTCCTGCCGCCCACCGCCCAATGGAACCGCCCCATTCTGCACGCGGGCAGTCTGGCCGATTTGCCCGACATCAACGGTGCACCGCTCACCCATTTCCAAGTACCGCACGGCCGCTGGCAGAGCACCGCCTACCGCATCGGCAACATCGCCTGGCTGACCGACCTGAACCATCTCGCACCCGGACAGATTACCGCCTTGCAAGGCTTGGATTATCTCTTTATCGACTGTCTGGGCGACCGCCCCTATCCCAGCCATTTGAGCTTCGGCCAAGCCTGTGCCTATGCCGCGCAAATCGGCGCGCGCCAAACCTATCTGATCCACATGACCCACAGCCTCGACTATTTCGACCTGCTCGACCGCTGCCCGCCCGGCATCGCCCCCGCCTACGACGGCCTGACAGTCTGCTCGCCCGCTCCGGCATCTGGCATACCGGAGGCCGTCTGAAAACTGCCTGCCATGCCCCCCAACCCTTATCCCGACTCAAAGCGAGACCACCGTGTTCAAACGTGAAGAATGCCTCTTCGATTCAGACGGCACACCGTGCAGTGCCTGGCTGTATCAGCCCGCAACCGGTGCCGAAGCACCCGTTATCGTCATGGCACACGGGCTGGGCGGCGTTCGGGAAATGCGCCTGGACGCTTACGCCGAACGCTTTGCCGCCGCTGGCTATGCCTGTTTTGTTTTCGATTACCGCAATTTCGGTGCCAGCGGCGGACGGCAGCGGCAGCGCATCCATGTGCAAGAGCAGTTGGCCGACTGGAACAACGCCATCGACTTTGTCAAACACGATAAGCGCATAGACAGCAGCCGTATTCTGCTGTTCGGCACATCATTCAGCGGCGGCCATGTCATTACCCTGTCCGCCCGCCGCCGCGACATTCTCGCCACCGTTGCACAATGCCCCTATACCGACAACTTCGCCACCATCAGAAACGTCCCGCCGGCAACCCTGCTGAAAACCCTGCCCTTTCTGTTTGCCGACCTGCTGGCCTGCCTGACCAAACGCCCGCCCGTCATGATCAAACTGGGCGGGCCGCCGGGCAGCGCGGCCGTCATGGCCGTACCCGATTTGGACGAATTTCTGCGCCTGCTGCCGGAAAATATCCCCTTGATCAACGAAACCCCGGCCCGGACCCTGCTGGAATTTCTCAAATATTCGCCCGACCGGTTTGCCCGAAATATCCCGACACCCATTTTCTACGCCATCTGCACACAAGACACGCTGACACCTGCCGCTGCCGCCCTGCGCTGCGCCGCACAATCTCCGCAGGCAACGGTCAAAACCTATCCCTGCGGCCATTTCGGCATCTATTCGGGCATTTTTTTCGAAACCGCAGTCCGGGACTATATTGCTTTCTTCAACCGCACCTTATCCGCAACTGAAACCCGCCTGGGCACAGAGGCCGTCTGAAACCTGGAATTCAGACGGCCTGACGGCACGGCGGCCGCATTTCAGCCCCACCACAACGGCCAATAAAAAACCATGCCGGCAGCAAACACCGTCGGCATGGTTCGATAATGGGCGGCGAGCCTGACCCTCAGCACTGACTTTCCGGAGTGGGCTGCTGGCTTCCGCCCCTGACCCGTTGTTCCGGATCACCATGTAAGGAGACCCGCCAAAGAAGCTGGGCATTATAACGGCTTTTTTTCCTTGCGCCAAGCACCTTACCCCAATCCCGAAAAATGTTTACCGTTCGATAACACCGGACAGAAAATCGGCTATAATCAACGCCCTGCTTTTTTCAGACGGCCAATGTAAGAATACAACACAAAAACGCCGCCACCCTCACAACGGAACTGACCACACCATGAGCCAGAACGCACGCATTCGGGAAATTCCCTACAACTACACCTCCTATTCCGACCGCGAAATCGTTATCCGCCTGCTGGGCGAATCCGCATGGGACACGCTGGAAGCCCTGCGCGGCCAACGAAAAACCGGCCGCTCGGCACGTATGCTGTTTGAAGTCTTGGGCGACATTTGGGCAGTGGTGCGCAACCCTTATCTGGTAGACGACCTGCTCGAACACGATGACCGGCGCGAAGCTCTGGTGCGCGAAATGCGCCACCGCCTGAACGAAATCCAGAAACGCCGCGACAACAACGAACAGGTGGCCGCACTGTTGGCCGCCGCAGAAGCGGCCGTGACCCGCTTCGATGCCGACTTCCCCCACACACGGCAGAAACGCGCGCAAATCCTTGCCCGCCTGAGCAAAATCACCAAAAAACACAATATCATGTTCGACGGCCTCGCCCGTGTCAGCCATGTTACCGACGCAACCGACTGGCGGGTGGAATATCCCTTTGTCGTCATCAATCCCGATACCGAAGAAGAAATCGCCCCGCTGGTGCGCGCCTTGATTGAATTGGATTTAACCATTATCCCGCGCGGCGGCGGCACCGGCTACACCGGCGGCGCGGTGCCGCTGGACGCGATGAGCGCGGTCATCAATACCGAAAAACTCGACCGCCACAACGGCGTGCAATACGTTACCCTGCCCGGCTTGGACGGCACGCACCCGATTATCCATTGCGGCGCAGGCGTGGTTACCCGCCGCGTGGAAGAAACGGCCACGGCGGCCAAACTCGTCTTCGCCGTCGACCCCACTTCTGCCGATGCTTCCTGCGTGGGCGGCAATGTGGCGATGAATGCGGGCGGCAAAAAAGCCGTGCTGTGGGGCACTGCGCTGGACAATCTGGCTTACTGGAAAATGGTCAATCCGCAGGGCGAATGGCTGAAAATCGAACGTGTACGGCACAATTTCGGCAAAATCCACGATGAAGAAACCGCCATATTCGATGTACACACCCTCACTTCAGACGGCCGGGATACCGTCAAAACCGAGCGTCTGGAAATCCCCGGCCACAAATTTCGCAAAGTGGGCTTGGGCAAAGACGTTACCGACAAATTCTTAAGCGGCCTGCCCGGCGTGCAGAAAGAAGGTACCGACGGCATCATCACCAGCTGCGCGTTTGTGCTGCACACCATGCCCAAACACATCCGTACCATCTGTTTGGAGTTTTTCGGTACCGTGGCCAACGCCACGCCTTCCATCGTCGAAATCCGCGACTTTCTGCTCGGCCACCACAGCGTCAGACTGGCGGGTCTGGAACATTTGGACTGGCGTTATGTGCGCGCCGTAGGCTATGCCACCAAAGCGGCGGGCAAAGGACGGCCGAAGATGGTGCTGCTTGCCGATATCGTTTCCGACGACGAGGCGGCTGTCATCGCCGCTGCCGACCATATCGTCAAACTGGCGCAGGCGCGCGACGGCGAAGGCTTTATCGCCGTCAGCCCCGAAGCGCGCAAAACCTTCTGGCTCGACCGCAGCCGCACCGCCGCCATCGCCAAACACACCAACGCCTTTAAAATCAACGAAGACGTGGTCATTCCTTTAGAGCGTTTGGGCGAATATTCAGACGGCATCGAGCGCATCAATATCGAACTGTCGATTAAAAACAAACTCGCCCTGTGCGAAGCCTTAATCCAATACCTGCAAGGCAACCTGCCTGTGGACAAATTGGGCAGCGACCTGCCCGGCCATGAACTCTTGGGCACCCGCGCCGAAACTGCGCTGGCACACGTTTGCGCCGTTCAGGCACGCTGGCAGTGGCTGCTGGACCATCTCGATACGCCGCTGGCGGCATATAAGCAGCACTACGGCAGCGCCGCCCATGCCGCACCCGAAGCGCGCGACGATGAAAGCTGTTTTACCGCCTTCCGCGACTTCCGCCTGCGCGTATCGGTCAAAGCCGACGTGATGAAACCTCTGGCCGAAATTTTCAGCGGCCGCGCCGACGAACAGATTATGCAGGCACTGGACAAAATCCACAGCCGTGTAGTGCGCGGGCGCGTGTTTGTGGCTCTGCACATGCACGCGGGCGACGGCAATGTCCACACCAATATCCCCGTCAATTCAGACGACTACGAAATGCTGCAAACCGCCCACAAAGCGGTGGCGCGCATCATGGATATTGCCCGCGGCCTCAACGGCGTGATTTCGGGCGAACACGGCATCGGCATCACCAAACTCGAATTTATGACCGACGAGGAAATGCAGCCGTTCTGGAACTACAAAGCCAAAGTCGATCCGCAAGGCCGTTTCAACCGGGGCAAACTGATGAAAGGTGCCGACCTGCGCCGCGCCTACACGCCTTCTTTCGAGCTGTTGGGCTTCGAATCGCTGATTATGGAACAATCTTCCTTGGGCAAAATCGCCGATTCGGTCAAAGACTGCCTGCGCTGCGGCAAATGCAAACCGGTGTGCAGCACCCACGTACCGCGTGCCAACCTGCTTTACAGCCCGCGCAATAAAATTCTCGGCGTCGGCCTCTTAACCGAAGCGTTTTTATACGAAGAACAGACACGGCGCGGCGTTTCCGTCAAACATTTCGACGAGCTGAACGATGTCGGCGACCACTGCACCGTCTGCCACCGCTGCGTCAAGCCCTGCCCGGTCAAAATCGACTTCGGCGATGTAACCGTCGCCATACGCAACTATCTGCGCGAATCGGGCAAGCGCAAGTTCAATCCCGCCGTAGCCGCCGGCATGGCCATGCTCAACGCCAAAGACCCGCGCACCATCAATATCCTGCGCAAAGGCGTGGTACAGGCCGGTTTCAAATTGCAGAACCTCGCCTACCGGTGGGGCAGAAAAGCCGCTCTCGGCAGCGAAAAACAGAAAGCCGCACCCAAAGCCACCACCGGCCGCGCACCGGTCAAAGAACAGGTTATCCACTTCATCAACCGCCCGCTGCCGCGCAACGTACCGATTAAAACCGCCCGCGCGCTGCTGAACATCGAAGACAGTAAAACCGTGCCGATTATCCGCAAACCCGACGTACCGGAAGATGCCGAGGCCGTATTCTATTTCCCCGGCTGCGGTTCCGAACGCCTGTTCAGCCAAGTCGGACTGGCCACACAGGCCATGCTGTACCATGTGGGCGTACAGACCGTTCTCCCACCGGGCTACCTGTGCTGCGGTTACCCGCAAGATGCGGGCGGCGACAAAGACAAAGCGGATAAAATCGTTACCGAAAACCGCGTCCTGTTTCACCGTATGGCCAATACGCTCAACTATTTGGACATCAAAACCGTCGTCGTCAGCTGCGGCACCTGTTACGACAGTCTGGCAGGCTACCGTTTCGAGGATATTTTCCCCGGCTGCCGCATCATCGACATTCACGAATTCCTGCTGGAAAAAGGCGTGAAACTCGACGGTATTCAGGGCACGCAATACCTCTATCACGATCCCTGCCACAGCCCGATCAAAACCATGAACCCCACCCAAATGGCCTCACAGCTGTTGGGCAAAGACGTGGTGCTGAGCGACCGCTGCTGCGGCGAAAGCGGCATGTTCGCTGTCAAACGCCCCGATATCGCCACACAGGTGAAATTCCGCAAACAGGAAGAAATCGAGAAAAACCTCAAACAGCTGCCGCAGGACGGCAGCGAGGTCAAACTGCTGACTTCCTGCCCCGCCTGCCTGCAAGGTTTGAGCCGTTACAGCGACGACAACAACGTCAAAGCAGATTACATCGTGGTCGAAATCGCCAAAACCGTTTTGGGCGGCAACTGGCAGAACGATTTTGTCGCCCGCGCCAATAACGGCGGCATCGAAAAAGTCCTGCTGTAACCCGAAACCGGCAAAGGCCGTCTGAAAACCCGTTTTCAGACGGCCTGATATTTCAGCATGAAACAAACTGAACCAAACTTCACGACAGCTTGAAGCCGCATACTGCGGATACACATCAAACTGAACAGAAATCCGCACCGTCTTTCCGCACCGGCCGCGCCGTATCCCTTTGCCTGCGTCTGTTCGGGCGCACAACATCCGCCCCTGCCCGTTCCGCCGCACCGGCACGCGCATTGTGGTAAAAACCACACTATTTTTCACATTCCGTTAACAAAAACCGTATTTTCCTTTGAATCCGGACATAAATTGTTTTAAAATTAATAAACATTATCATTATTACTACAATTTAAGTTTTCTTTCATCACTAAGGACAAGGATACGGAACATGACTGCATACCCGAAATTCATACCCGCCGCCCTGCCGCTGGCACTGGCCTCCGCTTTCGCCCTGGCCGACACCGCGCCGCAAAGTGCCGAGCTCGATACCGTTTACGTTACTGCCGAACGCCAGGTCCAGCAGCAGCTGGGTGTATCGAAAATTTCGGCCGACGACATTGCCAAAGCCCCTGTTGCCAACGATATTTCCGAACTGGTGCGCACCATGCCCGGCGTCAATCTCACCGGCAACACCGCCACCGGCCAGCGCGGCAACAAACGCCAGATCGACATCCGCGGCATGGGGCCGGAAAACACCCTGATTCTGATTGACGGCAAACCCGCCACCTCGCGCAATGCCGAACGCATCAGTATGCGCGGCGAACGCAACACGCGCGGCGATTCCAACTGGGTGCCGCCCGAAGCCATCGAATCGATTACGGTTTTACGCGGCCCCGCTGCCGCCCGCTACGGCTCCGGCGCGATGGGCGGCGTGGTCAATATCGTAACCAAACGCATCACCAACGAGCTGGAAGGCTCGGTCAATTACTACACCAACCGCCCGCAGGACAGCCAAGAGAGTGCCACCAGCCGCGCAGGCTTCTATGTCAGCGGCCCGATTGTCCGAGACAAACTCTCCTTCCGCGTGTACGGCAGCGCCAATAAAACCGACGCCGATGCCGTCGGCATCAACGCCTCTGCCGGCACGCCCAATGCCGCCGGCGTGGAAGGCGTGCGCAACCGCGACATTTCAGGCCGTCTGAACTGGCGCATCAGCCCCGAACAGGACTTGACCCTCGACAGCACGTTCAGCCGCCAAGGCAATATCTACAACGGCGATACACAAAACAGCAATACTCACCCGCTGAGCGCGGCACTTATCAACCGTCTGGCGCAATCCGGCGCGGAAACCGCCCGTCTCTACCGCTCCACTTTCGCTCTCACGCACGACGGCGCATGGGAATGGGGCGATACCAAAACCGCCGTCAGCTATGAGCGCACCAAAAACAGCCGCCTTCCCGAATATCTCGCCGGCGGCCCCGAAGGCAGCTATTCCAGCGACAGCTACACCGACAGCAAACTCGGCAACCTGCGCGTGAGCAGCGAAGCCAATATCCCGTTTACCTGGGGCGTACCCAACGTCCTGACCGTCGGCGCAGAATTTACCGCCAGCAAACTGGACGATGCCGCCTCCAACAGCCAAGGCTTTACCGACCAGCGCCGTACCGACGTTTTCCAAGGCATTTCCGCCACACGCGGCAGCAAAGCCTCGCAGCGCAACTGGGCGGTTTATGCCGAAAACAACATCAAACTGGACAGCGGCACCACCCTGACTCCCGCCCTGCGCTTCGACAACAACAGCAACAGCGGCAGCAATTGGAGCCCCAGCCTGAACTTCGCCCAAAAAATCGGCAGCAGCTGGACGGTCAAAGGCGGCATCGCCCGTGCCTACAAAGCGCCCAACCTGTATCAGAGCAACCCCGAGTTTATCCTTTACACCCGGGGCAACGGCTGTCCCATCAATGCTGCCGCCACCGTCCGCTGCTACTATCAGGGCAACAGCAGCCTGAAAGCGGAAACCAGCCTGAACAAAGAACTGGGTGTCGAATTCAACCGCAACGGCTGGCAGGCCTCCGCCACCTACTTCCACAACGCCTACCGCAACAAAATCGTCATCGGCGACATTCTGGTAGCCACCAGCAACATCGGCAACCACCTCTACCAATGGAGCAACACCCCCAAAGCCACCATCGCCGGTTTCGAAGGTAATCTGGTCGTTCCGCTGCACGACACGCTCAAATGGCGCAACAACTTTACCTACATGCAGAAATCCGAGGACTACCAAGGCAACCCACTGTCGCTGGTGCCCAAACACACCGTCAACAGCACCCTCGCCTGGACGCCGAGCGAAAAATGGTTCGCCAACCTCACCTTCACCCACTACGGCCGCCAAAAACCGCGCACCGTCGCCACCAACCGCACTGAAAACCGCAGCGGCCTGAACACCGACGAAGTCGCCAGCTACGGCCTGTGGAGTGCGAATGTCGGCTACCGCTTTACCAAAAAATCCGAAGCCGTCTTGGGCGTGAGCAACATCGCCGACAAAAAACTCTACCGTACCGGCAACGGCGCGCGCAGCTACAACCAACACGGCCGCGCGTTCTACGGCAGCCTGAAAATCGGTTTCTGACCAACACTTGGTTCTGCGCAAACAGGCCGTCTGAAAACACGCGTTGCCGTTTACGGCAACGGCCGTTTTCAGACGGCCTTATCAACAAATATACTGCAGGCTCGAAGGAATGAACAAAACTTCGCACTATCTTTAATCAGCGGCAGGAAACACTTGCCGCAGGTCGAAACTACCGTTCGGATTCAGGGTACCCAACCTACCGACCCGCCGCAAAACGGGACAGCCTGCATCTCCCTGCCGCTTTTTCCGGTTTCTCCCGATGCACTCCGACGGGCATCTCAAATATCCCGACCCTATGCCGTTTTCAGACGGCATCAACACTGCGCCAACCGCCCGACACATTTTGAAACCCCTCAGCCACTTATGCTAAAATAGCCCGTTTTTCATTCAGCCGTTAATCAAAGGACACCGCATGGCAGGCCACAGCAAATGGGCGAATATCCAGCACAAAAAAGCACGCGTTGATGCACAGCGCGGCAAAATCTTCACCAAACTCATCAAAGAAATCACCGTTGCGGCCAAACTCGGCGGCGGCGATCCTGCGGCCAACCCGCGCCTGCGTCTGGCCATGGATAAGGCTTGGGACGCGAACATGCCCAAAGACAATGTGCAGCGTGCCATCGACAAAGGTACGGGCAATCTGGAAGGTGTGGATTATGTCGAACTGCGCTACGAAGGCTACGGCATCGGCGGCGCGGCTCTGATGGTGGACTGTATGACCGACAACAAAACCCGCACCGTGGCTGATGTGCGCCATGCGTTCAACAAAAACGGCGGCAACCTCGGCACCGACGGCTGTGTCGCGTTCAACTTCGAGCATCAGGGTTATCTGGTTTACACCGATACCGATGAAGACGCGCTGATGGAAGCCGCATTGGAAGCGGGTGCGGAAGATGTGATCGTCGATGACGAGGGCATTATCGAAGTGATTACCGCCCCGGCCGACTGGGCGGGCATCAAAGCCGCGCTGGAAGCGGCAGGCTTCACATCGCAAGACGGCGATGTCACCATGCGCGCGCAAAACGAAACCGTCCTGAGCGGCGAAGATGCCGTCAAAATGCAGAAACTGTTAGACGCGCTGGAAGATTTGGACGACGTGCAGAACGTTTACACTTCCGCCGTCTTGCAGTTTGACTGATACCGCAACCGGCCTGCCGCATAGCCCATCCGCAGGCCGGGTACGTTTCCCCGACCACCCTCTTTTCAGACGGCCTAGCCCACCCTGCCGCACCGGCCGAAACCAAAACCCATGTCCGAACTGACCGAACTGATACGCTGCGAAACCGTCGGCATTGTTGAGGAAACGCTGGATTTTATGCTCAACGAATGCAGCCTCGACGAAGCCCCCGATGCCGCCCAAGTGCGCGCATGGCAGGCCGTCTTAACCGCACGCGGCGGCCGCTTCATCAGGCTGGCGGATATGTGTGCCGACTGGCTGGCGGAAAATCCGTGATGCCGCGCAACCGCTTCACCCTCTTCGCCCTCATCTGGCTGGCAGCGCTGCTCTACTCGCTGCTGCAGGAAAGCAACGGCCGCAGCCTGCCGCCGTTTCCCCATTTCGACAAAGTCATGCACGCGGCACTGTTTTTCGCCCAGTTCTGGCTCGCCGCCCGCGCCTTTCTCCACGAAAACCGCCGTCCGCCCTACCTTTTGCTCTTGGCTGCCGCCCTGATACTGGCCGCCGCCAGCGAAGCCGCACAGTTTTGGTTTACCCAAACCCGCCGTGCCGAATGGGGCGATGCCGCCGCCGATGTCTTGGGGGCCGCTGCCGCACTGTGGCTGGCCTCACGTGCCGCCGCTGCCCGCAAAGCCGATACCTGAAAACGGCATGGAATTCAGACGGCCTGACAACATTGAACTCCGCCCCATACTTCACATTATGGCCGCCCGACAGGCCGTCTGAAACCCCGCCGGACGATGCGGCTGAATACCCAAACCACCCGGCAAACTGTATCTTTCAGACGGCCTGCCGCCAACCACTCCGACTGTATCTATCATGACACATAGACTGCATATCGCCGACCGAACCGTCAGCCTCTATCTGCCCGAACAACCCCATAACCTGCCGCTGCTGCTGACCTTTCCCGACAACCGCGATCAGGCCGACGAATTGGCCGCCCTGATTGTTCCGCGCGCCGTTCTGATAACAATAGAAGAAAATAACTGGGAACACACATTCACGCCGTGGCCTGCACCGCGCGTATTCAAAAAAGCAGCCGATTTCGGCGGCGGCGCCGATGTGTTCCTCGAACAGCTGGCGGCCGATATTCTGCCCGCCGCCGAAAACGCCTTCGGCCTTCGCCCTGCCTGGCGCGGCATTTTGGGCTATTCGCTGGCCGGCCTGCTCGCAGCCTACTCCGCTTACCGACAACCGCTGTTCGAGCGCATCGCCGCCGTTTCACCGTCATTGTGGTTCGACAACTGGGCGGCCTTCGCCACCGCCACCCCCGCACAACGGCTGCCCGAATACGCCTATTTTTCCGTAGGCAGCCAAGAAAAAAACACCAAAAATCCGCGTACGGCCGCCGTCGAAACCGCCATTTCCGCCACACGGCAGCACTGGCAACAGTCGGGCGTCACAACCCACTTCGCACTCAACAGCGGCGGACACTTCGACCATGTACCTCAGCGGCTGGCCGATGCGGCAGACTGGCTACTGGCACAATAAACAGGCCGTCTGAAAAGGAAACCGGCAGCATCGGCCCCCTCATCTTTTATCCGGCAAATCGCCGCCATCAGATTTTTTGATTTTACAATTTAGAGCATGATTCCTAATATCGGAAACGGTTTGCGGCAGCCGCCGCACCATTTCCGCAAATGCCGTTTTCCATCACCGCATATGAAAGGAATCGCAATGAAATACGCCGCCCCCAACACCCCCGACAGCATCGTCCAATTCAAAGCCCGCTACGACAACTACATCAACGGTCAATGGACACCGCCCGTCGGCGGAGAATACTTCGACGACATCAGCCCCATTACCGGCAAAGCCTTTGCCCAAGTGGCGCGTTCCAAAGAAGCCGATGTGGAAAAAGCCCTCGATGCCGCCCACGCGGCCAAAGAAGCATGGGGCAAAACCAGTGTCACGGAGCGCAGCGGCATTTTATTGAAAATTGCCGACCGCATCGAAGAGAATCTGGAAAAAATCGCCGTCGCCGAAACATGGGAAAACGGCAAACCGGTACGCGAAACGCTGGCGGCCGATATTCCGCTGGCGGTGGACCATTTCCGCTATTTCGCCGGTGTCATCCGTGCGCAGGAAGGCGGTATTTCCGAGCTGGACAATGACACGGTGGCCTATCATTTCCACGAGCCGTTGGGCGTGGTCGGCCAGATTATCCCGTGGAACTTCCCGATTTTGATGGCGGCATGGAAAATCGCCCCCGCGCTGGCGGCAGGCAACTGCATCGTGCTCAAACCGGCCGAGCAGACCCCCGTTTCCATCATGTATCTCTTGGACATCATCGGCGACCTGCTGCCGCCGGGCGTACTCAACGTCATCAACGGCTTCGGTCTCGAATGCGGCAAACCGCTGGCGCAAAACCCGCGCATCGCCAAAGTGGCGTTCACCGGCGAAACCGGCACAGGCCGTCTGATTATGGGCTATGCCAGCGAAAATATTATTCCGGTTACGCTGGAGCTGGGCGGCAAAAGCCCGAGCATTTTCTTTGAAGACGTGATGGACGAAGACGATGCGTTTTTGGACAAATGTCTGGAAGGCTTTGCCATGTTCGCACTCAATCAAGGCGAAGTCTGCACCTGTCCGTCGCGCGTGCTGGTACAGGAATCGATTTACGAAAAATTCATCGAAAAAGCCGTAGCACGCGTCAAAGCCATCAAAGTCGGCGACCCCTTGGATACCGAGACCATGGTCGGCGCACAGGCCAGCGAGGAACAGTTTGAAAAAATCACCGGCTACCTGAAACTGGGTAAAGAAGAAGGTGCACAAGTGCTGGCGGGTGGCAGTGCGCGGAAAGAAGCGGGCGAAATGGCGGGCGGCTACTACATCGAACCGACCATTTTCAAAGGCAGCAACGATATGCGCATCTTCCAAGAGGAAATCTTCGGCCCCGTTGTCGCCGTTACCACCTTCAAAACCGCCGAAGAGGCACTGGCCATCGCCAACGATACCCAGTTCGGTCTCGGTGCCGCCGTGTGGAGCCGCAACATGAACACCTGCTACCGCATCGGCCGAGGCATTCAGGCCGGCCGCGTGTGGACAAACTGCTACCACCTCTACCCGGCGCACGCCGCATTCGGCGGCTATAAAAAATCCGGCATCGGCCGCGAAACGCACAAAATGATGCTCGAACATTATCAGCAGACCAAATGCCTGCTGGTGAGCTATTCGCCGGATAAACTGGGCTTTTTCTAAAATATATTGAACACTGAAACCCCGCAAAAATGCCGTCTGACCACGCCCATGCGTTTTCAGACGGCATTTTTATCAGGCGTACACTGCCTGCCACATGGCATCTTGTACGGTTTGCACCCAGTTGTCGGACTGCTTGGTGGCAACACCGTCCTGCACCGCCTGCTTGGCGACAGCGACGGCAACAGTTGCCGATGAGGCTCGCAGATTGTCCACAGGCGGCAGCAGTGATGCTCCCAAATCCTGAGGATTGACCTGACCTGCCACTGCCTCGGCAGCAGCCAGCAGCATGGCATCGGTAACATGGGCAGCCCCAGAGACAATCACACCCAAGCCAAGACCAGGATACAGCAAGGCGTTGTTGCCCTGACCGATAACATAGTCCACGCCTTGATAAGATACAGGCGGTACAGGAATCCCTGTGGCAATCAGTGCCTTGCCGTCCGACCAGCGTACCGCATCACAAGGCATGACCTCGATGCGTTCGGTCGGGTTGGACAGTGGCAATAAAATCGGACGCTCCACCCCTGCACACAGCTGCTTGACCACCTCCTCGGTAAACGCACCATGGTCGGTTGAAGTACCGATTAAGATGGTCGGCTTGACTTGCTTAATCACTTCCAGCAGCCCAATCTTGCCGCCATCACGCTGCCAAGTTGCCACCTCATCGGCACAGCGAGCGTATTCTTGCTGATAGTCAGGCAAATTGGTCATATCGTCCACCACCAAGCCGTTGATGTCAATCAGCCACACACGCCGCTTGGCTTCTTCACGGCTTAATCCGCACCGCTGCATCGCCGCACTGATTTGATCTGCCATGCCTGTGCCTGCCGTACCCGCCCCATAGACCACGAGCCGCTGCTCGGCAAAGCTCTGCTGGGTAACTTTCAGCCCCGAGATGACCGCCGCCATCACAATCGCCCCCGTTCCCTGCATATCGTCGTTAAAAATGCGGTATTGCTCACGGTTTTCCACCAAAATCCGCCGTGCATTTGACGAGCCGAAATCCTCAAAATGCAGCAAAGCATTCGGAAACAGCTCGGATGCCGTCTGCAAATACGCCTTGATAAACGCATCATAACGCTCGCCACGCACACGGGCATGACGGTTGCCAAGATAAGCAGGGTCGTTAAGCAGAGCTTCATTATCAGTGCCGACATCAAGGTTCACCGCAATCACCCGTTCTGGGTGAATACCTGCCGCTGCTGTATAAACAGCAAGTTTGCCCACCGAAATATCTGTGCCGTTTACACCCCAATCACCAATGCCCAAAATCTCTTCGGCATCAGAAACTACAATCAAATCAATATCTTGACTACCAAGCCCCAATCCCTCAAAGGCGGCACGAATATGCTCGGGGTGATTGATGTCCAAATACACCGCACGGCTGCGGCGATAATCACGCGACCATTTTTTAATCGCCTCGCCCACTGTCGGGTCATACACCACAGGCAGCATCTCGGCAAGATTATCAATCAAAAGTTTATAATAAAGCACTTCGTTGCGGTTGTGCAGCTGGTCTAAAAAGATGTATTTTTCAATATCTTTATCATAAGAGGCAAACTGCCGATACGCACGCTTTGCCTGCTCGTCCAGTGTCTCCACCGCCGCAGGCAGCCGTCCAATCAAACCATGTTTGGCACGCTCATCTAAACTAAAAGCTGTCCCTTTATTGGTCAATGGGTTAGTAATAATATCTGGCGTTTTCATAAAAAATCCTCATTTTGCCATATTAAACACCGCAACACGCTGTTCGTTCATCATTATAGCATGAATAATCAACTTTTTTGGTTGATTATGCCGTCTGAAAACCAGCACGCCGCCGCCAGCACCAGCCATTTGATAACCATTTTTTATTGCTCTGTCCAAATCATCATTTTAAGCGACAACCCACCGCAAACAGCAAAAATCCACACACCGCCCAATAACCACTTTTGCTAGGCAGCCAATAGACAAAACAATGCTTGCCCAAACCACGCCATCAAACCATCAATTACTGCTCTGTGTAAATCGCTCAACCTTTTGGATCAGCTGTCAATTCAACCAAAAAAGCGTAAATCACAACCTTTTAAGCCCTTACAATACTGCTTAAAAAGTTGATAATTAAACAAATTAAGTTGAAACACAGGAAAAAGTATGCCCATCAAGCTTCCCCACGCCGCCGAAATCAACAAACGCATCGGCAAAACCATCGCCAAATACCGCCAAAACAGCGGACTGACCCAAGAGCAGGTCGCCGAAATCCTACAAATCGGCAACGAAGCCGTCTCTCGCATGGAACGCGGCATCATCATGCCCAATGTCATGCGGCTGATGGAGCTGGCAGAGATTTTCGGTTGCACCGCCGCCGACCTCATCGCCGAAAACAGCCCCAGAAGTTTCGACCAAAGCCACCATCTGCATAAAATGATGAACGATTTGCACGAAGACGACCGCCATTTGATGCTGCATTTTGTTGAGCGGTTTTCATCACGGCTCAGGCAGCAAATGACATTCGGCCAAACAGAAAATGCCGCCATATAAAAAACCGCCTGCGGACAGACCGCAGGCGGTTTCGGTTTGCAGCATCAGCCGCCAAAATCGTCGAGCAGGATATTTTCGTCTTCCACACCCAAATCTTTCAGCATTTTGATGACCGACGCATTCATAATCGGCGGGCCGCACATATAAAATTCGCAGTCTTCCGGCGCTTCGTGGTTTTTGAGATAGTTCTCGTAAATCACATTGTGGATAAAGCCGGTGTAGCCGTCCCAATCATCACCCGGCTGTGGGTCAGACAAGGCCACATGCCATTCGAAATTGTCGTTTTCTGCGGCCAGAGTATCGAAATCTTCCACATAGAACATTTCGCGTTTCGAGCGCGCACCATACCAGAAACTGATTTTCCGTTTCGACTTCAACCGTTTGAGCTGGTCAAAAATGTGCGACCGCATCGGCGCCATACCGGCACCGCCGCCGATAAAGACCATTTCGGCATCGGTATCTTTGGCGAAAAATTCACCGAACGGGCCGGAAATGGTAACTTTATCGCCCGGTTTGAGCGACCAGATGTAAGACGACATCTGACCCGGAGCAACATCGGGATTATTCGGCGGCGGCGTAGCAATCCGCACGTTGAGCATAATGATGCCTTTTTCTTCGGGATACGAAGCCATCGAATAAGCGCGCACAATAGGCTCGTCCACTTTGGAAACATAACGCCACAGGTTGAATTTATCCCAATCTTCGTGGTACTCCTTGGGAATATCGAAGTCTTTATAGGCCACGGTGTGCGGTTCGGCTTCGATTTGGATATAGCCGCCGGCACGGAACGGCACTTCCTCACCCTCGGGAATCGCCAGTTTCAGTTCTTTAATAAATGTGGCTTTATTGTCATTGGAAATCACAGTGCATTCCCACTTCTTCACACCGAACACTTCTTCCGGCAGCTCGATATCCATATCGCCTTTGACATTTACCTGGCAAGACAGGCGGCAGCCTTCTTTGGCCTCCCGTTTGCTGATATGCGAAAGTTCGGTGGGCAGAATATCGCCGCCGCCGCTTTTGACAACGACTTTGCACTGGCCGCAGGAACCGCCGCCGCCGCAGGCGGAAGAAACAAAAATACCTTTGCTCGCCAACGCCCCGAGCAACTTGCCGCCGGCGGGCAACTGAATGGCTTTTTCCGCATCATCGTTGATATTGATGGTGATGTCGCCTGAATTGACCAGTTTGGATTTGGCAAACAGAATCATCAGTGCCAATGCCGCCAGCACCAAGGTAAACATCACAATGCCTAAAATAATTTCCATCTGTTGTCCTCCTTACAACTGAATACCCGAAAAGGACATAAAGCCCAAAGCCATCAGTCCCGCGCTGATAAAGGTAATGCCCAAACCGCGCAAGCCTTTCGGCACATCGGCATATTTCAGTTTTTCGGTAATGCCCGCCAAAGCCACAATCGCCAGCATCCAGCCCAAACCGGCACCGGTACCGTAAACAATAGACTCGGCAAAACCGTAATCGCGCTGCACCATAAACGACACGCCGCCGAAAATGGCACAGTTTACGGTAATCAGAGGCAGGAAAATCCCCAAAGCGTTGTAAAGTGCGGGAAAATATTTATCCAGAATCATTTCCAGAATCTGCACAATCGCGGCAATCACACCGATAAACGTGATAAAGCGCAGGAATGTCAGATCCACGCCCGGCACCAGCGCACCGTCTTTCAGAATCAGCGAATACACCAATTGGTTGGCCGGAACGGAAATCGCCAATACGACAGTTACGGCAATACCCAAACCGAAAGCGGTACCGATTTTCTTGGATACGGCCAAAAACGTACACATACCCAAGAAAAAGGATAAGGCCATATTTTCAATAAAAATCGATTTGATAAAAATGCTCAAATAATGTTCCATGCTTTATTTCTCCGCCTGTTCGGGTTTCCAGGTGCGCAAACCCCAAATGATAAAGCCGATGATGAAAAAAGCGCTGGGTGCCAGCAGGAACAGACCGTTTGCCTGATACCAGCCGCCGTCCTGAACGGTTTGCAGAACCGTAAAGCCGAACAGCTTGCCCGAACCCACCAACTCGCGGACGGTGGCGACGATAACCAGAATCGCACCGTAGCCCAAACCGTTACCCAGACCGTCTACAAAACTGGGCAACGGCGGCTCTTTCATGGCAAATGCTTCGGCACGCCCCATGACGATACAGTTGGTAATAATCAGGCCGACGAATACCGACAGCTGTTTCGACAGCTCATAGGCATAAGCCTGCAACACCTGATCCACCAGCGTAACCAGCGAAGCAATAATCGCCATCTGCACGATAATGCGGATACTGTTGGGGATATAGTTGCGGATCAGTGAGATAAAGAAACTGGAAAATGCCGTAACCAGACTGACGGAAATCGCCATCACCACAGCGGTTTCCAGTTTAGTGGTAACGGCCAATGCGGAACATACACCCAAAATTTGCAGCGCAATCGGATTGTTGCGGACAATCGGTGAGAACAGCAATTCCTTCAATTGTTTTTTGTCAGCCATCAGATTTCTCCTGCTTTCACTTTCGCCAGATACGGCCCGAAGCCGTTTTGACTGAACCAGTAGTCGAACGAACCCTGTACGCCTTTGGTCGTCATGGTCGCACCGGACAAACCGTCCACACCGTGTTCGGCATTGGCCGATGCACCTTTGGCAACACGGATGGCTACCTCACCCTGTTCGTTGTACAGCTTCTTGCCGACAAACTTCTGCTGCCACAGCGGATTGGCGATTTCGCCGCCCAAACCCGCCGTTTCGCCCTGCTCGTAATACGTCAGGCCGTTGAGGGTATTGCCGTCGGGTTTGACCGCCACAAAGCCGTACATAATCGACCACAGACCGCTGCCGTGCATCGGCAGGACGATTTGTTCGGTTTTGCCGCTGCTGTCTTTCACCAAATAAACTTCTGCATATTTGGCTCGGGTCTGAATACCGGCTTTATCGTTTTCCGGATCGATGCGGATACTCTGCTGCGGGTCTTTGGCTGCGGCACGGGCATCAAAATTTTCTACGCCCTCAACATATTCACCACTGGCCAAATCGACAATGCGCGGCTCGATGCGGGCGTTATAGATTTCCGGCACATTGATGCCGTCTGAAAACAGGCCGGCCGCCGCCAAGATGTTTTTCTGTTTGTCCAACAGTTTTTTCTCGTTCTGCGTCGGTTTCAGTCCTACCGCCGCACCCGCCACCACAACAGAGCACAACAGGCTGACGGCCACGACAACGGCCAAGGTACCGCCGAAACTGTCTTTGTCGAACTTAGCCATGACGGATTCTCCTACGTTTGATATTGGCACGCACCACCAGATTGTCGAAAATCGGTGCAAACACATTGGCCAGCAGAATCGCCAGCATCATGCCTTCGGGATAAGCCGGATTGACCACGCGGATCAAAACGCACATCACGCCGATAAATGCGCCGTACCACCATTTTCCGGTATTGGTAAACGAAGCTGATACGGGGTCGGTAGCCATAAAAATCATACCAATGGCAAAGCCGCCCAATACCAGATGCCAGTACCACGGCATAGCAAACATCGGATTGGTATCCGAACCGATCAGGTTAAACAGCAGCGAAGCGGCTACCATGCCGAAAAAGACACCGCCGATGATGCGCCAGGAAGCGATACGGGCAAACACGATAAACAGGCCGCCCAAAATCAGCATCAGTGTGGAAACTTCGCCGACGGATCCGGGCATATTGCCCAAAAAAGCGTCCAGCCACTGAACCGGCTCGCCGGTCAGCGTATTTTTCAGACCGGCCGCACCGCCGCCCGCCCATTGCGAGAGCGCGGTCGCACCGGAAAAGCCGTCTACCGCCGTCCACACCGCATCGCCGGAAATATTGGCCGGATAGGCGAAAAACAGGAAAGCGCGCCCGGCCAGCGCGGGGTTCATAAAGTTTTTGCCGGTACCGCCGAACACTTCCTTGGCCACAACTACACCGAATGTGATGCCCAAGGCGGCCTGCCACAACGGCAGGGTCGGCGGCACAATCAACGCAAACAGAATAGAGGTAACGAAAAAGCCTTCATTGACTTCGTGTTTGCGCACAAGTGCAAACAGCACTTCCCAAAAGCCGCCCACCACAAACACCACCGCATAAATCGGCAGAAAGAAAATAGCACCGAGCGACATTTTGCTCAGTACACCCGCACCGATACTCAAATCGATGCCCAGCCAATGAGCCAACGCATAATGCCAGTCGGCGGCGATATTCTGTTCCAGCAGGCCGAGATGATTGACGGCGGCAATTGCCTGCCCGCCTGCGTTATACATGCCGTAAAACATGGCGGGGAACAATGCCAGCCACACCAGAATCATCATCCGCTTGGAATCGATGGCATCGCGCACGTGTGCGGCTTTGCGCGTTACCTCGCCCTGCGTGTAAAACACGGTGGCCACCGCCTCATACAGCGGATACCATTTCTCGTGTTTGCCGCCGGGCATGAATTGGGGCTCGATTTTCTCGAAAAACTGTTTCAGTCCCATACTCAACCTTCTTTCTCAATCGTATCCAGTGCACGGCGCAGCAGCGAACCGTATTCGTATTTGCCCGGACACACAAAACTGCACAGAGCCAAATCTTCTTCGTCCAACTCCAGACAACCCAAAGCCTGCGCACTGTCGGTATCGCCCGAAATCAAATCGCGCAGCAGCAGCGTGGGCAGAATATCCAGCGGCATCACGCGCTCGTAGTTGCCGATCGGAACCATGGCGCGGTGGCCTCCGTTAAGCGCGGAAGTGAACGGGAAAAGTTTGCCCGCGAAATGGCCGAGTGTGGTGCGGGTAATCGTGAATTTGGCGGCGGAAGGGACAAACCAGCCCAGAAATTCTTTCGCCCGTCCCTCTTCGATGACCGACACTTGCAGATGATAACGGCCGAGATAGTCATGAGGACTGCCGGGCTGTGCAGTTGCGCCGCTCAATACCGAACCGGAAATCACGCGGTTTTCGCCGTTTTTCAGACGGCCTGCGGTAATGTCCGACACTTTGGCACCGATCAGGCTGCGTTCCAATTGCGGTTTTTCCACCTGCGGGCCGGCCAACGACACCACACGCGACGTATCCAGACTGCCGGCAGCAAACAGGCGGCCGACAGCCATCACGTCCTGATAATTGATGTGCCAAACGGTTTTCGTCAGACTGACGGGTTCGATAAAGTGGATATGCGTTCCCACCAAACCGGCAGGGTGAACACCGCCGAATTCGTGTACCGACACGCCGGCCGTCTGCGGCAGGGCAATGTCGGCACCGGCGGCTTTGCACACATGCAGCGGCACACCCAAACGGGCCAGCACCGCCACGCCGCGCGCAAAATCGTCGGCACGCTCGCGGATAACCACCACCGGGTCGGCCGCCAGCGGATTGGTATCCATCGCATTGACAAAAACGGCGGCAGGCAGGCTGTCGGCGGCAGGCACTTTGCTGAACGGGCGGGTGCGCAGTGCCGTCCACAAGCCCGACTGCAACAGGTTGCGGCGTACCGCTTCGCTGTCCAACCCAGCAATGGCGGCATCGTCATAACGCTCGAATTCGACCTCGCCGCCCGCTTCGTCCACCGCAATTACCACCGACTGCAATACACGCTTTTCACCGCGGTTGATGGCACGCACCACGCCCGCAGCCGGTGCGGTAAACACTACGCCGGGGTTTTTCTTGTCCTCAAAAAGCACCTGTCCTTTGAGTACCCTGTCGCCCTCCTGAACCTTCATGGAAGGACGCATACCCACATATTCTTCGCCGAGCACCGCCACTTCGGAAACGCGCGCTCCCGGATAAATGACCTGCTCCGGCCGCCCTGCAATCGGCAGATCCAAACCTTTTTTAATTTTAATCATGTCATTGCACTTGCTGTCAGATTAGACTACACGGCCGCCGCACCCGGTCCGCCGCACCCGATAAATCCCTGCTGCCGCAGCTCTGCCGCGCGCATCAAGCCATACTCAAACCCGTTTGGCCGAAAGCCTGACAGGAAATAAACCCGGCGATTTTACCCAAATCCGTCAATCCTTACCATGCCTTTACACGCATTTTTTACCATTTATCAGAAAAATCAAAGGAATAGAAACCGAAAATTCTACCACTGCCGGACAAAGGCCGTCTGAAATGACTCAGGCGGCCGACAGAGCCATCATGCGGCTCCTGTACCGTTTTCCATCGGCTGTCCGCGATACCGATAAATAGCGTACTTCGGCTGTCTGAATACCGGCTGCGTATATTCAGACGGCATTTTCCAAAGCAAATACGGAAACGGCTTGCCTGTCTTTTCATCATGGCAGACACACGCTTTGACTCAACCTGCACCGTTTCACAACCGTTATCCTGCCTTATCCCATCGACCGCGCATAACCCCGTTGTATCTCAGGCAGGGTTGATTCGCATGTGCCAATACCGAAACGATCGACTTGTGTCCGACGCTGCTTCCGATAAACAGAGGCCGTCTGAAAACGGAAATGCATTTTCAGACGGCCTATATTCAGACGGCCTATATTACGTATTACGAAATCAAAGGCGTTCAACAAAATTTCACAATATCTTTTATCTGTCGGCAGTTCAGGCCAAGGCGGCTCGGATGATTGCTTTTACCGCTGCGGCATCGTTCGGCACAACCTGCACCCGTTGCGGCAAATCTTCCAAACCTTCCAGCTTGGCGGGGCGCGGTACGGCCACTTCACCCACCGCTTCATGTATCGTCCCGACAAACTTGGCCGCCAATGCGGTTTCCAGGCAAATTACCGTTTCGCCCGCTTCGCGCAACTGCCGCGCCACTTTCACGCCGTCGGCGGTGTGCGGGTCAATCAGTTCGCCCTCGGTCTCATATACTGCGCGGATCACCGCCAAACGGTCGGCATGGGTGGATTTGCCGGAAACAAAGCCGTATTGGTCGCGGATTTTGTCCATCATACCGCCCAAATCGAAACCTTCGCCGCTGTCTACCTGCTGCCACAGGCCGCGCACTTTATCTCCGTCCCGATCCAACAAATCAAATACGAAACGCTCGAAATTCGAGGCTTTGGAAATATCCATAGACGGGCTGGACGTAACATAAGTTTCCGCCCCGCCGCGCGGACGGTATTCGCCGCTGCCGAAAAACTGATCAAGCACATCATTTTCATTGGTGGCCACAATCAGGCGGTGGACCGGCAAGCCCATCTGACGCGCAATATGGCCGGCACAAACATTGCCGAAGTTGCCCGAAGGCACACAGAAACTGACTTTCTGCTCGTTGCTTGTTGTCGCCTGAAAATAACCGGCGAAGTAGTAGACAATTTGCGCCAGCACGCGGCCGAAATTGATGGAATTGACCGTACCGATATGGTAGCGTGCCTTAAATCCGGCATCGTTCTGCACCGCTTTGACAATGTCCTGACAGTCGTCAAACATACCGCGAACGGCAATATTGTGGATATTTTCATCTTGCAGGCTGAACATCTGCGCACGCTGGAACGCACTCATTTTCCCTTCGGGCGAGAGCATAAACACATTCACACCCTGCTTGCCGCGCAAGGCGTATTCGGCTGCAGAACCGGTGTCGCCGCTGGTAGCCCCGATGATATTGAGCTGCCGCCCCGCTTTGGCCAGCACATATTCAAACGCATTGCCCAAAAACTGCATGGCAATATCTTTAAACGCCAGCGTGGGGCCGTTGGACAAGGCTTGGATTTTCAGGCCGTCTGACAACGTACGCACGGGAGTAACCGCATCGCTGCCGAACGCTTCGGCCGTGTAAGTGCGCCGGATGATGGCGCGCAAATCGTCGGCGGGAATATCGGTGGCAAACAGGCGCATGATCTCAAACGCCAGATCGGGATAAGACAATTCGCGCCATGCGTAGAGTGTGGCCGCATCAATGCGCGGATAGCTTTCGGGCAGCATCAGGCCGCCGTCGGGTGCCAGACCCATCAATAAGACTTCGCTGAACGGCAGAGGCGGCGTTTGGCCGCGGGTGCTGATGTAGTTCATAGGTCAAACCGCAAATTTCCAAGAATCAATCGGACATTTTCAGACGGCCCCGACGCACCGATGCCGTCTGAAAACGGTGTACCGTTTATTTGTATAGACGCTTCACACAGGCAGTAACGGTTTTGGCCGTTACACCGGCAATCACCTGCGAACGGGTCGCCGGATTGACTGCCTGAACCACTTCCTGTGCCGTCAGTTGGTTGGGCACTTCTTCGCTGGCACAGCCGCAGATTTTGTTTTCCCACTCCTGCTGTTTTTCCGCCGTCATCGCCAAAGCAATCAAACGCCATTCGTTGCGGCTGTTCAATTCAGTGCGGCACTGATTGTCCACCGCCATTTTTACCAGCGAAGAACCCATGCCCGCCGCGCTGCCCGTATCCAGACCGCCGCCCGCGCAACCGGCCAATAACGCCACCGCCGCAGCGGCTCCGAACCATACTTTTTTCATTTGCATCTTCTCTCATCAAAAAATAACCCGCACCGCAGACAGCGGCCGGACAAAGCGCCGTTATTGTACCGCAAACTGCCGTCCCGCTGCGTTATAATTGCTCTTTTTTCAGACGGCCGCTTCATGAACGACTTATTTGCCCGCCAACCCGATGCCCCGCTGGCCGAACGCCTGCGCCCGCAATCGCTTGACGACGTTATCGGCCAGCGGCACTTAATCAGTGCAGGCAAACCGCTGCGCACGGCGGTGGAAAGCGGCAAGCCGCATTCCATGCTGCTGTGGGGGCCGCCGGGCGTGGGCAAAACCACCTTGGCACGTATCTTGGCGCAGAGTTTCCACACCCAGTTTCTGCCCGTATCGGCCGTGTTTTCGGGCGTAAAAGAAATCCGCGAAGCCATTGCCAAAGCCGAAACCGCCTTACAGCAGGGGCGCGCGACCATTCTGTTTGTCGACGAAGTCCACCGCTTCAACAAAGCCCAACAGGACGCATTTCTGCCGCACGTGGAAAGCGGCCTGCTGACCTTTATCGGCGCCACCACCGAAAACCCGTCGTTCGAAGTCAATCCCGCCCTGCTCAGCCGCGCGCAGGTTTATGTGTTGCAGGCCTTAACCGAACCGGATTTGCAGGCACTGACGGATAAAGCTCTGGCGCTGCCCGAATATCAAGGTTTCGGCATCGACAGCGAAGCACGCGGACTGCTGATTCAGACGGCCGACGGCGATGCGCGCCGTCTGCTGAATCTGTTGGAACAGTTGCTGCGCGCCGCCGCCACGCGCGGCATTGCCGAACTCGATGCCGCCTTTTTGGCCGACAGCCTCGGCAGCCAGATCCGCCGTTTCGACAAGGGCGGCGAAAGTTTCTACAACCAGATTTCCGCCCTGCACAAATCCGTACGCGGTTCACACCCAAATGCCGCACTGTACTGGTTCTGCCGCATGCTCGACGGCGGGGCCGACCCGCGCTATCTCGCCCGCCGCATCGTGCGCATGGCGTGGGAAGACATCGGCCTGGCCGACCCGCGCGCACTCACCATTGCCAACGAAGCCGCACAAACCTTCGAGCGGCTCGGCTCGCCCGAAGGCGAACTCGCGCTGGCACAGGCCGTACTCTATCTGGCCGCCGCCGCCAAATCCAACGCGGGCTACAACGCCTACAACCAAATGCGCGATTTTGTCAGACAACACGGCAGCGACGAAGTCCCCGTCCACCTGCGCAACGCCCCCACCAAAATGATGAAAGAGCTGGGCTACGGCCGCGAATACCGCTACGCCCACAACGAACCGCACGCCTACGCAGCAGGCGAAACCTATATGCCCGACGGCCTGCCCGAACCCGACTTTTACCGCCCCGTACCACGCGGACTGGAAATCAAAATCGGCGAAAAACTGGCATGGCTCAAACAGCTGGACGACGAAGCCGCAACAAACAGATGAGCCGCAAGGCGCATTCTGCTACAATCGCCGCTTTCAGACGGCCTTTGCCGTTTCCCATAGCAAAACAACACCATAAAACCGAACCATGAAACCCGAAACACCGCACACAGCCGAAGTTACCCCCATCGACCGCCCCATCCTCACTCCGCCGAACGGCCACAAAAAAGTGCTGCTGCACTCCTGCTGCGCCCCCTGCTCGGGCGAAGTGATGGAAGCCATGCTCGCCTCCGGCATCGACTACACCATCTTCTTTTACAACCCCAATATCCACCCGAAAAAAGAATACGAAATCCGCAAAAACGAAAACATCGCCTTTGCCGAAAAACACGGCATTCCCTTTATCGATGCCGACTACGATGTCGATAACTGGTTCGAACGCGCCAAAGGCATGGAAATGGACCCCGAACGCGGCCGCCGCTGCACCATGTGTTTCGACATGCGCTTCGAGCGCGCCGCCCTCTATGCCCACGAACACGGCTTTCCCGTGCTCACCAGCTCGCTGGGCATCTCGCGCTGGAAAAACATGAACCAGATCAACGACTGCGGCCACCGCGCCGCCGCCCCGTACGACGATGTGGTGTATTGGGACTTCAACTGGCGCAAAGGCGGCGGCAGCGCGCGCATGATCGAAATCAGCAAACGCGAACATTTCTACCAACAGGAATACTGCGGCTGCGCCTACTCCCTGCGCGACACCAACCACCACCGCAAATCGCAAGGCCGTCCGCCGATTAAAATCGGTGTGAAATATTACGGCGACGAAGAAAACGGATAAACCCGAAACAGCCGGTTGTCGGATTCGAGAATCCGACCTACTACAATCCGAGAATCCGAACCACTGCAAACCGTAGGTCGGATATTTATATCCGACAACACCCGACTATCCTCAAAACAAATGCTGCTAAAAACCCCTCTGCTGTTATCCCCTGCATAAAAGGCCGTCTGAAACAGCCACAAACCCGCCCTTAACCGACTATTTTCAGACGGCCTCCGTACCGGCAGTCAAACCAACTGAACCCCAAGCAGAAAAACAAAAATGCCGGAATGATTTCCGGCATGTGTTCTATGCAAAGCAAAACCCGTTTCTCAACCGGCCCGCGGCACTTCGGCCAAACGGCGGCGCATCCCGCCGATGGCCTGCGCATAATCGTCCGCGCCGAAAACCGCCGATCCGGCCACAAACGTATCGGCACCGGCCGCCGCCACATCGGCAATATTGTCCGCATTGATGCCGCCGTCCACTTCCAAAGCGATGCGCCGCCCGTTCTGCGCCTGATACCGGTCGAGCAGCGCACGGGTTTGACGGATTTTTTCCAAAGTATGCGGGATAAAACGCTGGCCGCCGAATCCGGGATTGACCGACATCAGCAGCACCATATCCAAACGGTCGAGCACATGGCCGATGATTTCCGGCGGCGTGGCTGGGTTGAGCACCAGCCCCGCCTGACAGCCCTGATCGCGGATTAAGGCCAAACTGCGGTCGATATGGCGGCTGGCTTCGGGGTGGAAGGTGATGATGTCGGCACCGGCTTTGGCAAACGACACAATCAAATCGTCCACCGGCTCCACCATCAGATGTACGTCCACAGGCACGGCGGCATAGGGCTTGATGGCGGCGCACACCATCGGCCCGAAAGTCAAATTCGGCACATAATGGTTGTCCATCACATCAAAATGAATCAAATCGGCACCTGCCGCCGCCACGGCGGACACCTCCTCCCCCAAACGGGCACAATCGGCAGCCAAAATACTCGGCGCAATACGGTAAAGATTCATACGGCCTCCCGGGCTCACGGAACACTCCGCCGCAATCTACCACAAACCCGCCCGCTGCCGCACACTGCGCCATTTTGCTTTACAAAGGTTTACAGATAAAATACTGCGCTTGGCAGAAGTTCAATTTAATATCCGAAAATTTGCAGGGAATCCGTTTAGGGGTCGCGCGTGCATTTCTTACTCTCTTCTTACCGAATCTTTCTGGCTGCGGCCTTGTCATTCGGCGCGCTGGCAGGCTGGCCCAAACCGGCACAGGCAGCCGAACCGCTCGGCATCTCGCCCAACTGCGATTTCCGCCAGCTCAAACTCAGCCGGAGCCAGCAGAACGAATTGCGCAAAATCCGCAGCGAATACCGGGTTGCAGTCGACAATGCCACCCGCCAAAACGCGCGCAACACCCAATCCCGCCGCAACAATCTGATGCGCATTCTCAACAGCCCCGAATTTGAAGAAAGTCTCGTCCGCCGCTATCTGGCCGAACGTTACAGCAACAATATCCAGTTCGATTTAATCGAATTGGGTCTCCAACACCAATTTTTCCAAATGCTCAACAGCCACCAGAAGAAAATCTGGCTGGAAAACTGCGTCCGCTGACCCCTTCCTTTCCGAATCGGGCCGTCTGAAAACAGATACCGCCGGTTTCACAATCCCCCCGTTTTCCGTTTTCAGACGGCCTTTCCGCCCCTGCCGTACAGTTGCAGAAACCCCGTGCTTTGGCTAAAATTAGCGATTCCAACTGATGAGCCGAACATCATGACCAAATTCATTTTCGTAACCGGCGGCGTTGTGTCTTCTCTGGGTAAAGGCATCGCCGCCGCTTCCATTGCCGCCATTCTGGAATCGCGCGGCCTGAACGTGACCATGCTCAAACTCGACCCCTATATCAACGTTGACCCGGGTACCATGAGTCCGTTCCAGCACGGCGAAGTGTTTGTGACCGACGACGGCGCGGAAACCGATCTGGACTTGGGCCACTACGAACGCTTTATCAATGCCACACTGAGCCGCCGCAACAGTTTCAGCGCGGGGCAGGTCTATGAAAATGTGATTGCCAAAGAGCGGCGCGGCGACTATCTGGGCGGCACGGTTCAGGTTATCCCCCACATCACCGACGAAATCAAACGCCGTATCCACGAGGGCGCGGCAGGATCCGATGTAGCGATTGTCGAAATCGGCGGCACTGTGGGCGACATCGAATCGCTGCCGTTTCTCGAAGCCATACGCCAGATGCGCAGCCAGCTGGGACGCAGCAACACCCTGTTTGCCCATTTGAGCTATGTACCCTACATTGCTGCGGCCGGCGAAATCAAAACCAAACCCACCCAGCATTCCGTCAAAGAAATGCGCAGCATCGGTATTCAGCCCGATATTCTGATCTGCCGCATGGACCGTCCGATGCCGGAAGACGAACGGCGAAAAATCGCCCTCTTCTGCAATGTGGAAGAGCGCGCCGTGGTCGGCAGCTACGATGCCGAAAGCATTTACGAAATCCCCGAAATGCTGCATCACCAGGGCATCGACACCATCATCACCGAACAGCTCCAACTCAATGTGCGCCAGGCAGATCTGACCGAATGGAAAAAAATCGTTTATGCGGTTAAAAACCCGAAATATACGGTCAAAATCGGTATGGTCGGCAAATATGTCGATCTGACCGAATCCTACAAATCGCTTACCGAAGCCCTGCGCCACGCCGGTATCCGCAACGACACCCAGGTCGATATTACCTATATCGACAGCGAAGCGATTGAAAAAAACGGCGGCGATGTCTCTGTGTTGGCCGGTATGGACGCGGTGTTGGTGCCGGGCGGTTTCGGCGTGCGCGGCGTGGAAGGCAAAATCGCGGCCGTGCGCTATGCGCGCGAAAACAAAGTCCCCTATCTGGGCATTTGTCTGGGTATGCAGATTGCGCTGATTGAATACGCACGCGACAAAGCCGGTCTCAACGAAGCCAATTCCACCGAGTTCGACCTGAAAACCCCGCACCCCGTCGTCGGCCTGATCGACGAATGGCAGACGGCAGACGGCAGCGTGGAAAAACGCGATGCCGGTGCAGACTTGGGCGGTACCATGCGCTTGGGTGCACAGGCAGTCGAACTGAAAGCCGGTTCGCTGGCAGCCGCCATCTACGGCAGCACCGAAATCCGCGAACGCCACCGCCACCGCTACGAAGTCAATAACCATTACCTGCCACAACTCGAACAGGCCGGTCTGGTTATCGGCGGCGTGTCTGCCGGACAGGAGCGTCTGGTGGAAACCGTCGAACTGCCCGCCGAAGTGCACCCGTGGTTCTTCGCCTGCCAGTTCCACCCCGAATTCACCTCCACCCCGCGCAACGGCCACCCGCTGTTCAGCGCATTTATCAAAGCCGCACTGGAAAAGCAGAAAAACGGCTGAGGCCGTCTGAAAACGTTCCCTGCCGGTTCGGGTAACAAATGCTTCATCTCAAAAAAGAGACGGTTTCCGTCTCTTTTTCCCGTCCGTACAGGCATCAACCGCCGCTTCCCGTTCCACCACCGCATCACCGCTTGCGGCGGCTTTTCTTCCGTTGAAGAAAATTCAAGTGTACCGGCAGCAGCAAACTGTTAAGATGCCGTTTTTTCCATCAACCCGAACCGCCATGTCCCTGACCGAACAAAAAATATCCGACCCCGCCTATGCCGAATTGATTGCGGGACAGCGGCCGAAATTGAGTGATGCCGAAAACGCGCTGCTCGATGAAATCTTGGCCGCTTTCTCTTTCGATGCCGTACAGGCGCAGGCCTTGGCGCAAGCCGTTTTACAGCAGGTGCGCTTTGATCCGGACGCACTGCACACCGAAGATTTCGACGACGAAGACACCACCGGCGTTTGCGAACACTGCCTCAACCCGCCCGTCCCGCCGCTGCGCGACTATATGATGTGGCGGCAGAAACGCGGCTGAACTTTCTTTTTCTCTGAAAACCTGCACAGGCCGACCACCATGAACGCCATCGCCCGATTGAGCCGCTTTATCGGCAACACCTTTGCCCTGTGGGCTTTCATCTTTGCCCTGACTGCCTATCTCGCACCTGCCGCTTTCCAATGGGTTTTGCCCCATATCCCTTGGCTGCTGGGCGTGATTATGTTCGGCATGGGACTGACGCTTTCGCCCGCCGACTTTAACATCATCAGCCGCCGGCCCAAAGCCGTCATCATCGGCGTGGCCGCCCAATTTGTGATTATGCCGCTGACCGCCTATGCTCTGGCCGTCCTGTTCCGCCTGCCGCCCGAAATCGCCGTCGGTGTGATTCTCGTCGGCTCCTGCCCGGGCGGCACGGCCTCCAATGTCATCACCTATCTGGCACGCGGCAATGTGGCCTTGTCGGTGGCCGTTACCTCCGTCTCCACCCTGCTCGCGCCCGTGCTCACACCGGCCGTTTTCTACCTGCTGGCCAATCAATGGCTGGATATTCCGGCTTCGGCCATGTTTTGGTCGATTGTCAAAATGGTTTTGCTGCCGATTCTGCTCGGTGTGGCCGCGCATACCTTTTTCCGCAGACAGACCGAAGCCGCCGAAAACATCCTGCCTTTGGTTTCCGTAACAGCCATCGTACTGATTATCGGCGCGGTGGTGGGTGCGAGCAAAGGCAGAATCGCCGAAAGCGGCCTGATGATTTTCGGCGTGGTGGTGCTGCACAACCTCATCGGCTGCCTGATCGGCTTTCTGACCGCCAAACTGTTCAAACTGACCTATGACGCACAAAAAACGCTGGCTATCGAAGTCGGTATGCAGAATTCCGGCTTGGGCGCGGCCTTGGCCGCCGCGTATTTCACACCGCTGGCCGCCGTTCCCGGCGCCGTTTTCAGCGTCTGGCACAATATTTCCGGATCGCTGCTTGCTTCCTACTGGTCTGCCAAAGCAGAAAAAGAAAAAACGGATTAAACCGTTTAATCTTTTGACGCACAGCAAAAGGCCGTCTGAAAGTCAATATGCCGGATATCAATATCCGACCTACTTTCAGACGGCCTTTCATGACGCGTACCCTATATCCGCCGCCATGCCGCCGCAAATAGGCCGTGGGCCGGATATTCGTATCCGCCCCAAACCCATGCCGATGCGATTCAACGTCGGATTCAAGAATCCGACCTACATAGAAAAACGCAGGCTGGATATTCACGGCATATCGCAAATGAAAACGTCATCAATGTAATGTGTCAGATTTTGAAATCCCTCCACCGCCTTTAAACCCTCAAAGACATCAAACTCAAAAGGCCGTCTGAAAACGCTTCCAGCTGTTTTCAGACGGCCTTGAATGCTGCGGTCAAGAATATCACCCCATATCCACCACCACACGCCCCTGCAAACGCCCCGCCATCATCGCTTCGGCGGCAGGCAATACTTCATCCGGCGCAATCGTGCGTGCCGCTTGGCCCAGCACGGGCGATCCGCCCAAGCATTGTGCCAGCATCTGCCACGCCTGCTCGCGCACCTGCAGCGGCCGCATCACGCTGTCGATACCGGCCAGCTGCACACCGCGCAGGATAAACGGCGCAACGGTCGCGGGAAAATCCATGCCCTGCGCCAATCCGCAGGCAGCCACCGTACCGCCGTAACGGGTGGCCGCGCAGATATTGGCCAGCGTATGGCTGCCCAAACTGTCGATACCGCCCGCCCAACGCTCGCCGGACAAAGGCTTGCCCGCCTGCGCATATTCGGCTGCGTCCATCACATCCGCCGCACCCAATACCCGGCACAGATAATCGGTTTCCTGCGTGCGGCGGGTCAGTGCAACGCTCCGATAACCCAAGGCCGCCAACAGCGCCAGTGCAAAACCGCCCACGCCGCCGTTGGCACCGCTCACCACAATCTCTCCATCCTGCGGCCGCACACCGTTGCGCTGCAATGCACCGACAGCCAGTGCGGCGGTATAACCGGCCGTACCCAATGCCATTGTATCGCGCAGATTCAGACCTCCGGGCTTCTTCACCAGCCATGCGGCAGGCACCCGCGCGCGTGCAGCCAAACCGCCCCAATAACGCTCGCCCGCACCCCAGCCGTTCAAAATCACTTCATCGCCGGGTGCAAAACGGCCGCTGCTGTCGGCCAGCACCTCTCCTGCAAAATCAATGCCCGCCACCAGCGGAAACGTACGCACCACCGGCCCTTTTCCGGTCAGTGCCAGCGCATCTTTATAGTTGAGCGACGAATAGCGGACACGCACGTCCACCTCCCCCTCGGGCAAATCACTTTCCGCCAGCTGCGTCCATGCGGCACGGTAATCGGGATCGCGGGTAATCATCAAAGCCGGAAACATCGTTTTTCCTTTCCCTCAACAGAATTTTCATGACAAACAGCCGCCGAAGGCTCGGCAACACCGCTATAATAAGCCTTTTTCCCCGCGCCGCCCATGCCCTTCCAAACCACTTTCGCCCCCTCCACGCTGGCTGCCCTGCACCGCATCGGCATCCGCAGCCGCCAAGATTTGCAGGCGGCCGGTGCGGTGCATACTTTTTTACTGCTCAAAGCCTCAGGCTGCACCTTTACCCGCAGCATTCTCTGGCAGCTGGCCGCCGAAACAGACGGCATCACCGCCGACAGCCTGACCCAAGCCGACAAACAGCGGCTGCTGGACGAAGTCCGCCGCCACCCGCCGGTTGCCCTGCCGCCCGGTGATGCCGAAGCCGCCCGCCATATGCGCCACGCGCTCGAACAGGCCGCAGCCGCCGCAACAGCAGGCGAAATTCCGGTGGGTGCCGTTGTGGTGCAAAACGGCCGCATCATCGCCGCCGCACACAATCAATCCATTACCCGCCGCGACATCAGCGCCCATGCCGAAATCCGCGCCCTTGCCGCCGCCGGTGCCGCACTGGGCAACTACCGTCTCGACGGCTGCGACGTGTACATCACGCTCGAACCGTGCGCCATGTGCAGCAGCGCACTGATTCAGGCCCGGGTGCGCCGTGTGATATACGGTGCGGCCGAACCGAGAACCGGCGCGGCCGGCAGCGTCATCAATCTGTTTGCCGAAGGCCGTCTGAACCGCCATACCGCCGTCTTCGGCGGCATCGAAGCCGAAGCCTGCCGCCGCCAATTGCAGGATTTCTTCCAAAACAGACGGCCGGAAAAACGCTGATACACATCTTTTAAATATCCATAAACGTCATGTCGGATTCAAGAATCCGATCTACTCTAACTGCCTTTGAGCGTATTGCCCACACCGATGACTTGGGAGCGGATAACGTTTTCGGCCAGATTGCCGCCGCCGATAATGCCGACCGAACCCAGTTCTTTATCGCGCAAAACATCAAGATTACCTGCCACGATGGCCGAAGCATCTCCCATCGTAAACTGCTCGTCCCGATAGGCATTGTTGATCTGGTTGCCCGATCCGACAATCAGCGCGCCGTTACTGTCGGTAATTTTATTGGCCGCACCGGAAATATGGTTGGCCACGCCGTCCCACTCTTTATCCTTATTGTTAGCAATCACCGTATTGTATGCGCCGACCACCGTGCTGGCCGTTCCCTGCGTACGCACACCGGGAATTCTTCTGCCGAAGATCTCGAAACTGCCCACTTCGGCTTCTCCGGCGGTAATTTTGCTGCCGCTGCCGAAAATGCTGCCCAATACGGCACCGTTATACGATTCGGCTCCGACAGTGGTCGAACCGCGCCGGTTGTTGTACTGCCATTTTCCTTCCGACTGGATTGCCCGTGTATTGGTTACATTGCCGATATGTACGGCATTTTGCGAGGCAACCGCATTGGCACCGATGGCAATACCCGCTGCGGCATTGGGCAGGTCAGGCGACGAGTTGGATACGTTATACGCATTGGCCTTATAGCCGATGGCAATAGCATGTTTGCCCAGATCTGCCGCAGCAGCAGCACTTCCTCTGCCCCTGTCGCCGGCCCGCGCTTCCTCACCGATAGAAATACCGTATTTGCCGTAGGCCTTCGCCGCTTTTCCGGCCGCGACTGCACCCAATGCGCGTGCGCCGCCTTTGGCATCGATGGTGCCTTCGTTGGTCTGTTCGTTGCCCTCTGCCTGATTGACATCGCCGGTATTGACATGGACATAACCGGTACGGTCGGCTTTGGCTTCTACCGCTTGGAGCTGGGCGAGGTTGACGGCATCGGTTGCCTGCTCGCCTGCGGCAAGCCGTCTGATGCGGTTATCGGCATTATCCAGGCCGTCTGCCGATAAAGTGATGCTTTTGGCAGGATCGGTGTGCTTGATTTGAACGCTGTCTACGGTATGCACCACCGCCGCATCAGGCGGTACTGTCTCATCGGCAAACACACTGCCCGAACCGGCCAGCATCAGCAGCAGAGCCGTCAGTTTCAGCTTTGCGGGGGGGCGATGCCGCCCTTGCCGCCCGCGCGGGCGTATTCGGCCACAGCCGTCACGGTGGATTTTATGAAAAACAGATTTCAGGCTTAAAAAAGGCCGTCTGAAAAACGTCCGGCCATGCACGGCAGGCAGGCTGAAACCGCAGAGCAGCCTGAATCTGCGCATCTGCACGATGCAGATTCGGACATGCCGGAACGTCCGGCAGGAACGGCTTCATTGGCGGTCGAACCGCCTTTGAAGCCGCAAGTTGAAGACAACTGCGGCAGCAGTCTCCAAGAACTTCAAAAACGCCTGCACAAGCTGGTCAAACGCTGACTGGGTATGGTGCAGCTGTCAGACTGCTTCCGGTCCCACCAAGGTTTCAGCTACGGCTTCTATGTCGAGTATCCGGCATTTGAAAATATCCGCAAACCGGAAAACGTCTATTTTGTCGTCGATGCACTGCACCCGGAAGCCGGCAATGTCTTTACCTATCTGGCCAAATTGAGCGGCCAGGAAGAATGGCTGTATGACCCGGGAAGCGGTGCGGCCAATCCGATTTTAAGCCTGCCGGCATCATCCAAATTACAGATTGCCTATCAGGATCCCGACAAAATGGATGAATACAGCAATATCGGCATCGGCGACAAATCGAATCTCGTCAGCCGGGTACTGGCATGGCAGACCGATACCCGTTACAGCGAATTCGCCCAAATCATTGACCATATTTTGCAGACTGTCCGCCTGATCAAACAACTCGCACAGGAGAAAGCGCATCATGCTTAAGCTGCCGGACAAACCGCTGACCCCGATGTACCGCCTGTTCCGGTTGGAAGCTGCAACCGTGCAGCTTGCCTTATCGAATTTGGCCTGCGCCCCCAACTCTCCGGAAGAGGCTTCCTATAATGCCTTGGTACTGGGGAAATTTAGCCGGGTATTTGAGTCGATCAGGCAGCTTTCTCCCGAGCAGCTGGCAGAGCTTTCCGCACACTGCGCAGGCTGCGTCCATATCACCATCGATCTCAACGGCCTCCAAAGCTCGGTATCGTCCCTGCAGTATCAGGAAAAACGCTACCGCACACAACTGGCCGATACGGAATGGCTGATACGCCATCAAGCCAGCAACCAGCAGATTTTGTCGCTGTGCAGCCTGATTGACATCGAAGACATCAAACGCCTGCGCCTGGCCCTGTCCATGCCGGTCGGCAAAGGCCGCAAACGTATGCCTGATTTCGGTATCCGTCTCGCCATCGGCACCGACTGGCAGAACATTGCCGCCGATAATGACTTGGAGCGTTACAAAATTCTGCTGCAACATTATCCGGATTTCGAACTCGGCCAGCTCTATACCATAGTCAACGAACAACTGAAAGGAAGCCGCCCATGAATACCATGGCCGCCGTTCACGATTTCCCCATACGGGAAATATGTGCCCCGACTTTATGGAGCGGACAGACACCCCAACACGAACTGGCTGCTTTGACTGCTTTATGGGACGAACCCGTCAGCTATGTCAAACAATATGCAGAAGCCCTCAAAAGCGTCAAATTGGGCTATTTCGTCAGCTATTTTTCACAAAAATGCCTGCCCGGAGAATGGCAGCCGTTGAACGATCACATTATTTGGGAGGATTTGGGACTGTCGGCCAAACAATGGCGTTCCGTCCGTGAAGATTTAATGCAGCGTCAGTTACTGCTGAACCGGAGAACCGTATTCCCTACCGGTTCCCTGTTCACGTTAAACGATTCGCTGCTGGAAAAGCTGATAACGGAACACAGTGATTTGTCGGTTTCTGCGGTAACTGCTCCGCCTATTACCTTAAACCGCCTGCACATCAAAGTATTGAGTTATCTCGGTCTCCCTTTTACGGCTATTTTATGGCTTGCCTTGCTGCAATCGAAATGCCGGCATCAAGCATTATCCGAATGGGGAGATTTTTCCGAGTGGGTTCCTATGCCGACACAAGAGGTATTCGAACACAGCCACTTGAGCCGCCGCGAACAGGACAGTGCCCTGCTTGCCCTGCAGTCATTCGGCTTGGCGGAATCCGGCCGGTATGGGAGTCCGGCCACCCGGCACTGCCGTTACAGCCTGAAACGCTTGGCCGAATTGAGTTCTGCCTATCTCAACAAAACCGTATGGTAATCCGCTTATGGGCGAATCCCTGAACCTGCCCGAACCACAATCCTTCAATGCCGGACTGGCCAAGTGCTGGCAGGCATTACAGGGCGGGCGGACTATTGCCGTTTACCGCTCTCTGGTAGACCTGACCGGCTCCCTGAAAACGGCCGTGATGTTGTCCCAACTGATTTACTGGACACGCGTCGGCACGCATACGGCGGAAAACGGCGGTTGGATCTATAAAACTGCCGCCGAATGGGAAGCCGAAACCGGCCTGACCAAACGCGAACAGGGAACATGCAAAAACAGGCTGTATACACTGAACCTGATCGAAACCAACCGGAATCGGATGGGCGGCAGTTTGGCCTATAAAGTCAATTTGGACGAGTTGGCCCGCGCCGTCGCACGTCAAAACGGTTGGGAAAATGCCGGTACCGGTCTGAATATCCACGAACTGAAAAACCAATCTTCGCCGCTATTGCGTCGGTATTTCAGCCGGCGCATCGCCTACCACCGAGACCTTGTGACACTGACCGGCTGTATCCATACCGCCATTATGTTGTCGTACATGATGCGCGAAGCCGTCAACTATTGCAGCCAATCACAAAACCGGCAGCGTGCGTTCAGCAGCCATACCATTCCCGAATGGCAACGGCTCATTTGCCTTTCCTATAAAAACCAGCGCACCGCTCGAAACAGGTTGAAAGAGGCCGGTTTTCATTATCGAACGGCATTTTATTGCCAGCCGCCGTATTTTTACCCTGATTGACGGAAAACGCAGTTTCGGCACTGTTCAAACCCGCCGCCGCCGCACCGGCCGCCGATTTCTGCTATCATAGGCCGTTTTCAGACGGCCTTGCCTTTTACCATGACCACACCCCGATACAGCGAATCCAGCATCACCGTCCTCAAAGGCTTGGAGCCGGTCAAAGAGCGGCCGGGCATGTATACCCGCACCGACAGCCCCACCCACATCTGTCAGGAAGTCATCGACAATGCCGCCGACGAAGCACTCGGCGGCTTTGCTACGCGGATTGACGTGGAAATCCACGCCGACGGTTCGCTGTCGGTGCGCGACAACGGCCGCGGCATTCCGGTAGGCCTGCACCCGCAGGAAAACGTACCGGTGGTGGAACTGGTGTTTACCCGCTTACACGCGGGCGGAAAATTCAACAAAAAAGACGGCGGCAGCGCGTATGCCTTTTCAGGCGGCCTGCACGGTGTGGGCGTATCGGTAACCAACGCGCTTTCCACCCGTTTGGAAGTAACGGTCAAACGCGAAGGCAGAATCCACCGCATCGCGTTTGCGGGCGGCGATGTGGCCGAACCTTTGAGCGAAACCGGCAAATGCGCGGTGAAAGATTCCGGCACCGAAGTGCGCGTGTGGCCGGACGGCAAATATTTCGAAAGCCCGAATTACAGCATTGCCGAACTGGAACGCCTGCTGCGCGCCAAAGCCGTGCTGCTGCCGGGCGTTACCGTGTCACTCACCCGTCCCGTAAAAGGCCAAGACGCGCCGCAAACACAAACCTGGCATTATCCGAACGGCCTGAAAAGCTATCTGCAGGATTTAATCAGCGAAGCGCAGGAAGCCGTGCCGGTGTTTGCTTCGGAAAACTATATTTCAGACGGCCACGAAGGCGATTTCGCCGCCGGAGAAGGCGCGGCGTTTGCACTCACCTGGCTGGAAGACGGCGCGTGCAGCAGCGAGAGCTATGTCAACCTGATTCCCACCCCGCTGGGCGGCACCCACGAAGCGGGGCTGAAACAGGCCGTGTTCGGCGCGGTCAGCAACTTCATCAACCACCACAACCTTTTGCCGCGCGGCGTGAAAATCCAAAGCGACGACGTATTCACGCGCGTGGCCTTCGTATTGTCCGCCCGCGTGCTCGACCCGCAGTTCCAAGGCCAAACCAAAGACAAACTCACCAACCGCGACGCGCTCAAACTGGTGGCCGCCGTGTCGGGCGACCCAATCGAATTGTGGCTCAACCACAATATCGAAGCGGGCAAAAAAATCGCCGAACTGGCCATCAAACAGGCACAGGCGCGGATGCGTTCGGTGAAGAAGATCGAAAAGAAAAAAGGCAGCGGCGTAGCCGTTTTACCCGGCAAACTCACCGACTGCGAAAGCGAAGACATCCGCGAAAACGAGTTGTTTTTAGTAGAGGGCGACTCGGCCGGCGGTTCGGCCAAACTGGCGCGCGACAAAGCCACCCAAGCCATTCTGCCCCTGCGCGGCAAAGTGTTGAACAGTTTTGAAGTGCACCCCGACCAATTGTTCGGCAACACCGAAATCCACGATATTTCCGTCGCCATCGGCGTCGATCCCCACGGCGTGAACGACAGCCCCGATTTAAGCGGCCTGCGCTACGGCAAAATCGCCATTTTGTCCGATGCCGACGTCGACGGTTCGCATATCCAAGTACTGCTGCTCACCCTGTTCTACCGCCATTTCCCCAAACTGGTTTCAGACGGCCATATTTATGTGGCGCAGCCGCCGCTGTTCCGCGTGGACGTGAATGCGCAGGGCAAAAGCAAACCCGCGCGCAAACTCTACGCACTCGACCAAGGCGAGTTGGACGGCATTTTAGACCGCCTGCACAACGAAGGCCTGTCTGAAAACAAATATTCCATCAGCCGTTTCAAAGGCTTGGGCGAGATGAATCCCGACCAGCTCAAAGACACCACCATGCACCCCGACACCCGCCGCCTGCTGCAAGTGCGGATTCCCGACGGTGCGCTTGAAGAAACCCACGGCATTTTCGTGAAGCTGATGGGCAAAGGCGAAGCCGCCAGCCGCCGCGCCTGGATGGAAGCCGAGGGCGACAAGGCCGAAGTGGATATTTGATTGATACTGTCTGACAGCATTTCAGACGGCCTGAAACCCGCCCGAATCCGTTACGGCACAAAAATTGACGGAGCAACTGCGGTACCGGCATGATTCCGAATCCCCGCTGCCCCGCCTGCCGTACTGCCATTCCCCCGCCCACCGTAGATCGTCCGACACGCCTTATCCTACCAATCCGTGTCGGAACAATGAGCGAAAAAAGCATTTTATGAAAATAATCAGGCAGAGAGAGTAATGCTCTGCCTTTTATATTTCACTAAATATATTTCATTAAATATAAGGAAAATAAAATGATCTTAGAATGAAAACCGATGCTGACTTGGGTATTTCACGAAGAAATTGCTATCCCGGAAGATGTAATGGATTTATTAGTCGACGGTGAAATTGCAGTTAAAGCGTATAAAACTGTGCGAGATAGTGCTATTTTTACTGATCGCCGTTTGATTGTGCGTGATGTGCAAGGATTACGCGGCAAAAAAGTAGAAATTTATTCTTTGCCTTATACCAACATCAATATGTGGTCAACTGAAAATGCAGGCGGTTTTTTAGATTTTACTGCTGAGGTTGAATTATGGACAAGAGCAGGACACATTAAAATTGAATTATTAAAAAGGGATTGATGTCCGCCAATTTGATAAATTGATCGCAAATTGTGTGTTGAAATAATATATTACAAGGTGGGATTTTTAAAAATTTGGCAAAATCCCACCGCTTCGGATACAGAGTATCCGGCCTACATTTCCCCTGCCTCAGCCGAAAAGCCCCCGCCAAAACGGTCGGTCACCCCCTGCCGTTTGTCTGCCGACCCGCGTATAATGGCGGGTTTTTGACGGCGTTTGCGGAAAACCACGATGAAAATCGCCCTGATTACTTCACTCGGCGGCTTGGGCGGCACGGAAACGGCCACCCTACGCCTCGGCCGCCTGCTGGTGCAGCGCGGGCACGATGTGCTTCTGGCCGCTTCGGACGGCCCGTTGCGCGCCGAAGCCGAAACGGCGGGCATCCGTTGGTATCCTGCCGATTTTTACGGCGGCAAAACCGCCTATCTGCGCGGCATTGCGGCTGTGGCAAAAATATTCCGCCGCGAACGGCCGGATATTGTGCACTGCCAGATGGCGCGCGTGGTACCCGGCTGCGTGCTGGCGGCACGTCTCGTCTCGCCGCACAGCCGCGTGTTTTACCATGCGCGCGGCCTGAACGCCGATACTTACCCGAAAATCGTCCCCCTGTTCAAACACTTGGGCGTTTACGCCGTCGGCAACTGCCGCCACGAACAGCACAAATTAATCCGCCACGGCTTCCCCTCTGCGCGCACCGCCTTTACCTACAACGCTCTGCCGCCCCTGTCCGAACCGGTTTTGCCGAAAACCCCGAGCGGTTTCGTGATGCTCGCCACCCTGTCGCGGCTGGATAAAATGCGTGCGGTGGACCGCAGCATCGAACTGTTTGCCCGACTGGTGCGCCAAGGTTTGAACGTGCGGCTGCAAATTGCGGGCACGGGCAGCGAAGAAGCCGCCCTGCGCCGTCTGGCCGGCCGTCTGGGCGTGGCGGACAAAGTCGTTTTTCTCGGCGCGGTACGCGATTTGAACCGCTTTTTCGCCGACACCGATATTCTGCTCAACACCTTGTCCTGTACCGGCGACGAAGGCGCGGGGGTGGGCAACAATATTTTGGAAGCGGGCGTTTTTCAGACGGCCGTGGCCACCTACGATGCCGCCGGTATCGCCGAAATGGTGGAAGACGGCATCACCGGCCGCTGCCTGACGCCGCATGATGACGATGCCTTCGCCGCCGCGCTGGCCGGGCTGGTGTGCGATGCCGATTTACGCGCCCGCTTCGGCCGCGCGCTGAATGCGCGGGTACGGGATTTATGCAGCGACGATGCAGTGTACGAAGCCACGATGGCGGCCTACCGTTTGGGCAGCCGCGCATGAATATGGTCATTGTCGCCCCGTTTTGCTCGCTGCCGGGCGAGGCTTATTTCAACCGTTTTCTCTATCTGGCAGAATATTTAAGCCAAGAACATGAGGTTACGCTGATTACCAGCCGCTTCCGCCACCACGACAAAACCTTCCGCAGCGGCAGCGGCGGCCGGGTAGGCCGTCTGAATATCGAACTGTTGGACGAAACGGGCTACCGGCGCAATGTATCCTTGGCGCGCGTGTTCAGCCACCGCCGCTTTGTCCGCGAACTGGCGCGCGAAGTCGGCCGCTGGCAGGCGGGAGAGGTCGATGTGGTGTATTCCGCCTATCCGCTGATGGCAACCAACCTGCTATTGGGACGGCATAAAGCGCGCGTGGGCTACAAACTGATTATCGATGTGCAGGACGTATGGCCGGAATCGTTTTCCGCCGTTGCCCCCTTCATCAAAAAACTGCCGCCGCGCCTGCTGCCCTTTGCCCGCCGCGCCGATGCGGCCTACCGTGCCGCCGATGCGCTGGCCGCCGTTTCGCACACTTATCTGGCACGGGCGCGCGCCGCCAATCCCGATGTACCCGCGATAACGGCGTATATCGGTGCCGATGGCGGGCGCATCGCACAGATTGCCCCGCACCGCTTCGACACTCCGCGCACACGCCTGTTTTATCTGGGCACACTCAGCCACAGCTACGATTTGGCCACCGTCTGCCGCGCCGTGCAGATGGCGGCAGAGGGCGGTGCGGACATCGAACTGCACATTATCGGCGGCGGCCCGCAGGAAACCGCGCTGCGCCACCGCTTTGCCGGCAGCCGCATTGTGTTTCACGGTATGCTGCCCTATGATGCCGCCATCACCTTGGCCAAGGGCTGCGACATTGCGGTCAATCCGATTCACGGCCACGCCATGCAGAGCATCACCAATAAACTATCCGACTATCTGCTGCTGGGCAAGCCCGTGCTCAACAGCCAAACGGGCGACGAAGTGCGCAACGTCCTTGCCCTGCTGCCGACCGCGCACTACCCTTCGGGCGATGCCGAAGCCTGCGCCGCCGCCATCGGCCGTCTGTGTGAAACCCCTGCGCCCGAGAGCGGCGCACAACACGCCCTGCACCGCCTGTTCGACCGCCGCCTGTCCTATCCGCCGCTGGCCGAATGGATTGTGCGCCAAGGCACAAAAACCGAACCGCCTGCCGGATAAACTTTTTCAAAGGCCGTCTGAAAACACCGCCGCACGTTTTCAGACGGCCTGACGGATACGCCATGCACCATTTTTTCAAACGCCTGACCGATATTGCCGTTTCCGCTACCGCGCTGGTGCTGCTCGCGCCGCTCTTTGCCGTGCTCGCCTGGCAGATACGCCGCCGCCTCGGCGCGCCGGTGCTGTTCCGCCAACTGCGCCCCGGCCTGCACGGCCGCCTGTTCACCCTGTACAAGTTCCGCACCATGCGCGATGAAACCTATGCAGACGGCCGCCCGCTGTCCGATGCCGAACGGCTTACCCCCTTCGGCCGCCGCCTGCGCGCCAGCAGTCTCGACGAGCTGCCCGAACTGTGGAACGTGCTCAAAGGCGATATGAGTCTGGTCGGCCCGCGCCCGCTGCTGCCCGAATACCTGCCGCTCTATTCGCCCGAACAGGCACGCCGCCACCTGATGCGCCCAGGCATCACGGGCTGGGCGCAGGTTAACGGCCGCAACGCACTCTCCTGGCCGCAGAAATTCCGGCTGGACGTATGGTATATTGACCATTTTTCCTACCGGCTGGATCTCAAAATCCTCCTCCTGACAGTCAAAACCGTGTGGCGGCGCGACGGCATCAGTGCCGAAGGCAACGCCACCATGCCGCCGTTTACCGGCAGGGAAACCGAATGAAACTCGCCATCATCGGCAGCGGCGGCCACGCCAAAGCCGTACTCGATGCCGCGCTGGCCGCCGGCTGGCAGGATATTGTCCTGCTCGACGACGCGCCGGACGCACCCGCCAAACTGCTGGGCTTCAACATCGTCGGCACCACCGCCCTGCTCGGCAGCCGCATCGTGCCGCAGGAATACGCCGCCGCCGTGGCCGTAGGCGACAACCGCGCCCGCGCCCGTCTGACCGCGCAGGCCGAAGCGGCCGGTTTCAGCCTGCCCCTGATCCGCCACCCGTCCGCCCAAGTCAGCCGTTTTGCCGACCTGTCGCAGGCGCGGGGAACGGTATTGCTGGCGGGCAGCATTGTCTGCGCCGGAGTCGTTCTCGGGCGCGGCTGCATCGTCAATACCGCCGCCACCGTCGATCACGACTGCCGCATCGGCGACTTCGTCCACATCAGTCCCGGCGCACACCTCGCAGGCAATACGGCCGTCGGCCGTTTTTCGTGGCTGGGCATCGGCAGCACCACGCGCCAAGGCAGCCGCATCGGCACAGGCTGCATCATCGGCGCATCGGCCGCCGTCATCCGCGATATTCCCGACGGCTGCACCGCCGTGGGCGTACCGGCCGAAATCATACGGAGAACCCCCTGATGCTGAACACCCCGCTGGCCCCGTGGCCGAATTTCGGCCGCGACGAAACCGAAGCCGTTTCGCGCGTGCTGCTGTCCAACCGCGTAAATTATTGGACGGGCGAAGAAGGCCGTCTGTTTGAACGGGAATTTGCCGATTATTGCGGCAGCCCTTATGCGGTGGCTCTGGCCAACGGCACATTCGCGCTGGATGCCGCGCTGCACGCGCTGGACGTGGGCGCGGGCGACGAAGTCATCGTGCCCCCGCGCACTTTTCTCGCTTCCGTTTCGTCCGTGGTCATGGCCGGTGCCGCACCCGTGTTTGCCGATGTGGACAAAAACAGCCAGAACCTCACGGCACAAAGCATCGCCGCCGTGCTGACCCCGCGCACCAAAGCCGTGATTGTGGTGCATCTGGGCGGTATGGCTGCCGAAATGGATGAGATTATGGCCTTGTCCGAACAGCACGGCTTTTACGTTATCGAAGACTGCGCCCAGGCCCACGGCGCACGCTATAAAGGCCGCAGCGTGGGCAACATCGGCCACATCGGCGCATGGTCGTTCTGTCAGGACAAAATCCTCACCACCGGCGGCGAAGGCGGCATGATTACGACAGCAAACGAAAACTGGTGGCGAAAAATCTGGGCATACAAAGACCACGGCAAAAGCCACGATGCCGTTTACCGCCGCGAACATCCGCCCGGCTTCCGCTGGCTGCACGAAAGTTTCGGCACCAACGGACGGATGACCGAGATGCAGGCCGCCATCGGCCGCGTCCAACTGCGCAAGCTGGAAGCCTGGTCGCAGGAGCGGCGCAGCAACGCCCGCCTGCTGGCCGACGCACTCGCCCCGTTCGAGGCCGTGCGCCTGCAAACCGTGCCCGAATATATCCGCCATGCGCAATATAAGTTTTACGCTTTTGTGCGCCCGGAAAAACTGGCTGCCGGCTGGAACCGCGACCGCATCATCGCGGAACTGAACGCACTGGGCACGCCCTGCTATCAGGGCAGCTGCTCGGAAGTGTATTGGGAAAAAGCCTTCGACGGCACGCCGTGGCGGCCACCCGCACCCCTACCCGCCGCCCGCAAACTGGGCGAAACCGCACTAATGTTTCTGGTACACCCCGGCATCGGCCGCGACGATATGCTGCGCTGCTGCGCCCATATCCGCACTGTTCTTGCCCGCGCACAGGCCGTCTGAAAACCGCGCCGCACGGTCGCAGCGGCCGCGCGCCTGATTTTTTTCCGTTTTCAGACGGCCTTGATAACCGACACCGACCATGACCCCTGATTTTCTTCTCCGCCTGCCCCGCCCGCTGAAAAAGCTGATTTTCGTCTGCTTGGACGGGGTGCTGATTTTTACCGCCTTCTGGTTCACCGTCAGCCTCAAAGCCGACTATCAGAACGAATGGTTCGACCCCGCCAACTGGAAAGCCCTGGCCGCCACCGCGCTGCCGACCATCGCCGTTTTCGTGCGTACCGGCCTATACCGCGCCGTGATCCGCTACGCCGGCCCGCGCCTGTTTGCCGCCGTACTGTGCGGCAGCGCGGCATCGATGCTGTTTTTCTTTTTCAGTATCCTGTTTTTTGAAGAACAGTTGCGCCTGGCCTTGCCGGTGGTGTTTTTTCTCTTGATGACCGTATCCGTGAGCGCATCGCGCATCGCCGTACGCCTGCTGCTGGCCGATATGCGCAACAGCGGCACACCCGTGATTATCTACGGTGCGGGACAGTCCGGCCGCCAACTGCTCGAAGCGGTCAACCAGCTCAACGAATACCGTGCCGCCGCCTTTGTTGATGACAACGCCCAACTGTGGGGGACCACGGTGCACGATGTGGCGGTTTACCCGCCCGAGGCAGTCGGCCGTCTGATTGCACGTTTCCAAATCAGAAAAATCCTGCTGGCGATTCCCAGCGCCGACGGTGCCACGCGCAGGGAAATTCTCGAAAAACTCGCGCCCCACAGCTGCGAAGTGCTGTCGATTCCCGGTATGCTCGATTTGATGGAAGGGCGCGCCGATATTGCCGCCCTGAAAAAAATCGCCCCCGAAGACCTGCTCGGCCGCGCACCCGTTGCCCCGCAGGAAAACCTGATGCGGCAGGACATCAGCGGCAAAACCGTGATGGTTACCGGCGCTGGCGGCTCCATCGGTGCGGAACTGTGCCGCCAGATTATCGCGCGCCGTCCGGCACGGCTGCTGCTTTTTGAACTGTCGGAATTTGCACTCTACACCATCGATCAGGAACTGCGCCGCCATCAGACGGAACACGGCGGCCAAACCGAAATCCTGCCCTTTCTCGGCTCGGTACAGCAGCGCGGCCGCCTGCTCGACCTGATGCGCACCTTCCGCGTGGATACGGTTTACCACGCCGCCGCCTACAAACATGTGCCGATGGTGGAAATGAACACCGTCGAGGGCGTACGCAACAATCTGTTCGGCACGCTCTTTTGCGCACAGGCCGCACAGGCGGCGGGCGTTGCGCGCTTTGTCCTGATTTCCACCGACAAAGCCGTCCGCCCCACCAACGTTATGGGCGCGAGCAAGCGCATGGCCGAACTGGTCTTACAGGCGATGGCGGCCGAAGCACAGCAGCCGACCTGTTTTTCCATGGTGCGCTTCGGCAATGTATTGGGTTCTTCCGGTTCCGTCGTCCCCGCATTCGAGCAGCAGATTGCCGCCGGCGGCCCCGTTACCCTGACCCACCCCGACATCACACGCTATTTCATGACAATTCCCGAAGCGGCACAGCTGGTGATTCAGGCCGGCGCGATGGCCAAAGGCGGCGACGTCTTCGTACTCGATATGGGCGCATCGGTCAAAATCATGGATTTAGCCAAACAGATGATCCGGCTCAGCGGCCTGCGCGTCAAAGACGAAACCTGCCCCGACGGCGACATCGAAATCCGCATCAGCGGCCTGCGTCCCGGCGAAAAACTCTATGAAGAGCTGCTCATCGGCGATGCGGCCGAACCTACCGGCCACCCGCGCATTCTGACCGCAGATGAAACCATGCTGCCGTGGCCGCAGCTTGCCCGCCTGCTTGAAGACATCGATGCGGCCTGCAAACGCGGCGATCCGCCCGCCCTGCGCCGCCTGCTGGCCGAAGCCCCCACCGGCTTTGTGCCGAACGGCCCGCCGTGCGACCTGCTCCACCGCCCACAGCCGCCGTCTAATCCTGTATAATCGACCATTCGGCCGCTCCGTATCCCGCGCGCCTTTTTCCGATTCAATGCCGTCTGAAAACACACTTATCCGCCGTTTCAGACGGCCTGTTCCGATTGTTTTTATGGCCAGCAAACCCGACAACCGCAAATCCAAAGCCGCCCGAGCGGCCAAACCTGCCGCCAAGCCCGCGCGCAACCTGCCCGACCCGGCCGCCCGCAAACGTTCCGAGCATCTGGCCAACCTGATTCACGACACCTTCTGGCTGTCCGGCCTGATGCTCACACTCTACGCCGCCGCTTCCCTGTTCAGTTTCCGCATGAACGATCCGGCCTGGTCGCGCAGCGTACCCGCCACAGCCGAAGTCATGAATCTGGGCGGCCTGTTCGGTGCGTATTTTTCCGATGTGCTGTATTACCTTTGGGGCTTTTCGGCATGGTGGATGGTGGCGGCCGCCGCCGTTTTCCTCATCAAAAGTTTCCGCCTGCTGCAAAGCGACGGGGAAAAACCGTACAGCGGCCCCATGGCGGCCTGCGGCCTGCTGTTGCTGCTCGCTTTCAGCCCGATTCTGGAATTTGCCCTCTTCGGCGGGCGTTTGGCAGACAAATTGCCGGCAGGTGCGGGCGGGCTGATGGGCAGCCTGCCGGGCAGCGAACTGATCCGCCTGCTGGGCGGCAGCGGCAGCCTGCTGATACTGTCGGCCGCCGTTCTGCTTTCGCTCTCGCTGATTGCGCAGGTTTCCCTGCTGGATTTGGCCGGAAAACTCGGCCGCGGCACCGGCCGCGCCGTCGGCCGTCTGAACCGCTCCGCCCGCCGCCGAACGGCCGAGGCCGCCGACAATAAAACCACCCGCCGCATGGTGCGCGAAGCGAAAAACATTGCCGCCGAGCCGGTGCAGAGCATTGAAGGCACGCGCACCAACCGTAAAACCGTCGCGCTCAATGTTGCCCCGCCTGCCCCCGTTCAGACGGCCTTGTTCGACGAACAGGGTCAGGCCGCACCGCCGCCCGCCCAAGGCGAATACGTCCTGCCCGCGCTGGGTCTGCTCGCCCTGCCCAAAGGCGAAGTGCCGCCGCCCGACCCGGAAAAACTCCAACAGACGGCGGAAAAAATCGAAGCCAAGCTGGCCGAATTCAATATCGAAGCACAAGTTGTCTGCGCCACTTCCGGCCCCGTGATTACCCGCTTCGAAATCGAACCGGCCCAAGGCGTGAAAGGTGCCCAGATTGTCGCCCTGGCCAAAGATTTGGCACGCGCGATGAGCGTGCAGTCGGTGCGCGTCATCGAAACCATCACCGGAAAATCGACCATGGGCATCGAGCTGCCCAACGAACGCCGTCAGGAAGTGACCCTGCGCGAAATCCTCGCCTCCCCCGTCTTTACCGGAGCAGACGCCAAGCTGACTGTGGCCTTGGGTAAAGACATTTCCGGCCTGCCCGTTGTCGGCGATTTGGCCAAAATGCCGCACCTTCTGGTAGCCGGTATGACCGGATCGGGAAAATCGGTGGGCGTCAACGGCATGATTATGTCGATACTCTTCAAAACCACGCCCGAGGAAGTCCGCCTGATTATGATTGACCCGAAAATGCTCGAATTGAGCATTTACGACGGCATTCCGCATCTGCTCTGCCCCGTGGTAACCGATATGTCTCAGGCCGGTCAGGCACTCAACTGGTGTGTGGCCGAAATGGAAAAACGCTACCGCCTGCTGTCTCATACCGGAGTACGCAATCTGGACGGCTACAACGAAAAAGTGCGGCAGGCCAAAGCGGAAGGCAAACCGCTGATGAACCCGTTCAGCCTCAACCCAGACGACCCCGAACCGCTGGACACCCTGCCGAAGATTGTCGTGGTCATCGACGAATTGGCCGATTTGATGATGACCGACCGCAAATCGGTGGAAACACAAATCGCCCGGCTGGCGCAAAAAGCGCGTGCCGCCGGCATCCACCTGATTATCGCCACCCAACGCCCCAGCGTGGATGTGATTACCGGCCTGATTAAAGCGAATATCCCCACCCGCATGGCCTTTACCGTGCAAAGCAAAATCGACAGCCGCACCATTTTGGACCAGATGGGTGCGGAAGACCTGCTCAAATACGGTGATCTGCTGTTTCTGCAACCGGGCAACGCCGAACCGATCCGGCTGCAAGGTGCCTTTGTCGCCGACCATGAAGTGCAGGAAGTAGTAGCACACCTCAAACGGCAGGCACCGGCGCACTATATCGACGGACTGCTCACCGGCGAAGCAGCGGCCGAAACCGTCAATGCCGTCAATCCGAATGCCCATTCCGACGAATTGTTCGATCAGGCCGCCGCATTCGTCACAGAAAGCCGGAAAACGTCGATTTCCTCGCTGCAACGCCATCTGCGCATCGGCTACAACCGCGCCGCCAACCTGATGGAAGCCTTGGAACAGGCCGGTGTGGTTTCCGCTGCCGATGTGGGCGGCGGCCGCAAAATTCTGGCGCAAAAGGATTCGGTTTGACCAAGCAGCAGACAACAGGCCGTCTGATAGTGTTGTTATCTGCCGCATTGTCCGCCTGCTCGCCGTCCGTCCCGACTGCCGCAAACGGTACGCCTTCCGCTTCGGAAGCCGAAGCGGAAATCGAAGCCACGCCGTATCGCGACAGCAGCAGTTTTCTTCCGCCGCCGGAAGCCGCCGAATCGGATCACACAGGCAACGTTGCCCGTTAAATTTCAGGAATCTGTTATGCCGAATTTCCGCCCCGAACCGCCCGTCGCCTACGATGCGCAAAACCGCACCGCCGTTTTGCTGATGAATCTGGGCACACCCGCCGCACCCGCTGCCCGAGCCGTACGCCCCTATCTGAAAGACTTTCTCTCCGACCCGCGCGTGGTCGAACTGCCCCGCCTGTTGTGGCAGCCGCTGCTGCGCGGTCTGATTCTGCCCTTCCGTGCCAGACAGAGTGCGCACGGCTACCGCAAAATCTGGCTCCCGTCCGGCTCGCCGCTGGCGGTCTATACCGAAAAAATCGCCGCCGCCCTCGCCCGCAACCTGCCCGGAATCACCGTACGCCACGCCATGACCTACGGCACGCCCGCCGTTTGCGATGTGCTGGCCGATCTGAAAAAACAAGGCGTTACCCGCCTGATGGTACTGCCGCTGTATCCGCAATATGCCGCTTCCAGCAGTGCGGCCGCCTTGGACAAAGTGTTCGCCGAGCTGCAAAAACAGCGCAATATGATGGCCGTACGCACGATGCGCGGTTTTGCCGGCCATGCGGGCTACATCGAATCGCTGCGCCGCTTAATCAGCGATTACTGGCAGGCCAACGGCCGCGGCCAAAAACTGCTGATGAGTTTCCACGGCATTCCCGAAGCGCAATACCGCCAAGGCGACCCCTATCCTGACGAATGCCGCCGTACCGCCGCGCTCTTGGCCGCCGCCCTAGGTCTGCACGAAAACGATTACCTGGTCGCGTTCCAAAGCCAGTTCGGCCGCGCCAAGTGGGTAGGCCCGAGCACGCAAACCCTGCTGGCCGCGCTGCCCGCCCGAGGCGTGGAAAAACTCGATGTCGTCTGCCCGGCCTTTGTGGCCGACTGCCTGGAAACGGCAGAAGAAATCGCACTGGCCGGGCGCGAACAGTTCCATGCCGCAGGCGGCACGCAGTTTCACTATATCCCCTGCCTGAACGACCGTGCCGACTGGATCGCCGCGCTCACGGATATAGTGCGCGCCGAACTGGGCAACTGGCTGCCCGAGGCCGGATCCCGTTCCGGGAGGCCGTCTGAATAAACCCTCCGCAGCCTGTACGCCCGACGGTTTTTCAGACGGCCTTCCGCCTGCCGCCTCTGGCGTATTGACTCAAAATCGCGCATAATGCGAAACGCTTTTACGGCATCTGCCGTCTGCACCACAAAAAAACGACCAACCGTCAAGGAGACACTCATGAGTCATATCCAAGTACCGGCCGAAGGCCAAAAAATCATTCCCGGCCAAGCGGTGCCCAACAATCCGATTATCCCGTTCATCGAAGGCGACGGCATCGGCGTGGACATCACGCCCGTCATGATCGACGTTATCGATGCGGCCGTGGCCAAAGCCTACGGCGGCGAGAAAAAAATCGTTTGGATGGAAGTGTACGCCGGCGAGAAAGCCACCCGCATCTACGGCGACAACGTCTGGCTGCCGGAAGAGACGCTGGAAGCGCTCAAAGAATACTCTGTCTCCATCAAAGGCCCGATGACCACCCCCGTCGGCGGCGGCATCCGCTCGCTCAACGTGGCACTGCGCCAAGAACTCGACCTCTACCAGTGCGTACGCCCTGTGCGCTACTTCAACGGCGTTCCCTCGCCGCTGAAAGACCCGAGCAAAACCGATATGGTCATCTTCCGCGAAAACACCGAAGACATCTACGCCGGCATCGAATGGCACGGCGAGAGCGCGGATGCCAAGAAGGTGATCGATTTCCTGCAAAACGAAATGGGCGTGAAAAAAATCCGCTTCCCCGAATCGTCCAGCATCGGCATCAAACCCGTTTCCAAAGAAGGCACTACCCGCTTGGTGCGCGCCGCCATCCAATACGCCATCGACAACGACAAGCCCAGCGTTACCTTGGTACACAAAGGCAACATCATGAAGTTTACCGAGGGCGGCTTCCGCGACTGGGGCTACGAGCTGGCACAAAAAGAATTCGGTGCCGAGCCGATTGACGGCGGCCCGTGGTGCGCATTCAAAAACCCGAAAACCGGCAAAGAAATCATCGTCAAAGACGTCATCGCCGATGCCTTCCTGCAACAAATCCTGCTGCGTCCGGCCGAATACAGCGTAATTGCCACCCTGAACCTCAACGGCGACTACATCTCCGACGCACTGGCCGCACAGGTCGGCGGCATCGGCATCGCACCGGGTGCCAACATTTCCGACCGATACGCCGTTTTCGAAGCCACCCACGGCACTGCGCCGAAATACGCCGGCCAAGACAAAGTGAACCCCGGTTCGCTGATTCTGTCGGCCGAAATGATGCTGCGCCATCTGGGCTGGGTTGAAGCCGCCGATCTGGTGATTTCCTCCATGGAAAAAGCCATCGGCGACAAACAGGTAACCTACGACTTTGCCCGCCTGATGGACGGTGCCGACGAAATCTCCTGCTCCGCCTTCGGCAAAGCCATGATCGAGCGCATGTAATCCGCGCCCGACACAGAGGCCGTGTGAAAACCGCAGCACGCGTTTTCAGACGGCCTTTTTTCCGTCCGTATATCGCGCAGACAGCGAATTGTCTATAATAACCGCTTTTTGCACCCCTCCTAACCAAGATGAAACACATCCACATCATCGGCATCGGCGGCACTTTTATGGGCGGCCTGGCCGCCATCGCCCGGGAAGCCGGATTCCGCGTAACCGGCTGCGATGCCAAAATGTACCCGCCGATGAGTACCCAGCTCGAGACTTTGGGCATAGACGTATACGAAGGTTTCGATGCCGGGCAGTTGGCACAGTTTCCCGCCGATGTTTACGTCATCGGAAATGTGGCCAAACGCGGCATGGAAGTGGTTGAGGCGGTGATGAACCGGGGTCTGCCCTATGTTTCCGGCCCGCAATGGCTGGCGGAAAATGTGTTGCAGGGCCGCTGGGTGCTGGGCGTGGCCGGTACGCACGGCAAAACCACCACCGCTTCGATGCTGGCCTGGGTGCTGGAATACGCCGGTTTGGCACCGGGTTTTCTGATCGGCGGCGTACCGCAGAATTTCAGCGTTTCCGCCCGCCTGCCGCAGACACCGCGCCAAGACGCGCATTCACAGTCGCCGTTTTTTGTCATCGAGGCCGACGAATACGATACGGCGTTTTTCGACAAACGCTCCAAATTCGTCCATTACCGCCCGCGCACCGCAATTCTGAACAATCTCGAATTCGACCATGCCGATATTTTCGCCGATTTGGCCGCCATTCAAACCCAGTTCCACCACCTCGTGCGCACCGTGCCTTCAGACGGCCTCATCGTCGCCAACGGCACGGAAGCCGCCCTCGCCGACACACTGGCCAAAGGCTGTTGGACACCGGTAGAAACTTTCGGCAGCGAAGCGCGCTGGCAGGTCGGCGGCGTAGATCACGACGGTTCGTTCGATGTGCTGCTGGACGGCGAAACCGTCGGCCGCATTGCCTGGGATTTGACGGGTGCGCACAACCGCCTGAACGCACTGGCCGTCATTGCCGCCGCCCGCCATGCCGGTGTCGCCGTTCAGACGGCCTGCGAAGCCTTGGGCGCGTTTAAAAACGTGAAACGGCGCATGGAAATCAAAGGCTGCGTCAGAAACATCACGGTCTACGACGATTTCGCCCACCACCCCACCGCCATAGCCGCCACGCTGGGCGGTTTGCGCCAGAAAATCGGCAGCGCGCGCATTCTGGCCGTTTTCGAGCCGCGTTCCAACACGATGAAACTCGGCGCGGTCAAAGCCGCCCTGCCCGACAGTCTGCGCGCGGCCGATCTGGTATTCTGTTACAGCGGCGGCGTGGATTGGGATACGGCGGCCGCACTCGCCCCGCTGGGGGAGAAAACCTGCACAGACCGCGATTTCGATGCCTTTACCGCACGGATTGCCGCCGCCGCACAGCCCGGCGACCATATTCTGATCATGAGCAACGGCGGTTTTAACGGTATCCACGACAAACTGCTCGCCGCGCTGGAACGAACCTAATCGAGGAAACACCATGCTGATCCACCCGCAATTCGACCCCGTCGCCCTTTCGCTCGGCCCCTTGGCCATACGCTGGTATGCGTTAAGCTATCTGGCGGGCTTCGCCCTCTTTATCCTGCTCGGCCGCCGTCTGATTGCGCGCGGCAACAGCGTTTTCACCCGGGAAATGCTCGACGATTTTCTCACATGGGGCATTTTGGGCGTGATTCTCGGCGGCCGTCTGGGCTTTGTCCTGTTCTACCAGCCCGCCTACTATCTGGCCAACCCGCTGGACATCGTCAAAGTCTGGGAGGGCGGCATGTCGTTCCACGGCGGCTTTTTGGGCGTATTGGCCGCCGCGTGGCTGTTTGCACGCAAACACGGCCTGCGCTTTTTACAGGTGAGCGACTTTATCGCCCCGCTGGTGCCGCTCGGTCTGGCCTGCGGCCGTCTGGGCAACTTTATCAACGGCGAACTGTGGGGACGGCTGACCGACCCGGCCAAATTCTGGGCGATGGGTTTCCCTCAGGCGCAACAGGCTGATGCCGCGCTGGCCGCCGCCAATCCGCAGGCCGCCGCATGGCTGGCGCAATACGGCAGCCTGCCGCGCCACCCGTCCCAGCTGTATCAATTTGCCTTGGAAGGCCTGCTGCTGTTTGTGCTGGTATGGCTGTTTGCCCGCAAACCGCGTCCTACCGGCCAAATTTCCGCCCTGTTTCTGGCGGGCTACGGCGTCTTCCGCTTTATCGCCGAATACTTCCGCCAGCCCGACGACTACCTCGGCCTGCTCACGCTCGGCCTGTCGATGGGACAATGGCTGAGCCTGCCGATGGTGGTACTGGGGGCGGTAGGATTGATCTACTTCGGGCGCAAACCGACAGTCTGATTCTGTCCCTTTTTGCTGCCAACCCGCATATCGGATTCAAGCCCCCCCAACAACCCGGCTATGGTCGGATACAAGTATCCGACCTACATTCCCCGTTTCAGACGGCATCACGGCATGGCTGCCGATCGGGTTTCCCGCCCAATAACCGCTTATGCCCGATGCGGGTATCCGCCTTTTTCCCTCACAGGCCGTCTGAAACCTGACGGCTCTGCCGTTTCATGACATTTTTTTGACGACGGTATCCAAAAGCGTTATTCTGCCGCCCTATCGTTTCCCATTCCAAAGGAGCCGCCATGCCGCAATTTGATGTGGTGCTCAGCGCCACCGGTCTCTACACCCCGCCCCACAGCATCAGCAACGATGAACTGGTGGCCGCATTCAATACCTATGTTTCCCGCCACAACGAAGCACACCAAGCCGAAATCGCCGCCGGAACACGCGAGCCGCTGGCCGAATCGAGCAGCGCGTTTATCGAAAAAGCCTCCGGCATCAAAAGCCGCTATGTGATTGATAAAGACGGCATTCTCAACCCCGATGTCATGCACCCCGTTTTTGCCCCGCGCAGCAATGACGAGCTGTCGCTGCAAGCCGAAATCGGGGTTAAAGCGGCAGAAGATGCCTTAGCCCGCGCCGGTTTGTCCGGCAGCGACATCGACTTGGTGATTGTCGCCAATTCCAATATGCAGCGCGCCTATCCGGCCATGGCGGTGGAAATTCAGGCCGCCCTCGGTGCGAAAGGGTTCGCCTACGATATGAATGTGGCCTGCTCTTCGGCCACATTCGCCATTCAGAACGCCGCCCATGCCGTTGCCGCCGGTTCTGCCGCCCGCGCGCTGATTGTCAATGCCGAAATCTGTTCGGCACACCTGAACTTCCGCGACCGCGACAGCCATTTCATCTTCGGCGACGCGGCCGCCGCCATCATCATCGAGCGAGAGGAGCTGGCCGAACCCGGCTTGGGCTTCCGTATCCGAAGCTGCAGACTCTACACCGAGTTTTCCAACAATATCCGCAACAATGCGGGCTTTCTCAACCGCTGCGAAGCGGGCAACGACCCGCTGGCCGCCGACAAACTGTTTGTCCAGAACGGACGCAAAGTGTTCAAAGAAGTCTGCCCTGCCGTGGGCGAACACATTGCCGCACATCTGGCGGCCGAAAGCATCGCGCCCGAAAGCGTGAAACGCTTCTGGCTGCATCAGGCCAACACCGCCATGAACGAATTAATCGCCCGCCGCATTCTCGGCCGCGATGCCCGCCCCGATGAGGCGCCGATTATTCTCGACCGCTACGCCAACACCAGCTCGGCCGGTTCCGTGATTGCACTGCATCTGCACAGCGGCGGCCTGGCTGCGGGCGACACCGGCGTTTTGTCCAGCTTCGGCGCGGGCTATTCCATCGGTTCGGTGGTTCTGCAAAAACGCTGATCCGCCGTCATCAAGGCCGTCTGAAAACCGGAACACGGGTTTTCAGACGGCCTTTGCGTTCAATCATGCAAACAAACGGGAAACGCGCTACAATCCGCGCTTTTTTCACAGAAAGCCCGCATCATGTCTGCACCGCACCGCCAATCTCCCGATCTGGTTTACCGTTTGGAAGACAAACCGCCGTTTGCCAACGCCCTTTTGAGTGCCGTTACCCATCTTTTGGCCATTTTCGTGCCGATGATTACGCCCGCGCTGATTGTCGGCGGCGCGCTGAACCTGCCGCCGGAAATGACGGCTTATCTGGTGTCGATGGCGATGGTTGCTTCCGGCATCGGCACTTATCTGCAAGTGAACCGCTTCGGGCCGGTCGGTTCGGGTATGCTGTCGATTCAGTCGGTCAATTTTTCGTTTGTCGGCGTGATGATTTCGCTGGGCTTGGGCATGAAGGAACAGGGCTTGGACGAACACGCCATGCTTTCCGCCCTGCTCGGCGTGGCGTTTGTCGGCGCGTTTCTGGTAGCGGGTTCCGCCTGGCTTTTGCCGTATTTGAAAAAAGTGATTACGCCCACCGTCAGCGGCGTGGTCGTGATGATGATCGGCCTGAGCTTAATCAGCGTGGCGATTACCGAATTCGGCGGCGGCTATGCGGCCATGGGCAACGACACTTTCGGCGCATGGCAGAATATCGCGCTGGCGGCGTTTGTGCTGGCCGTCGTGCTGTTTTTCAACAGCCTGAAAAACCCGCTTTTGCGCATGAGCGGCATCGCCGTGGGCATGATTGCGGGCTATGTTGTCGCGCTGTTTTTGGGCATGGTGGATTTTTCCGTATTAAACGATTTGCCCCTGATTACCGTGCCCGTGCCGTTCAAATACGGTTTCGATTTCCAATTGATTCCGTTTTTGGTCGCCGGTCTGGTATATCTGTTGAGCATTTTTGAAGCGGTGGGCGACCTGACGGCTACGGCGATGGTGTCGGGCGAGGATTACGAGGGCGACGGTTTCCAAAAACGCCTGCGCGGCGGCGTATTTGCCGACGGCTTGGTATCGGTGATTGCCACCGCACTGGGTTCGCTGCCTTTAACCACGTTCGCGCAAAACAACGGCGTGATTCAGATGACCGGCGTGGCCTCGCGCCATGTGGGCAAATATATTGCCGCCATTTTGGTGTTGCTGGGGCTGTTTCCCGTGATCGGCCGCGCGTTTACCACCATTCCCAGCCCCGTTATCGGCGGCACGATGGTGCTGATGTTCGGCCTGATTGCCGTGGCCGGCGTGCGCATCATCATGACCAACGGCATCAACCGCCGCGAAGCCGTGATTGCCGCCACCTCTATCGGTTTGGGCTTGGGCGTGAGCTTCAAACCCGAAGTGTTCGCCCTGCTGCCGCTCAAAGAGCTGTTCCAAAACCCCATCTGCATGGGCGGTACCGCCGCGCTGCTGATGAACCTGATCATGCCGCACGACAACAGCGGAAAAGTGCGCCTGACCGGCGATTTGGAACACTGATTCAGGCCGTCTGAAAGCCCTGTTTTCCCAACCGGAAAACAGGGCTTTTGTATGCGGCCAAGAAAAAATGTCGGATACAAGTATCCGACCTACCTTGGTTTTCAGACGGCCTCAATAGGAAATCCGCACCTGCCCGGCAAAGGATTTCCAGCCGTAGGTCGGATTCTTGAATCCGACAAACTGCCAAAGCACACTGCCGACACGCGAACGAAATGTAAAAATGTCCCGGCCCACCTTAGTTTTCAGACAGCCTCAATCGAAAACCCGCGCCCGTCCGACAAAAGATTTCCAACCGTAGGTCGGATTCCCGAATCCGACAAACCGCAAAATCCTACTGTCCAACACGCGGACGAGCCGTAAATAAAAATGTCGGATACCAAGTATCCGACCTACGCGGGCAAGTTTTCAGACGGCCTCCTCAACCCGGCAAAATCATCGAGCCGACACCTTTATCGGTAAAGATTTCCAGGAGCAGCGCGTTTAATTCGCGGCCGTCGAGAATATGCACGGCCTTCACGCCGTTGGCCGCCGCCTCTACGGCCGAACTGATTTTCGGCAGCATACCGCCGTACAGCGTGCCGTCGGCCACCAGCGCGTCGATATCGGCAGGCGTGAGATTGGTCAGCAGTCTGCCCTCTTTGTCCATCACACCGCTGATGTTGGTCATCATAATCAGCTTTTCCGCCTGCAACTCTTCGGCCAGCCTGCCCGCCACCAAATCGGCATTGATGTTGAACGCCTCGCCCTGACGTCCGACACCGATCGGTGCGACAACGGGGATATAGCCGCCTTCCACCATACCCTTAATCAGCGAAATATCCATGCCCTCAATCACGCCGACTTGGCCGATGTCCACGCCGTTACGTTCGGGCGTATTGATAAACAGCTTTTTGGCACGGATAAAATGATTGTCGCGGCCGGTGATGCCCACCGCTTTCGCGCCGTGCAGATTCAGCAGCGAGACGATTTCTTTGTTCACGCTGCCGCCGAGCACCATTTCCACGATACCCATGGTTTCTTCGTCCGTTACCCGCATGCCCTGCACGAACACGCCCTCTTTGCCCACTTTTTCCAGCATCCGGTTAATCTGCGGGCCGCCACCGTGCACAATCACCGGATGGATGCCCACCAGTTTCAGCAACGTAACATCTTTGGCAAAACCCTCTTTCAGATGCGGCTCGGTCATGGCATTGCCGCCGTATTTAATCACAAACGTGCTGCCGGAAAAGCGGCGGATATACGGCAGTGCCTCGGCCAGAATCTGCGCCTTGTCGGCGGCGGTAATGCGGTTTTGCGTATCGCTCATAGCTCTCTCCCAAAACGGCCATTATGCCACAACCGTACCGTTTGAGGCCGTCTGAAAAGCAGGCAGCCGTTTTCAGACGGCCTGATGCTTGGCGGCGGCGGCCATTTGGGCGTACACTGCCGTTTTTTGCCACGGACTGCCCCGCCATGAAAACCCGCCCCGTCCGCGCCGGTATTGTCGGCGCCACCGGCTACACCGGTGTCGAACTGCTGCGCCTGCTCGCCTGCCACCCCGATGTCGAAGTGGCTGCCGTCACCAGCCGCAGCGAAGCCGGTATCCATATTGCCGACTATTTCCCCAGTCTGCGCGGCGTTTACGACCTGCATTTCCAAACGCCCGACCATGCCGCGCTGGCCGGATGCGATGTCGTCTTTTTCGCCACACCCAACGGCGTCGCCATGCAGGAAGCACCCGCCCTGCTTGCGGCCGGTGTGCGCGTCGTCGATTTGTCGGCCGACTTCCGTCTGAAAGATGTGGCCGAATGGGAACAGTGGTACGGCATGAAACATACCGCCCCCGAATGGGTGCAGAAAGCGGTGTACGGTTTGAGCGAATACCGCCGCAGCGAAATCGCCGCCGCCCAGCTGGTCGCCAACCCCGGCTGTTACCCCACCTGCGTTTCGCTTGCGCTGCTGCCGCTGCTCAAAGCAGGCGCGTTGCAGGAAAACCGGCCGCTGATTGCCGACTGCAAATCGGGCGTGTCCGGCGCGGGACGCAAAGCCGCCGTCGGCACGCTGCTGTGCGAAGCGGGCGACAACTTCAAAGCCTACGGTATCGGCGGACACCGTCACCTGCCCGAAATCCGCCAAACCATCGACAGTCTGCAACGCGGCGTGGCCGAAGGCTTGGTTTTCGTACCGCATCTCACGCCGATGATACGCGGTATGCACGCCACCACTTATCTTCACCTCAAACCCGGCTGCACACCGCAGCAGCTGCTCGAAGATTTCTACCGCGGCAGCCGTTTTGTCGATGTAATGCCCGCCGGCAGCACACCCGAAACGCGCAGCGTGCGCGGTGCCAATCTCTGCCGCATCAGCATCACACAGGCACCGCAGAGCGATGTATGGATTCTGCTGAGCGTACAGGATAATCTGGTCAAAGGCGCGGCCGGACAGGCGGTACAGAATATGAACATCATGTTCGGCCTGGCCGAAGACAGCGGCCTGCGGCACGCTCCGCTGCTGCCCTAAGTTCTGCCCGCGCCAAAAGGCCGTCTGAAAACAGCGTTGCACGGGCAACCCGTTTTCAGACGGCCTGATACAGTACGGCTTTTTATCCCTAAAATCAGGCAAGCACGTTTTTCACCGTTTCGGCCACATTTTCGGCCGTAAAGCCGAAATGGGCGAACAACTCTTCCGCCGGTGCCGATTCGCCGAAGCGGTCGAGGCCGACCACCGCACCGTCCAAACCGACATACTTATACCAACCGTCGCGCACGCCCGCTTCTACCGCCACACGCGGCAGCTCTTTCGGCAAAACGCGGTTGCGGTAGGCCGCATCTTGGCGGTCGAACACATTGGTCGACGGCATGGACACCACATTGACCGCCACGCCCTCGTCGGCCAAGCGTTTTTGTGCCGCCAAAGCCAATTCGACTTCCGAACCGGTGGCGATGATGACCGCACGGGCGTTTTCTGCTTCCGACAACACATAGCCGCCGCGCTTGATGTCGGCCAACTGCGCTTCGCTGCGTTCGACAAACGGCAGGTTTTGGCGGCTGAAAATCAGGCAGGACGGCGTATCAGCCGTTTTGGCCGCTTCGGCCCACGCTACCAGACTCTCGGCGGTATCGCACGGCCGCCACACGTTCATATTCGGAATCAGGCGCAGGGTGGCCGTCTGCTCGACGGGCTGATGGGTGGGGCCGTCTTCGCCCAAACCGATGGAATCGTGGGTAAACACAAATACGGGATTGATTTTCATCAAAGCCGCCATGCGCAGCGCGTTGCGGGCGTATTCGCTGAACATCAGGAAGGTTGCGCCGAAAGGCTTCACGCCGCCGTGCAGCGTCATGCCGTTCATGATGGCGGCCATGCCGAATTCGCGTACGCCGTAATGCACATAATTGCCGCCCTGCCGTGTGCTGACCGCCGTGCTGCCCGACCAGTCGGTCAGGTTCGACGGGGTCAGGTCGGCCGAACCGCCCACCAGCTCGGGCAGCACCTGTGCCAGCACTTCGATGCTGTTCTGGCTGGCTTTGCGTGTGGCGATGGTTTCGCCTTTTTCGCACACCGCCTTCAAGGCCGTCTGAATATGGGCATCAAAGTTTTCCGGCAGTCGGTTTTCCATGCGGCGGACGAATTCGGCCGCTTTTTCAGGGAATTTGGCACGGTATTGCTCAAACAGCGCGTTCCATTCGGCTTCCAGTTTTTCACCCGCAGCCACGGCGTTCCATTGCCCGTAAATTTCCTGCGGAATTTCAAACGCGGCATACGGCCAGCCCAGATGACGGCGCGTGGCTTCGATTTCGTCCGCACCCAACGGCGCGCCGTGGGTTTTGTGGCTGCCTTCTTTATTGGCCGCACCTTTGCCGATTAAGGTTTTGCAGCAGATCAGCGAGGGTTTGCCGGTTTCGGCGCGCGCCGCTTCGATGGCTGCGCGCACGGCTTCGCGGTCGTGGCCGTCCACATCGGGGACGACATGCCAGCCGTAGCTTGCGAAACGCTGCGGAATGTTTTCGGTAAACCAGCCGTCCACCTTGCCGTCGATGGAAATATTGTTGTCGTCGTACAGCACCACCAGTTTGCCCAAACCCAGCGTACCCGCCAAAGAAGCGGCTTCGTGCGAAATCCCCTCCATCAGGCAGCCGTCGCCGAGAAACACATAAGTGTAGTGATCGACAATATTCAGGCCGCCGGCATTGAATTCTTCGGCCAGTATTTTTTCCGCCAAAGCCATGCCCACGGCATTGGCAATGCCCTGCCCCAGCGGGCCGGTGGTGGTTTCCACGCCGTCGGTGTAGCCGTATTCGGGGTGGCCGGGCGTTTTGCTGTGGAATTGGCGGAAGTTTTTCAAGTCGTCGATGGAAACATCGTAACCGGTGAGATGCAACAGGCTGTAAATCAGCATCGAGGCATGGCCGTTGGACAGCACAAAGCGGTCGCGGTTGTAGAATTTGGGGTTGGCCGGATTGTGCCGGAGAAAGTCGCGCCACAGCACTTCGGCCATGTCGGCCATGCCCATCGGGGCACCGGGGTGGCCGGAATTGGCTTTCTGTACGGCATCGGCGGAAAGAAAACGGATGGCATTGGCCAGTTGTGAAGCCATGGGGAAACCTTTTCGTAGGGGACGGAAAAGCCGATTATGCGGGTTTTCAGACGGCCTTTCAAGGCATCGGCCGTCTGAAAACCGGCCTGCTTTATTTTCGGCAGATGCTGCCGTCCGCCTGCCGCTTTGCTAAAATGGCACGGCCGCATCGGGCGGCGGACGGGAAAACGGATACCGCTTCCTCCGCGCCCGATGCGGCTGTCCGAGACCAAACCGTTTTTCTGTTTCTGGCCGCTGCGGCGGCATGGGGAGATGATGATGAATGTTGTCGTTTTGGGTGCCGGTATCATCGGCGTATGCACTGCTTATTTTCTGCGCCGTGCCGGGCACGAAGTCAGCGTTATCGACCGTGCCGCAGCGGCGGCGGAAGAAACCAGTTTTGCCAATGCCGGCCAGCTTTCCTACGGCTATACCACGCCGTGGGCGGCGCCCGGCATTCCGCTCAAAGCGGCCAAATGGCTGACGCGGCCGCATTCGCCGCTGATTCTGCGTCCCGACGGCAGCGCGTTCCAGATACGCTGGCTGCGGCAGATGCTCACCAACTGCACCGAAGCACGCTATAAAGAAAACAAAGCGCGCATGGTGCGCATTTCCGAATACAGCCGCAGCGTGTTCCGGCAATTGGCCGCCGATACGGGCATTGCCTTTGAAGGCCGTCAGGCCGGTACGCTGCAAGTGTTCCGCACCGACAAAGAAGTGGCTGCGGCGAAAAAAGACATGGCGGTCTTGGCGGCCTACGGTGTGCCGTTCAGCGAACTGTCCGCCGCCGAATGCCTGCAATACGAACCGGGACTGGCCGCCAGCGTAAACAAACTGGCCGGCGCGCTCCACCTGCCCAACGATGCCACCGGCGACTGCGCCCTGTTCGCCAAACGTCTGGCCGATTTATGCGCCCGCGACGGCGTACGCTTTTTCTTCAACCACGCTATCGAATCTTTCGACAGCGAAGCCCGCCGCATCACGGCGGTTTATGCGGGCGGCAAACGTTTTGAGGCCGACCGTTTCGTCTGCGCGCTGGGCAGTTTCAGCCGCCCCGCCCTCGCCCAACTGGACATCGACCTGCCGGTGTATCCCGTGAAAGGCTATTCGATTACTGTGCCGCTGGATCAAGAATCCTCCGCCCCGCAGTCCACCGTATTGGACGAAACCTACAAAGTCGCCATCACCCGCTTCGACCGGCGTATCCGCGTGGGCGGCATGGCCGAATTGTCGGGCTACGCACTGAGTCTGAATCCCGCACGCCGTGCCACGCTGGAGCGGGTTTTGAACGACCTTTTCCCCGGCGGCGGGCGCACCGCCGAATCGTCTTTTTGGAGCGGCCTGCGCCCGATGACGCCCGACAGCACGCCCTTAATCGGCCGCTGCGGCTGGGACAATCTGATACTCAACACCGGCCACGGTACGCTGGGCTGGACGATGTCCGCCGGTTCGGGCAAACTCGCCGCCGACTTGGTTTCCGATACCGTCCCCGAAATCGAAACGGGCGATTTGGGCTTGTCGCGCTACCGCTGATACGCCAAAGCCGTTTCACACGGCAGCGGCGGCAAGCATTGGACAATGCCGCCCGACACAGCCATATGGTGCAAAAAGGCCGTCTGAAAACGCAGCTTACCGCGAGCGTTTTCAGACGGCCTTTGAAACAGTTCGGCTTTGACCGGCTGCTCCGATTATTCGGCTGCGGCTTCCTGCTGTACGGTTTCCTGTGCAACGGCTTCTGCCACGGTCTCAACCGGTTCGGCCGCAGACGGTACGGCTTCGGCAGCCTCTGCCTGCTTGGCCGCCTGACGCGCCAGAGCTTCCTGTACGGACGGATGCTGGGCGGCTACCGCCTGCTCTTCGGGGCTGACTTCGCCTTTGAAGCGGTTGTTCAAATCAAAACGCTTGCCGCCGCGCGCAACGGCTTTCAGATAGCGCGGACGGCGGCAGTGGTTGGCCAGCACGCGGGCAATCAATGCTGGGTCGTATTGCGGCAGCGCGGCCGTCAAATCCTGATCGATGCCCAAAGCCAAAGGCTTGAAGCGTTTGAACACATCGTATTTGCCGTAGATGTGGTCGGCAATCATTTCGGTCTGCTTTTTCTTGCTCATGGTCTGCACGGCCGATTTCAGCGCGGCACCCAAAGCGGTTTCATGGTTCATGGTGTTTATCCTGTCAATCAATACGGCAAAACGGGGGACATTTTAGCGGAAAGCCCCCGCCGAGGTAAATCATTTCTTCCCGCGTGCAATATCGGGGGTAGCCACGCGCACGGCGGCATTCTGGGCGCGGTGGCGCAAGGCATGATCCATCAGCACCAGTGCCAGCATGGCTTCGGCAATCGGCGCGGCACGCAGTCCGACGCAGGGGTCGTGGCGGCCGTGTGTGGCGATTTCGACAGGGCGGCCGTCGATGTCGATACTGTCGCGGGCAGTGGCGATGCTGCTGGTGGGCTTGACGGCAAAATTGGCGGTAATCGTCTGGCCGGTGGAAATACCGCCCAAAATGCCGCCTGCATGATTGGATTTGAAACCCTGCGGCGTCATTTCGTCGCCGTGATGGCTGCCGCGCTGCGCGGCCACATCGAAACCGTCGCCGATTTCCACGCCTTTGACCGCATTGATGCTCATCAGGGCGTGGGCGATATCGGCATCGAGACGGTCGAACACCGGTTCGCCCAAGCCCACCGGCACACGGCGCGCTTCGATGTGCAGTTTCGCGCCCACCGAATCCAGCGATTTGCGCACGCTGTCCATATAGTTTTCCAGTTGGGCGATTTGGCTCTGATTGGCGGCGAAAAACGGGTTTTGGCCGATAAAGTTTTCGTTTTCAAAAGCAATTTCAACTTCGCCCACTTGTGTTACCCAACACACGATTTCGGTGCCGAACGTTTCGCGCAGCCATTTTTTCGCCACCGCACCGGCCGCCACGCGCGCGGCGGTTTCGCGGGCGGAAGAGCGGCCGCCGCCGCGGTAGTCGCGGATACCGTATTTGTGCCAATAGGTGTAGTCGGCATGGCCGGGACGGAATTGGCGCGCGATGTTGCCGTAGTCTTTGCTGCGCTGGTCGGTATTGCGGATCAGGAGCGCGATGGGCGTACCCGTGGTCTGCCCTTCAAATACGCCCGACAAAATTTCCACTTCGTCGGCTTCGCGCCGCTGGGTGACATGGCGGCTGGTACCGGGTTTGCGCCGGTCCAAATCGGCCTGAATATCCTGCGCGTCCAGAGCCAGACCGGGCGGACAGCCGTCGATGATACAGCCCAAAGCCGGGCCGTGGCTTTCGCCGAAGGTGCTGACTGTGAAAATTTGTCCGAATGTGTTACCTGCCATATTGGATTTCCGAAATAACAAACCTAGTCGGCTTCATGCCGTCTGAAAACCGGTGTTTTTGCCCGTTTCAGACGGCCTTCCGCCGTGCCGTAAACTGAATCGGAACACCATTCCGTGTTCCCCGAAGTGCAGCTATGTCCCGCGTCCGGCCGTACCGCCCGCCTGCCCCAGATAAGCCAGCAGGGCGGCTTCGTCCAAGTGCCAATGGCAGATTTCGTGCGCACCGTGCAGCAGCACCGGGACTTTTTCGTTATATTGCCGCTCCAAATCGGGAAAATCGTCGATGTCGATGATGTCCAGATCAAAGCCGTAAGCCGTCTGAAAAGGTTGCAGCATCTCGCGCATTCTGTGGCACAGGCTGCAATATTCGCGAAACAGTAAAGTCAGTTTCATCTATCCGTTTCCTGATGGCGCGGCCGGATTGCGGCCGTCTGAAAACAGCGTACCTGCGGTATTCAGACGGCCTGACTGCGCCCATATGTTGTTGCGCAGATGTTTGTCTGCGGTTTGGATACGCCATTGCCAAAGCGGCAGGCCGGGAGGCTGCCGGTCTCCTTCCACAATGTCCGCCCCCTGTAATCTGACCGTGCGGCCGTCCGCCGCCTGCATCATATTCTCCCGCCTTGGTCAAGCATCTGCGGCAAAGGCGGCTGTGTCCCGTCCGGCAGGCTCCGGCCGAAAGTGTATCAGGGAGCCTGTTGCCCAATAAATCGGCAAATGTGGGCAGCATATTCATCAGCAGAAAAAACCGAAATATTTCACGACATACGTTCAAGCATGACTGTGCAAAAAACGCGTGGCGGCCTCGAAATCGCCCGCCATCACCAGCGGCAGGCCTTTGAGCGATTTACCTACCGCCTCATCGATTTTCTGCCTGTCCTCGGCAGAGGGTTTGTTCAGCACATAGGCACTGACCAGATTGCGGTCGCCGGGGTGGCCGATGCCCAAACGCAGACGGTAAAAATCCGCCGTGCCGAGCTTGGCCTGAATGTCTTTCAGGCCGTTATGTCCGCCGTTGCCGCCGCCGCGTTTGAAACGGATGCGGCCGCAGGGAATATCCAATTCGTCGTGCACCACCAGAATCTCTTCCGGCCTGATTTTGTAAAACTGCGCCAGTGCGCCCACAGCCTTACCCGAAAGGTTCATAAAGGTATCGGGTTTGAGCAGCCACACTTCGCCGTTTTCATGCGCCACACGCGCCACCTGTCCGGCATATTTTTTTTCTTCTTTCCAAACGGCTTTCCATTGCCAGGCCAATTCGTCTGCAAACCAAAAGCCCGCGTTGTGGCGGGTATGTTCGTATTCACGGCCGGGGTTGCCCAAACCGGCAATCAGGCGGATGGTCATATCTTGCTTTCTGTTTTTTCTTCTGCACGTTTTGCCGCGCGCAGACGGCGTGCTGCTTTGGGATCGATTTGCAGCGGGCGGTACAGCTCTACCCGGTCGCCTGCACGCAAAACCGTATCGTCGGCCACCGCCTTGCCGAAAATGCCGACGGGCGCGGCCAAATCCGCTGCGGGGCAGACGGCCGCCAAGCCGCTCAAATGCACCGCCTCGCGTGCCGTCGTCCCCTGCTCTACGGCAAAACGCCGCAGAAACTGCTGCGCTGCCGTGCCGTAAGCCACTTCGATTTCCGGCATATCAGCGGCCATAACGTCGGTCTGCCTCGGCGGTAAACGCATCAACCAATTTGCCCGCCAGATGGCCGAATACCGGACTGATCAATGCCGCAAGCATCGGATTGGCAAAATCGTATTGCAGTTTGAACACCACTTGGCACATATCGTCGCCCAAATCGACAAACCGCCATGTGCCGTTCAGGGTTTTAAACGGTCCTTCGAGCAAATCCATGCTGATGGCTTCGCCGGGGGTGTTGCGGTTGTGCGTGGCAAAAGACTGTTTCACGCCGCGGTAATCCATATAAAGCCGCGCTTTGAGTTCGTTTTCCGTCCGCATCAGCACTTCCGTCCGGCCGTACCACGGCAGAAACTGCGGATAGTCTTCCACCCTGTCCACCAGATCGAACATCTGCGCCGCACTGTGCAGCACCAGCACACTTTTTTCTACGGTTTTCATGCACGCCCGCATCAAACAAAACGACTATTGTAAACGAAAAAGAGGCCGTCTGAAAATCGGCATATCCAGCCTTTTTCAGACGGCCTGACGGCGGCAGGCGGCTTTATGCGCCGTAAACCGGATTTTTATCGCACAGGGCTTTGGCCGCTGCGGCCACACGGTTCAACGTGGCTTCGTCCTGCGGATTTTCCAGTACGTCGGCCACCAGATTCGCCAGCTCGCGCGCATCGGCTTCGCTGAAACCGCGCGTGGTAATGGCAGATGCGCCGACTCGGATGCCGGAGGTGACAAACGGTTTTTCCGGGTCGTTCGGAATGGCGTTTTTATTGATGGTGATGTGCGCTTTGCCCAAAGCTTCTTCGGCGGCTTTACCGGTAATGTTTTTCGCACGCAGATCCACCAAGAACACATGGCTTTCCGTACGGCCGGAAATAATACGCAGGCCGCGTTTGACCAACTCTTCGGCCATCGCCGCCGCATTGATTTTCACCTGTTTGGCGTATTGTTTGAACTCAGGTTCCAAGGCTTCTTTGAATGCCACGGCCTTGGCCGCAATCACGTGCATCAGCGGGCCGCCCTGCAGGCTGGGGAAAATGGCGGAATTGAGGGCTTTTTCGTGCGTATTGTCGCGGCACAGAATCACACCGCCGCGCGGGCCACGCAGGGTTTTGTGCGTAGTGGTGGTAACGAAGTCGGCGAAAGGAACAGGGTTCGGATATTCGCCGCCGGCCACCAGACCGGCATAGTGCGCCATATCGACAAACAGATATGCGCCCACTTTATCGGCGATTTCGCGGAATTTCGCCCAGTCGATTTGCAGCGCGTAGGCCGATGCGCCCGCCACAATCATTTTCGGCTTGTGTTCCAGAGCTAGGCGTTCTACTTCGGCATAATCCAGAACTTCGTTTTCGTCCAAACCGTAGGTAACCGCGTTGTAAAGTTTGCCGGAAATATTCACGCTCGCACCGTGGGTCAGATGGCCGCCGTGGGCGAGGCTCATGCCCAAAATGGTGTCGCCCGGTTTCAAGACCGCAGCGTAAACGGCTTGGTTGGCCTGACTGCCCGAATGCGGCTGGACATTGGCATATTCGGCACCGAACAGTTTTTTCACGCGGTCGATGGCCAGCTGCTCGGCAACATCGACATATTCGCAGCCGCCGTAATAGCGTTTGCCCGGATAACCTTCGGCGTATTTGTTGGTCAATTGGCTGCCCTGCGCTTCCATCACGGCGCAGCTGACATAGTTTTCAGAGGCAATCAGCTCGATATGGTCTTGCTGGCGCGCAACTTCATCGGCCATCGCTGCGGCCAATTCGGGATCGTATTTTTCGATGGTAACGCTTTTTGAAAACATGGATTCGCTTCCTATGCTGAGGGTCGGACAAACCCGGCGGCAGCCGGGGCGTGGATTTGCGGCTATTGTAACCGAAATCCCGACGGCCGCCACATGAAAAAGCCGACAGCGCCCAACAATTTCATTCATAAATTATTCAGACTCCGCCCATGCCCCGTATGGCAAACCGGCGCACTTTGCTATAATGGCTGTGTCCGGCAGACAGGCTGCGGCCTGTTTCTTTCCACTTTCCAACCAAAGGAGTCCGTTATGTTTCCCGAATACCGTGACCTGATCAGCAAACTCAAACAGGAAGACAAGCATTTCGCCCGCCTGTTTGACGAACACAACGATTTGGACGACAAAATCACCGGCCTGGAAAACAATCCGGTAACCAGCGTTTCGGCTCATGACGAAATCGAGAAGCTGAAAGTTCAAAAACTGGCTCTGAAAGACCAGCTGTTTGAAATCCTGAAAAAAGCAGACGCTTAATCCGAATCATTTTCGCCTCCGCCCCCGTGCGCTCTGCCGGGGGCGTTTTGCCGATACCGAACCCGACACACCGCCATGATTAATGAAACCCGCCGTATCCAGTCGGTAGAGCGTGCCATGTATATTCTGGAACAGATTGCACTGGCCGGCGGACATATCCGTCTGAATGATTTGGCCGCCCGAACCGGTCTGAACAAAGCCACGCTGCACGGCCTGCTCAATACCTTGGCCGCGCTGGGCTATATCGGCCGCGACGGCAAGTCCTATACCTTGGGCCTGCGCCTGCGCGATTTGACGCTGCCGCTGTCCGATGCCGACGAACATCTGCGACGGCGTTTCCGCCCGCTGATGGAAACCCTGCACCGCACCTGCGGCGAAAACGTTTATCTGGCCGCACCCTGCGGCACACGCGAATACCGTTATCTGGACGTTTTGGGACACGATACCCGCCACGGCCGCCCCAGTCCGCGCGGCCGCCGCGAAGGGCTGACCACTTCGGCGATGGGCAAAGTTTTTCTCGCCACCATTCCCGAAACGGCGCGCAGCCTGCTGTTGGCAGACAGACTGTCCGGCCGTCTGAAAACCGAATTGGCCCGAATTGCCGAATGCGGCTACGCGCTGGATTTGGCTGAAGCCGAAGCGGGCTGGCACGCTTTCGCCGTCCCCCTGCGGGTGGGCGGGCAGACCGTGGCCGGTATTTCGGTTGCCGGTGCCGCCGAACGCCTGCCCTCGGCGAAACTCATCGAATGGGCGCAGCATACCCAACAACTGCTGCTGCACCACACTGCGGCCTAAAAGCATACGGTTTGACATTATCAAACTTTGACTATTTTTTCAGACGGCCTCTTGGCGGCCGTCATACTTTTGCCATAATCATGCTTCCAAGCGGCCTGCGCCGCCATCACAACAACAAAGGAGCAATCCATGGCACATATGCCCCTACCCGAAAACACCGCTGCCGCGATTCAAGCGGTCAAACAACAAATCAAAGCCAAGCTGCCCGACTACAAACGCGTTTTCGACGAAGTGGCCGACCACATCGGTACCCAAGTTGCCGAAATCCGCGCCGAGCTGGCAGCAGGAAAGCATCCCGTCCCGCAGCTTCATGCCGACGATATTGTAAACGGCACGGTTACCGCCGAACAGATTGCCCGCATCCGCCGCCGCGGCTGCTTGGTGGTACACGGCGTATTCGACCGCGAACGGGCGGAGCAGTGGAACCGCGACATCGGCGCCTATCTGGACGGCAACAATTTTGAAGAAGCCCTCAAACACGCGGCCGAAGACCATTATTTCGGCACACTGGCGCAAGGCAAGCCGCAGATTTACGGCGTATATTGGAGCAAGCCGCAAGTCGAAGCGCGGCAGGATGAACGCATGAAAGCCGTGCAGTGTTTTCTCAACGGTCTGTGGCAGACGGAATCGGGCGGCAAACAGCATTTTGATCCGAACAATATCGTTTCCTATGCCGACCGCGTGCGCCGCCGCCCGCCGAAATCCAAACCGCTGGGACTCTCGCCGCACGTGGACAGCGGCACCATCGAACGCTGGCTGGACGACAATTTCCGCTATGTGTACCGCCATATTTTCAACGGCAATTGGCGCGACTACAACCCGTTTGACGGCGACGGCCGCACCGAAGTGCGCGAAATCCCCTCGCCTGCCAACGCCTCGGTTTTCCGCACCTTCCAAGGCTGGACTTCGCTCTCGCCGCAACGCAAAAACGGCGGCACGCTCAAACTGGTGCCGATTGCCGATGCCATGAGCTATATCCTGCTGCGCGCCTTGCAGGACGATGTGGCGGACGACGACTTATGCGGCGCACAACCGATGCGCACATTAGGTATTTACCCGCAATGGCACCAACTGCTGCTGGACGCGGAATGTCCGATTCCCGATATGGAAGCCGGCGACTGCGTTTTCTGGCATTGCGATGTGGTGCATTCCGTAGAAGCAGAACACAACAGCCCGTATGACAGCAATGTGATGTACATCGGCTGCGCGCCGCGTTGTGCCAAAAACGAAGCCTATCTGGACGGCCAATGGGCGGCATTTGTCGACGGCAAATCCCCACCCGACTACGCACCCGACAACTTTGAAGTGAATTTCCAAGACCGCGCCACCGAAGCAGATCTGACAGATTTGGGCAGAACGCAATTGCGTACATCACATGGAAACTGCCGGTTTTAAACCGACCAACCGAATCCGCAGGCCGTCTGAAAACACAAAAGCCGTTTTCAGACGGCCTGTTGCAATTTTTTCCTTTTGTCGGTCGGATGTTCAAATCCGATAATTTCTACCACACATATCGGATTCAGGCGCGTCGGATTCGAGAATCCAACCTACCGTCGCCCCACATCTGATGCGTGATACTACTGTCATCATCTTGGATAGCAGCTTCCACCTGATGTAGGCCGGATTTTTAAATCCGCCAATCCTCCGCTATACACGCCGGATTCAAATTCGTCGGATTCAAGAATCCGCCTACCGCTACCCTTGCTCCACATCTGATGCCAAAAAAACTGCATAAAACCTTAATCACTGTTACTGACATCACATTGGATAGCGGCTGCCACCTTATGCAGGTCGGATTTCCAAATCCGACATCCACCGCGCCACACAAGTCGGATTCCAGAATCCGACCTACCAAAAAGCCGTCTGAAAACGGCATCAGTGCGTTTTCAGACGGCCTTAATATTATGACGGGCTTTCGGTTTTGAACGGACATCAACCGCGGATGCCGCCGCGCCCTTTGCCCTTGCCTTTCCGCTGCGCGGCCTGCATTTCGTGCATGGCTTTCATCTGGCCTGCGCGGTTGTACACCGACATTTCTTTAAATGCTTTGTGCGCCTCGGCTTCTGGACAATTATTGTTCGCCATGCAGTAGATATTCACCGCATCTTTCCGTGCCTGCCCGCCCCTGTTGTACATACGGCGCAAATCGGCAGGGTGGATTTTGCCGCTCTCGGGGGTGATATTGAACGCCTTAATCCGTTCCAGAAACTGCCGCCGCTGCCGCTTGATCCACCACCAGGCTGTCAGACCGACTGCGGCAACCGCCAATAGTACGCTCAGCAGTGCCACCCACCAGGTAACACCGAACAAAATCAGGATACCGATCACCACTGCGGCCAAGATGCCGATGCGGATCGCGGGTTTGACAAACATTTTGGGTTCCATAAACGCTGTTTCTTTCTTTTCTTATGAAGTTACAAAACGGTATTCGGCGGCTCGTCGTGCACAATATCGCGGATACGGTTGGCTTCATCGACCAGCACCACCTTCGGCCGGTAAGCCGCTGCTTCTGCTTTGTCCAATTGCAGATACGACATGATAATCACAATATCGCCCGGCTGCACCAGACGCGCCGCCGCGCCGTTCAGACACACCACGCCGCTGCCGCGCGCACCGGCGATGGTGTAGGTTTCAAAACGCTGGCCGTTGTTGTTGTTCACAACCGCCACTTTTTCATTCGGCAGAATCCCCGCCGCATCCAATAAATCCGAATCGACGGTAATGCTGCCGACGTAATTCAGATCGGCTCCGGTAACCACCGCACGGTGGATTTTGCCGCCCAGCATGGTGCGCAACATAACTTTCCTTTTTCAAAAATCCGAACTGCCCGCTGCCGGGCAGATAAGCAGCGGATTGTAAACCGATTCATTCTCTTTGAACAGAATACCGCCCAGCCACGCCGTCTGAAAACAGGCCTTTCAGACGGCCAAACCGCCCACCAGACTGCGAAATTCCGGCCAGGCTTCGCCGTTTTCCGCGCCTTTGATGATGCGGTCGATGCGGGCGCATTCCTGCAAAGCCGCCATCAGGCGCGCTACCGTCAAACGGCGCAAAGCCTGCGGTGCCAGCGTCTGCTTGTCGCCCCACAACCGCAGCGTATTGCGCACCGACTGCACACTCTGCCCCTGTTTGAGCGCGGCCGCCAAACGGATCAGCGTACGCACATCTTCGGCCACCGCCCACAACAGCAGTACCGGTTCTTCGCCTTCCGCTTCCAAGCCGTCCAAAAGCCGCAGCGTGCGCGCCGCATCGCCGCCCATCCATGCCCCGGCCAGCTGGAACACGTCAAAACGCGCCACATTGGCCACTGCCTGCTCTGCATCGGCCGTCTGCACGCAATAGCCCGGCGGGTACAGCAGCGCGAGCTTGTCGATTTCCTGTTTGGCCGCCAACAGATTGCCTTCTACCCGCTCGGCAAACAAGGCCAAGGCTTCCGCCTCAATCGACAAATCATGCTGTTTCAGCCGTGCCGCTATCCATTGCGGCAGAGCGGCCGTGCCGACCGCGCGCGCCTCCACCGTCAGTCCGGCCTGTGCCAATGCCGAAAACCATTTGCTTTTCAGCTGCGTTCCGTCCAATTTCGGCAGCAGCACCAGCACCACGGTATCGGGCGGCAGGTTTTCCGCCAAAGTCTGCAAGGCTTCGCCGCCCGCCTTGCCGGGTTTGCCGTTGGGAATATGGATTTCCAGCAATTTCAAATCGGCAAACAGCCCGATGCTGCCCGCCGAAGCCAGCAGTGCCTGCCAGTCTTCCTGTTTTTCGGGCGAATGGCTTTCGCGGTTGGCATAGCCCTGTGCACGGGCGGCAGCACGCAGGCTGTCCAAAGCCTCCACCCGCAGCAGATCCTCTTCGCCGTGAATCACATACAGCGGCTGCAAACCCCGCGCCGTCTGCGCTGCCAGCTGCTCAATCGGCAAAACGGCCATTACCGCTGTTCCACAAAAGTCAGACGGCGGACAATCTGCTCGGCTGCATCTTGGCGCATTTCCTGCCGGATTTGCGCCTCTTCCTCCTGCCTGCCCAAAGCCTCGCCGTCGGCATAATCCATCTGACGGCGCACCTTGACATCAAACGGTTCGCCGAGCGGCTCGCCGTTGCGGTAAACCTGAACCTGCGCCTCCAATTCGAGCAGATATTCGTTAATCAGCGCGGCACGCGTAACGGTGTACACATTTTTCCGAACGGCAAACCGCGACACTGCCAGCGAAGCCTGCGCCCTGCCGTCAGCCGCCGGCTCACCGCCGGCACGGCGCAGCGCGCTTTCCAGCTCCTGCTGCAACGGGCCGCCATCGACAGACCAATTTAGATACGGCAGCCGGTACGCCGCCGGGCCGCTGCCTTTCAAATGGAAACCGCATGCCGTCAGCACCAACACCGCCAACACCGCTATCATCGTTTTCATCTTTACCCCCTTTCTCCGCCAATCCCGCCGATACCCTCAGGCCGTCTGAAAACGCGCACAACCACCTTTCCCCATTTTCAGACGGCCTCCGGCATCAGCCGATTTTGGCCTTAATCAAATCCTGCACTTGCGCCGGATTGGCTTTGCCTTTGGAAGCCTTCATCACTTGGCCGACAATCGCGTTCAGGGCTTTGTCGTTGCCCGCCTTGAACTGCTCGACGGCCTTGGCATTGGCCGCCAGGACTTCGTCTACCATGGCTTCAATCGCGCCGGTGTCGGTCATCTGTTGCAGGCCGTATTTTTCGATAATTTCGGCGATGCCCGCTTCCGGTTCCGCCCACATGGCTTCAAAGGCTTTTTTCGCCAGCTTGCTGCTCAATGTGCCGTCGGCGATTTTGCCGACCAAAGCGGCCAACCGCAATGCATCAATCGGGCTCTCGGCCAAACTCAACCCTTCTTTGTTCAGCATAGCGGCCAACTCGCCGTTCATCCAGTTTGCCGCCAATTTGCCCTGTCCGCAGGCTTGGGCGGCAGTTTCAAAATAGGCAGCCTGAACACGGCCGGCGGTCAGCAGGCGGGCATCGTATTCGCTCACACCGTATTCCGCCACAAAACGCTGCGCCATTTCAGACGGCAATTCGGGCATTCCGTCTTTGGCTTTTTGCAGCTGGCCGTCTGAAATCATCACCGGCAGCAGGTCGGGGTCGGGGAAATAGCGGTAGTCGTGCGCATCTTCTTTCAGGCGCATCACGCGCGTTTCGCCCTTTTCGGGATCAAACAGCATGGTCGCCTGCTGCACCTTGCCGCCGTCTTCCAGAATTTCAATCTGGCTTTCTGCTTCGTAGTTGATTGCCTGCTCCAAAAAGCGGAACGAATTCAGATTTTTAATTTCACGCCGCGTACCGAACCCGGCCTGCCCTTTCGGCCGCACCGACACATTGGCATCAATGCGGAACGATCCTTCGGCCATATTGCCGTCGCAAATGTCCAGCCAGGTTACCAAACCGTGCAGGGCTTTGGCATAAGCCACCGCTTCGGCGGCAGAACGCAGTTCCGGCTCGGACACCACCTCCAACAGCGGCGTACCCGCTCGGTTCAGGTCGATACCCGTCGCACCGTCCAAACCCTCGTGCACCGACTTGCCCGCATCCTCTTCCATATGTGCACGGGTAACGTTGATGGTTTTCACCTCGCCGCCCACCACAATGTCCAGCCTGCCGTGCTCGATAATCGGCAGGGCCAACTGGCTGATCTGATACCCCTTCGGCAGGTCGGGATAAAAATAGTTTTTGCGGTCGAACACGTTTTTGCGGTTGATTTGCGCATTCAGCGCCAAACCCAATTTAATCGCTTTTTCCACCACTTCGCGGTTCATCACCGGCAGCACGCCCGGCAGCGCACATTCCACCACACTGGCATGAGCATTCGGCTCGGCACCGAAAGCGGTAGACGCGCCGCTGAAAATTTTCGATTTGGTATTCAATTGGACGTGGATTTCCAGTCCGATTATGGTTTCCCAGGTCATAGGGAGTTTTCCTCCAAATAATGATAATGGTGAATCTGAAATAAACCACCTTCTTAAATTGATACTTATTGTATGTAGAAATGACTTTCTAAACAATCAAAATATCCAATATGAAAACAGATGATTTAAAACTATTTGGCACTCATGTCAAAACCCTTCGTTTAAGCAAAAACTTAAGTCAAGAAGAGCTGGCTGAACGTGCAGGTATGCATAGAACATATATCGGCATGATTGAGCGGGGAGAAAGAAATCCTGCATTGCTCAATCTCATCCGTTTGGCCAAAGCCCTGCATATTCCCTTATCCCAACTTGTTAATTTCCCGGACAAAGAAAATCATGAAGCTAATTGATGCTTATCCATTTTTACAAGAAAATCAAGGCCGTCCGCTGGTTGACTTAAAAACAGAATATCAAAATCACTTTCCCGAATATTTACCTTTTGATATGAAAATCAACAAAGGTGGCGTAGGTCAGTTTCTGGAAAAACTTATCGGATTGAAAAATACTTCTTCCCTTACCGATTTTTCAGATGGCGAACTAAAAACCAATAAATCGGATATTTCAGGCAAACCTTTGGAAACAATGTTTATCTCTCAAATATCCAGCTCATTTGATGAATTAATCAATGACGATCTGGCCTTTAAAAACAGCTGGATTTACCAAAAAATCCGCAATATGCTGTATGTACCTATCTGCAAAGTTGGTGATAATCCTGATAATTGGTTTATCCACTCCGCGTACCACATTTGTTTGGATCATAACCCTATGGTTTATCAGCAACTCGAAAACGATTTCCTAACCATTCGTAAACTGCTAAATCAACATATACGGAAATTAGACGATGGGTTCATCCATACATCAAATGGGGAATTCATTCAAATCCGCTCCAAAGATTCCAAACGTTCAGACGGCACTTATAATCCAATTTTTTCAACCACCTATAACCGCTACGTTTCCAATAAAAATCATGCCTTTTATTTCAAAAAGGAATTTATGAAGGCTATTCAGGCTGGCACTTGGGTAGTTCATAAAATCGTTTAATCATATTAACGGCAGATTATTCTGCCGTTAATCTTTGCTTTGCCAATTCAAAATAATCCGCCTCCCGCTCGCACCCACAAAAATTCCGTTCATTTTTTAAAGCCGCTATACCCGTCGTTCCGCTCCCCATAAACGGGTCAAAAATCAGATCGCCAATATTAGAAGCCGACTGAATACACCGCTCAACCAAAGCTAACGGTTTTTGCGTGGGATGCCTACCGAATGCTTTTTCCGCTTTACTTGGCGGTGTCATTTGCCAGACACATTTCATCTGTTTATCGCCATTTTGCGCTTTCATCACATCATAATGAAAAGTATGTTTGGCTTTTTTGTTTTTCTTTGCCCATAGCAGTGTTTCTGTGGAATGCGTAAAAAAACGACAAGATAAATTTGGCGGAGGATTGGGCTTTTCCCATGTAATGTTGTTCAAAATATGGTAACCGATGATTTGCATCAGGTAGCCTGTCAAGTAAATATTATGATGCGTCCCACAAACCCAAATTGTACCGTTCGGTTTCAATAATGCATAACACAAGCGTAACCATTCTTCATAAAACTCTGCATCAGCAGATAACCCTTGCGATTTATCCCATTGGCCTTTATTTACCGAAACCATTTGCCCGTTTTGGCAGGTAAAACCATCATTGGATAAAAAATAAGGCGGGTCTGCGAAAATCATGTCAAAACAGCCGTTTGGATATTTATCCAGAATACGGCGCATGACGGTCAAAGCATTCTCGTTATAAATGACAAGACCGTCTGAAACATATTTTTTTAGTCCGGCATAGTAAAGAGCTGCCTCTTCTTTTAACCGGTTAAATTCACTCGCCATATATCGCCAATAATTCGCCTACTTTTTGCCTGCTGCTGCCTTTCGCCGCGATATTTCTTTGAACAGCAACCGTTTCTAAACGCGCATCTTTATAAATTTGTCGGGTAAATGCCGTATCGTGGTTAGAAATCAACACACCTTGCGACTGTTCGGAAGCCTGCTTCGCCGCTAGTGCCAAACGGCTTTGGTCGTCTAAATCAAAACCGCCTTTTGCATACGCCGTAAACGAAGCCGTTTCACTCAACGGCACATAAGGCGGGTCGCAATACACCATATCGTCATCATTGGCCACATCCAAGGCCGTCTGAAAATCGCCGCACAGCAATTCGATACGATGGGCTTTTTCAGTAAATGCCGACATTTCCATTTCAGGAAAATAAGGTGTTTTATACCGCCCGAAAGGCACATTGAAAGCACCTTTGCCGTTATATCTACACAAACCGTTAAACGCATGCCGGTTTAAATAAACAAATAAAGCGCAGCGTTCACTTAATTCCCGGGAGGAATTAAATCTTTCCCGCAATTCGTAAAAGCGGCTTTCCTGATTATTTTCTGCGGTAAAAAACGAACGTGCATAATCAATAAACTGCTGCTTTTCTTCCTTAATCATACGGAACAAGCCAATCAGGTCCGGATTGGTATCGTTCAACAGATAGGCTTCAAAATCCAAAGCCATCGACACGGCAGCAGAACCCGCGAACGGCTCGATCAGGCGTTTTCGGGGCTGCTTGGGCAGATGGTATTCAATAAACGGCACAAGTTTGGACTTGCCGCCGGCCCATTTTAAAAAAGGCTTGTACAACATTTACTTATCTACTTTCAGGCTGCCTGAAATGCGGTTTCCCGATTATCGTCCGTATTGCGGACCTTAGCGATGCTTTCCGTTTTATCATCTATTTGCCACAGATACACATCGGTATTTTTCGGGCGCACCAATAATTCAAATTCGCGGAATTTCTGCATATCCAGGCTGCCTGAATACCGCCCGAGCAACTGCCACAGCAATACGCCAATCCAAAAACCATGCCCGAACACCACATACACGCCGTCGCCCTTTGCGGCAAAACAGCGGCGGATATGGCCGATTTGATTGAAAAATGACGCAAAACTGTCGCAATCTGCGCCATCTCTGAAATCCACATCATTTCGTGCCCAATAGCGTTCCGACTGCATTTTCACATCCTGAAACGTTTTGCCGCAGATATGGGCAAAAGACAGGTAATTGAATTCGTGCAAATCAGGCAGCACAGTAGGCTGCATGTGCATGGCCTGCACATAAGGTTCGGCGGTTTGCCGGGTACGCAAATAAGGCGAAACAAAAATTTCCTGCACATTGTCAACGTGTTCAATCAACCAGGCCGACAACTGCACCGCCTGTTCCCGTCCCAATCCGGTAATGGGAATATCGGCATTGGCGCGGCTCACGGTATCGCTGTCTTTGCCGGCATTGGCAGCACTCTGCGCATGGCGGATCAGGTAGATTTTTTTCATGGCTTTTTGACTCGGCACATCAGTTAGAAAATGCTTTCAGGCTGCCTGAAAACGTTTTTAGGCGGGAGTTTCTGTATGCCAATCGCGCTCCACTGCATTTGGCACCAAACCCAATTTAACCGCCCTTTTACCCCTTGCAGCTCATCACCGGCAATACGTATCTACCGCACCCGCACAAACATTCGGCTCGGCACCGAAAGCGGTTGATGCACCGCTGAAAATTTTGGGTTTAGTGCTCAATTGGATGCGGATTTCCGATTCGGTTGCGGTTTCTCGGGTTATAGGATGCTTCTTTAAAGTAAAACAGTCTGATTAATTAATTGCAAAAACTCCTTTTGCAGACTGAAAAAAGCGGATTTGCCTGAACCGTTTGTCCGAAATACAAACGGCCAGATTACGATTTGGTCTATTCAATTACTTTGATTTCTTGATTTGGATATTTTATCAAATCGCCGTTTCCACGCCGAGATCAAATACCCCATGCGTTTTTGTCGTCCATCATCGCTTTAAACAGTATCTGCATTTGTCGCTGCTGCTCCAAAGCCTTTTCACGTTCCTGCATGAGGTTGCTCTTTCAAGCCGGGGTCTGAAAAATTGCAGACAGCTTCTCTTACTCTGAATTTTCAACTAAACCTGATCTGCAAATTCAGTTTGAGGAAAAATTTGCCGCCGTCTTGATAAATATCACCGAAACCGTGTTTTGATGAACTAGGTGTATCAAACTTTGTGTTCAGGAAAAGATAGTCTTCAAACTGGTTATGGCTGTATAGAATTGGAACGGTTTTTCCGTTTACCTGTTTTAAGCGTTCAAACGAAATAGACATATAGCCTTACCTGGAAACAAAAATATGGGTACGATGATATTCGATAAAAGACAAATCGGGTTCTAACCTTTCAGGCAGCCTTATTGACTTCCCCTCATAAGGCTTAAACATTTTCTCAAAGCCGTCTGAATTTACCTGAT